>NZ_JBVVQY010000005.1:160685-326775 GCF_055811615.1 Mesorhizobium sp. WSM4807
CGCGCCCCCCCCCCCCCATTTGCCGCGTGCCCCCCCGCCGGCCCCGCCCGGCGCGGGGGGGCGCCGGGGGGGGGGGGGGCACTTCGGGGGTTTCCCTGAAGCGAATCTAAAACCAAATTGGGGGACGAAAACGATGAACACGAAATTTGCAGCTTCGGTGCTTTCCGCACTGCTCTACGCACAGGGCCTGCTCGGCTTTGCCGGCCTCGCCACCGTGCTTCTTAGGGATCGTGCCCATGCGAGCGAATTCGTCGCGGCCAGCGAAATGCCGACAGGTCCGTCGCTTCTCGTGGTGCGCTGAGCGCCTGGGCCTGTGGACAGTACGGTGAGGGCCCCGGCCTCAGTCGGCGAACTGCGTCGGCGGATCGAACCGGTAGCCCGCACCCCTTATGGTGGTTATGGTTTCGGTGTCGAGCTTGCGGCGCAGCCGCACGATGCGCGAATCGATCGAGCGATCGAAGGCATCGGCATTTTCGGCGGGCGCGGCGGCAATGATGTCGTCGCGCGTCAAGACCTTGCGCGGACTGGCCAGGAACAATCTGAGCAGCGCCACCTGACCCGGCGACAATTGCTCTTCCGTGCCGGACCGATGCATGACCATGGCCGACCGGAGGTCGACCGTCGCGTTCTCCAGCACCACCAGTTCCCCGGCGTTCCTGCCGCGCCGTGCCAGCAAGCCGCCGATACGGGCGGCGAGTTCCCTGACGTTGAGCGGGCTCTCAACGACGTCGGCGGCGCCGAGTTCGAGCGCCAGCACCTTGTCGACGAGATCGGCCGGCCGGCAGATCAGGATGAAATCCGGCCCGCCCTCGCCGCCATGGCGCCTGAGCAGATCACGCCCTTCCGCCTGGCTGAGGCTGTCGCCGACGACGACGACATCGATGCCCTTTCCGGAAAGCAAGGATTCGGCCTCCCACGGCTGCCGCACCGCGCGCACGTCATGGCCACGCCGTTCGAGATGGTCGGCGAGATCGGTCGCGACCACTTCGGCGACCGAAACAAGCGCGATGACGGATCGTGCAACCATTTTTTTTCCACCCTGCAACCGGCAACCCAAGATGAGTGCTGGACATGATGTTTATACCCAATCTACTTTCCGCTGAAAGCGGGAGCGAGAGCATAGTGCGGGCACGAATTGTCATCGTCGAGGACGAGCCCGATCTGAGGGACGCGGTTGCCGAGTATCTCGGCGCCAGCGGCTACGATGTCGCGACGGCCGAGAGTGCCAGCGCCGCGCGAACCTTGCTGGAAACGCAGTCGTTTCATCTGGCCATCCTCGACATCGCCATGCCGGGCGAGGACGGCCTGTCGCTCGGGCGCTGGCTGCGCTCGAAAATGCCGATCGGCATCATCTATGCCACTGCCGCCGGCACCGCGCTCGACCGCATAGTCGGGCTGGAACTCGGCGCCGACGACTACATCGTCAAACCTTACGAATTGCGCGAGGTGCTGGCGAGGGTCCGCAGCGTGCTGCGCCGCGTGCCGCAGCCGGCCGAACCACAGGGCGCCAAGGCTGAAACAACTGCCAACCGCCGTTTCATGAGCTTCGGCCCTTTCCATGCCGATCTCGACGGCCGGTTCGTCACCGGCACCAATGGGACGGTCATCGACATGGCCAAGAGCGAATTCGACGTGCTGGAGGTCTTCCTGACACGTGCCAACCGTTTGCTGACGCGTGCGGCGATCTCCGAGGCGATCGGCTTCGTGGAAGATCCGGAATCGTCACGCGCGGTCGATATCCGCATCATGCGGCTGAGAAAGAAGATCGAGGCGGACCCTGCCAATCCGAAATTCCTGCGCACGGTCCGCGGCGAAGGCTATATCTTCTCGCTGCCGACCGGCGAAAGCAACTGAGCGGCGCGACCACTGGTACCACTGTGGCCGGGCACGACTGTGAAATGACGGCTGACCATGACGGCTGAAGCAGCACGCAGCGGTATGCAAGGCGTCAGGCAGGGCGCGGCGATGGCGGCTGTCCATGTCGTTCGCCGGCTTCGCGAAGCCGGCGACTGGCAGCGCGAGATGGACGGCATCCTTGAAAGGCTTTGCGAGGCCATGGATTGCCAGCGCGGCATCCTGTTTCGGCTGCGCGAGCTGCCCGGCCAGGGCTTTGCCCAGTCGGTCGCGGCCTACTGGATCAACCCGCGATTTGGCGGCGAACTGGCATCGCCAACGGTGATCTTGCAGTCGGTTGTCAATTCGGACCCACTGCTGGAACGGTTGGCGGAGGACGAGCGGCAAGGCAAGATCTTCGCGGGACACACGCGCGACCTCGAAGGTTTTCTGAGAATCGACTTCGAAAAGCAGCACATCAAGTCGTTCCTGTCGGTGTCGGTCTTTGCGCATGGCCATCTGTGGGGCACGCTGGCGGTCAACGACTGCGTCAACGAGCGCGAATGGACCGACGAGGAAGAGGCAACGCTGCACATCGTGGCACTGGCCATAGGCGACGCCATCGAACGATCGCTTTCCGATGCCCATGCCAGCGAAGTCATCCGCCGCACCATGCTGCAGGCTTCGCTCGACGCCATCATCGTCATCGACGAGACCGGTTCGATCATCGAATTCAATCCGGCCGCCGAAAAGATGTTCGGCTACCAGCGCAGCGACATCCTCGGCAAGGACCTGCTCGACACCGTCGTTCCGGAATATTATCGAAAGGGCTATGTGTCGGGCGCCGAATACATGTCGGGCCGCGGCGCGCCGATGGTCGGCCAGCGGATCGAGACCGTAACCCAGAATGCGGCCGGCGAGGTCTTTCCGATCGAACTGACCGCGACCGAGATGCGGGTCGCCGACCGCCGCCTGATTTTCGGCTCGATCCGCGACCTTCGCGACAAATTGCGCGCCGAAGAGGAGATCGGCCGCCAGCGTGAAAAGCTGCACCAGAACGAGAAGATGGCGGCGATGGGCTCCCTGCTTGCCGGCGTGTCACACGAGCTCAACAACCCGCTCGCCGTGGTCGTCGCCCAATCGACGCTGCTGCACGAGTTCGCCTCAGACCCGCAGACCAAGGTGCGGGCCGAGAAGGTGCGAGCAGCCGCCGAGCGGTGCGGCCGCATAGTCAAGAGCTTCCTCTCGATGGTCCGCCTGCATCCCGCGTCGCAGGCCGAAACCGACCTCAACCAGGTGGTCCGCGCGGCACTCGAAGTGACAGCCTACGGCGCCAGGTCAACCGGCATCATTATCGATACCGATTTCGCCAGCGGTCCGCTGCTGGCCATGGCCGACGCCGACCATGTGACGCAAGTGGCTGCCAACTTCCTCATCAACAGCCAGCACGCTCTGGCCGGCATCGGCGGCGACCGGCTGATCAAGGTACGCACGTTTCGCAGCGATCGCGGCAATCCCTGTTTCTCGGTCGAGGACAACGGGCTGGGCGTGCCGGAAGCGATACGCTCCCGCATCTTCGAATCCTACTTCACCACCAAGCCGGTCGGCGTCGGCACCGGCATCGGCCTGTCGATCTCGAAATCGATCATCGAACGGCACAATGGCGATGTCTGGTTCGAGGAAGTTCTGCCGAGGGGCGCCCGTTTCGTCGTCCAGTTGCCGGCGATCGCCGCCGGCGCGGCCGCCGCCGGCGAAACCCCGTCGCGCTCGAGCGGATTGCGCCATGCGCTGATCATCGACGACGAGCCGGATGTCGCCGCGTCGCTGTCCGACATTCTGGAATTGATGGGCATCAAGTCGCGGATCGTGCCGGCCTGGGCATCGGCCGCCGCGACCTTGACCGGCCACATGCCACCGGACATCGTCTTTTCCGATCTGCGCATGCCCGGCACCAGCGGCATATCAGTCTATCGCGAACTGCTCGCCGAAAACCCTGATCTGGCGCGGCGCTTCGTTCTGGTCACCGGCGACCTGATCGGCGCGAAAGCCGAAATCGAGGCGTTGCCCGCGCCGCAGCGTCCGCAGATCCTGGAAAAGCCGTTCAGCACGCTGGACGTGCGCGGCGTGCTGTCGGCCATTGCCGAGCAGGCCGCGTTGGGCGGTTAGAGCCGGCCTAGGATCCTCAAAAGAAAGCTCCCAGCCGAGGATGCGGCGGGAGCCTGCCTGGAGCGCTGGAGGGTCGCTCGGGGGCATCAAAAAACGTTCGGCGTATGGGTCAGCGGCGCGGCATTGGCGATCACGCGGACCGCGCGAGCCTTGTGAATGCCGGATTGCTCGGCGATGACGCGCAGGCAGTCCGCACTTTCGGCGCCCCAGGCCTGCCCCTTGCAGACAAAATCGATCTCCGGCATCGGCAGACGCGCGGTCTTGGTCGTGGTCGGCGCGCCGTTGACGATGTTTGCCGGCGGGTTCAGCGAAGCAAAGGCTGGACCGACCGTCGGCGCGAAGGCCATGCCGACGAACGCGGCGGCGCCCAGCACCACGAACAGCGCCATCGGATGGTCGTTGGCGCGCCGGCGCAGCGCCAGCTTCGGCCGCCGATCGTTGCGCTCCGCCTGCAGGCGGCCGCTGTAGGCAGTCTGGATATTCGTATGCATCGCCATTCCCTTCATTGATTTTCTTTTTCTGTTGAAAGGAACTTAGCCGCACCCGGTAACGGACGAACGACGCGCGCAAACTGACCGTGTAACAGATTTGAAACGGGAATTCGGGCAGTACCGGGCATATTCGGTCATGCGAGGGCGAGGAAGTTCGTTGCCGAACTGTTTCATGCAGTCGCATGTTCACGGGATCAAATCACGCCGCCGCTCTGGCCCGGCGACGTCCGGTCGCCACCTTGAGACGCCTCGCCTGCGACCATGAGGCGCTTGTGACTATTGCGGATTAAATTCCGAGAGGATTTTCTGTGCAGCAATGCGCCCAGCCACGATTGCGCCTTCGACATAGCCCGGAAATGACGGCGACAATTCCGAGGATGCGAAATACACTGGCGGCGCGCCGGCCAGGATGGTTTGTTCGGCGTCGGTGGCACTCGTATTGATGATGAGATCGCTGTAGCCGCCGCCGCTCCAGCGATCATCGGTCCAGTCGCGACAGCTGAAATCGGTGAAGCTGCCTGCGTCCGTGCCGAGCGCCTCCTTGAGCCGCGCCGTAACCTCCGCGCGCAACGCGGCATCTCCCAATTCCCGCCAGCGTAGGGCAAGCGGCCCGCCGACGAAGACGACCAACGCAGGGTGGCCGCCATCCTTGCTGACGTCACAGGCAAAAAGTGCCGGCGGATCGCGCCACATCACCATGCCGCTCAAGCCCTTGGCGCGCCAAAAGGCTGTGGGGTAGCGCACCTGCATTTTGATCACCGCGCCGCTTTGCCAGACGCCGAGGGCCTTTTCCAAGGCAACCGGCAGCGGCGGCGCGAAATCCAGCTTCGAAGCCATCATCGGCGGTATGGCGATCAGCGCCGTTCGCGCCGTGATCGAGCCCGTCGTCGACGCGAGACGAACGCCTCCCAGTCTGCGCTCGATCGTTCTGACCGGCGTGTTCAATCGCAGGCGGTCGCCGAGATCGCCAGCCAGATCATCCGCCAGAGACTGCATGGTTTCATGCACGAAATACTGCAGTTCCGACACTTCATTGGTGATACGGCGGTCATTGTCGATGAGGTGCCAAAGCGGCAGTTTTTCGAGCGCCTGGCACCACAGGCCTTCGATCATCGAGCGAAAAGCCGCCTTGGCCTCACCGGGATCGTTCTGGCGATCGAGCCATGCGGCGACGGTCAAGCCGGCAATAGTCGGATCGGCCGGTGCAATCGCGTTCATGCGGTCGCGGATCGCCATCGAGGCGTAGTAGATTCGCTCGGCTTCCTTTTCGCCCGTCAGCGGCTGGGCAATGACTTCGCCCTTAACATAGGTCTCGACCAACGTCTTACCGCGCGTTCGCACCAGGGCCATCAGTTCCGGCATGTCCTCGCAGAGGAACTGACCGCCGCTGTCGATCAGCTCGCCAAGCCCATTCCACCTGGACTCGACCCGCCCGCCGACACGGCCGCGCGCCTCGAGCAGCACAAAATCGATGCCGGCCCTGTTCAATTCATGCGCGGCCGACAGGCCGGTAAAACCGGCGCCGACGATGGCGACATCGGTTCGTACGGTCTGGCGCTTCAAGAGCCGGCCCTGAAGTTCTCGAAGTCCGCAATCATCCGCGGCTTGAGCTCCGGAGACAACGGTCTTGTCGAGATCATCAAAACCCCGCTCGATCGATATATCGCAGGCCGCTGGCTACTCTGCCGGGCGACACGCTTTAGCCGATGGTCTTTTCCAGCATACTGATCCAGTTGCGATAGGCGATCTTCTCGATCAGCGCGCGACCGAAGCCGCGCTCGGTGAACGCATCGAGCAGCTTCGGCAGGCCGGTGACGTCGCCGATCACAGCCGGGATCATGGCGCCGTCGAAATCGGACCCGAGGCCGACGCCGTCTTCGCCCAGCGCCTGCAGCAGTGAATCGACATGGCGCACCATGATGTCGAGACTGGTATCGGCATTCATCCTGCCGTCCTCGCGCAAAAACCCGGTCGCGAAATTCAGTCCGACCATGCCACCCGACTCGCGGATCGCGCCGAGCTGCCAGTCGGTGAGGTTGCGGGAATGGCCGCAGATCGCATGGACGTTCGAGTGGGTCGCCACCAGCGGTGCGGCACTGATCTCGGCGACGTCGCGAAACCCCTTTTCGTTGAGGTGCGAAAGATCGACCATGATGCCGAGCTGGTTGCAGGCCTTGACCAGTGCCTTGCCGGCATCGGTCAGACCAGGTCCGGTGTCGGGCGTCGACGGGAAACGGAACGGCACGCCGTGGCCGAAAGCGTTCGGGCGACTCCAGACGATGCCGAGCGAGCGCAAGCCGGCCGCATGCAGCACGTCGAGCATCGTCAGTTCGGGGTCGATCGCCTCGACGCCTTCTATATGGAACACCGCCGCGATCGACCCTTGCGCCATCGCGTTTCGCACGTCGCCGGCGCTGCGGCAGACGGTGAGCGCCGACGCTCGTTCCAGCCTGAACAGGATCGAGGCCATCGTGATAGTGGAGGCAAGCGCGTCGGCGCGCGGAAGCTCGGGCGGCAAGGGCTCAGTATCGCTCGGCGCAGGTGGCACCGCACTGCGCTTGGATTTCTCGAGCGGCGGTGGGAAGATCGCGAACATGCCGCCAGCAAAGCCGCCCTTTTTCGCGCGCGGCAGGTCGATGTGGCCACCCTGCGTCCCCTCGATGAACAGCTTCTCGACATCCGCGTCCTTCGACTGATGGAGCCTGAGCAGCGTATCGTTGTGGCCGTCGAAGACGGGAACGAGGTCGGTTTCGGTCATCAAGGGATCATTCGATTCGATCGGTCGGGCGGCAATATACCTACTTAGGCAAGGCGATACCCACTAGGCAAGACAACCCACCGGGTAGGACAGGCGATCTGCGCAAATGCCACAGCGATGGATGCCCTTGTGGCTGCCCGCCCTCAACCGTCACCGCGGGCTAAGGCCTGTGGTAGGACCAGCGCTATTGCTTCAGCACGTCGGCCCATTCCGGGTGACGATGGAACTGGGCATTGGCGAACGGACAAAGCGGGATGATCTTCTTGCCCGCGGCGCGCGCGTCCTCGACGGCGCGGGTAACGAGGCGAAGCCCGGCGCCCTGGCCGCGAAACGCATCCGGCACCTCGGTGTGGTCGATGATGATCTGGTGCTCGCCGATCTTGGTGAAGGTCATCTCCGCCTCGGCGCCATCAGGCCCGCGCAAGAGATAACGGCCCTTGGAACCGCGATCCTTCAGTTCGATCTCCGGCAATTGGTCAAGCATTGCTTACGCTCCTTCTACCGGCGTAGCGGACAGGAACCGCCGCGCCGCCTCGATCTCGTTCGACTGCACCTCATGGCCGCCGTCGTGCCACTCCACTGTGACATCGGCGCCATCGGCGCGCAAATAGGCTTCGAGCCGAGCGGTCAGGTTGGGCGGACAGATCGGATCGCGCCTGCCTGCTGTGACCAGGATGCGGCGGCCGGCGAGACTTCCCTCGATTTCCGGCTCGAACGGAATCAACGGATGCATCACCACCGCCGCGTCGAACAGAGAGGGCGCCGCGAACACCACCGAGGCCAGGATGTTGGCGCCGTTGGAATAGCCGAGGCCAAGCACCGACGAGGGCTTTGCCGCCTCGACATGTGCCTTGACGAAGCCAACCATCTTGTCTGTCGCCCGCGCCAGATCGTCCATGTCGTAGACGCCCTCGCCGGTGCGGCGAAAGAAGCGCGCGGCACCGTGTTCCGAGACATCGCCGCGCGGCGATATGATGGTCGCCTGCGGAGCGAGATCACGCCCGAGCGACAGAAGCTGGCTCTCGTCGGCCCCGGTGCCATGGAAGACGAAGAGCAGCGATCCATCAGGCGAACCGGGCAGTGTCTTGTAGATGTAAGCGTCCTTGCTCATGGCCTTGACCTCAGCCTTCCAGCTTTTGCAAATGTTGCTCGAGATAGGGCCGCAGATGCTGGTGCTGCGACGGCAGCTTCAACGCCTCGCCGAGATGGGCGGTGTCCTCGTCGCGGTCGAAGCCCGGCTCGTTGGTGGCGACTTCGAACAGCACGCCGCCCGGCGTGCGGAAATAGATCGCCCAGAAATAGTCACGATCGATCACCGGCGTCACCTGATAGCCGGTGTCGATCAGCGCCTTGCGCACTTCGAGCTGCTTGGCGCGGTTTTCGACGGCGAAGGCGACGTGGTGGACGGAGCCGGCGCCGAGATCGGCAAAAGCGGCGCCCGGCAGCGATTCGATGTCGACGATATTGGCGCCGTTGCCGTTCTTCACCGCCAGCCTTTTTACAGTGCCGGATGTGTCGACTTCTTCATAGCCCATGAATTTCAGCAGCTCTTCGGTGGCGCCGCCATCCTTCAGCCTGAGCGACACGGAGTGAAAGCCGCGGATCGCCTCGTCGGAGGGAACATCGCCCTTCGCCCACGGCGTACGGGTGTCGGCGTTGTTCTCGACCAGCGCAAACCCGTCGCCGTCGGGACCGGCAAAGCCAAGGCGCTTCTCGCCGAAGCTCTCGTCGCGCGAGAGGCCGGCGACGCCCTCATCGGCAAAACGCTTTTCCCAATAGGCAAGCGTGCCTTCGGGCACCGAATAGATCGTGGTGCCGACTTCGCCGACGCCGTGGCGGCCCTTGCCGATGTTGGGGAAAGGAAAATAGGTCATCACCGAACCGGGCGTGCCGACCTCGTCGGCATAGTAGAGATGGTAGACATCCGGCGCGTCGAAGTTGACGGTTTTCTTGACCCGGCGCAGGCCGAGCTTTTTTGTGAAGAACTCATTGTTCTGGCGTGCATCCCTGGCCATCGAAGTGACGTGATGCAGGCCCTTGATCTGGTCGAGCATTTCCTGCTCCTTCCCTTGTCCTGTGCGGCCCTTGCCGCGCTCCACGCCAATATGAGGACCCGCCGGCCGACGGCAAAGGTCGCAAACACAGAATGGACTGTGCTCTATAAGTGAACAATAAGACAACTTTTGTTCACCGTTTCGCGAACACCTCAGGCTTGCGTCGCCACAAAAATTCGGCTCCATGAGCGGCACGTTCTCAATGAAGGATACAGCATTGGTCAGAAAAGACAGACGCCCGAATGTTCTCCTGATCACCTGCGATCAGTGGCGCGGCGAGTGCCTGTCGGCGGCAGGCCACAAGGTGGTGCGGACGCCGAATGCCGACGCGCTCGCCGCCGAGGGTGTACTGTTTCGACAGCATTATGGCGGCGCGGCGCCGTGCTCGCCGGCACGCGCCTGCCTCTACACCGGCCTCTACCAGATGAACAACCGCGTCTGCCGCAACGGCACGCCGCTCGACGCCCGCCATGGCAACATCGCGCTCTCGGCGCGCAGCCTCGGCTATGATCCGACGCTGTTCGGCTATACCGACGTATCGCCCGATCCGCGCACGCTGGCGCCGGGCGACCCGCGGCTGAAAAGCTACGAAGGCGTGCTGCCCGGCTTCACCGTGCGCCAACTCCTGCCGGAGCACCAGAAACCATGGCTGTCGTGGCTCAAGGCGCTCGGCATCGATAGCGGCGCCGGCTTTCCCGACATCCATCGCCCAGCCGACGAGCATGGAGGCACGACCGACAGCGCAGTGACCAACGCGCCGCCCGTCTACTCGAAGGACGAATCCCCAGCCGCTTTCCTGACCGGCGAATTCCTCCGCTGGCTTGGCGAACAGGAGCGCGATACACCGTGGTTCGCGCATCTTTCCTTCCTCAGCCCGCATCCGCCGTTCATCGTGCCGGAGCCCTACAACAGCAGGTATGATCCTGCCGAGGGACCGGCTTTCCACCGCGCCGTGAGCTGGCAGGCCGAGACAGAATGCCATCCCTACCTTGCCTACAACCTTAACCTGCAGGAGCGTTCGAATTTCCGCCCTGGCGCCGAGGGCAAGGTGCGCGATTGGGGCGACGACGATTTTCGCCGCATCCGCGCGCTCTATTACGGCATGATCTCGGAAGTCGACGCGCAGCTTGGCCGTATCTGGCAGGCAGTCAAGGCAGCGGATGCCTGGGATGACACCATCGTCGTGCTGACCTCCGACCATGCCGAAATGATGGGCGACCATTACATGCTGGGCAAGGGCGGCTTCTTCGACGGCAGTTATCATATTCCGCTGATCGTCCGCGACCCGCGTCGCCGCAAAGCGGCCGGCGCCAGCGTCGACCGCTTCACCGAGGCGGTGGACATAGCGCCGACCTTGCTCGATCTGCTTGGCGAGGAAACCCCGCCGCATCTCGACGGACAGTCGCTGAAGCCGTTCCTGGATGCCACGGAGCCGAACAACTGGCGCGAGGCCGCGCATTGGGAGTTCGATTTCCGCTCGATTGCCGATGGTCATGCCGAGCGCCATTTCGGCATCGGTCCGCGCCAGTGCAATCTGGCCGTTATCCGCACGAAGGAATTCAAATATGTACATTTCGGCGGCGGCCTGCCGCCGCTGCTGTTCGACCTGGAGCAGGATCGGGACGAACTAACCAATGTCGCTGCCGATCCGGCCTATCTGCCGGTCCGGCTGGAGTTTGCCGAAAGGCTGCTTGCCTGGCGGGCCGAACATCTCGATCAGTCGCTGGCGCTTGCCGAACTGACCGAGGACGGCGTTGTCGGCCACGTCGCAGGCCTGCCGCCTTTCCAGTCATAAAAAAGGCCCGCGCCTTTGCCGGCACGGGCCTCCTTCGTCGTTGGAGTAAACTAGCGCATCATCATGCGCTGTGTGTCGCGGTTTTGCACATATGTGGCCTTGTCATAGGGGGCCTGCGCCTCGAGCTGCTCCTTGGTGAAGTTCGTGTAGAGATAGCGCTTGCCATCCTTGTCGGTCATGAATTTCAGGTTATCCATGCCGATCGCCACTTCCTTCTCGCCAACGCCAAGGAAACCGCCGACGTCGATGATAACGGCGTCGACCTTCTTGTCGCCCGTCAGCACGACGTCACCAATCTCGCCAAGGTTGACATCGTTGGCGCCATAGACGGTGGTTCCAACCAAATCCTCGGACCGGATTTTGTCGACCGGCATTTCGGTCAGCGCCGACTTGTCGATCGCCGCGGTCTGTGTCTGGTCGGGGGTGGCGTCAGGCGCTGCTGCAGCCGGAGCCTCGGCTGTCTTGTCCATTGGAGCAGGAGCAGCCGCGTCAGGCGTTGCCGCCGGGGCCTTCGCCATCTTGTCCGCCGGTGCCGGAGCAGCGGTGTCAGGCGTTGCCGCCGGAGCTTCCGCGGTCTTTTCCGCCGGGGCTGGAGTGACAGCAGGGGTGGTGGTCACCGGCGCCGGCGTCGCCGCGTCAGTCGATGCGGTAGTCGCCGGGGCGGGATCATAGGGCCTGCGGTCGAACTCCGGCAGCGCCTCCAGACCCTCTCTCGTGGTCTCGGCCACCAGCCAGCGATCGCCATCCCTCTCCGCCCACTTGGCCTTGTCGAACTGATAGGCGACATTCTTTTCGCCAATCTCAAGGAAGCCGCCGACGCCGATGATCAGCGACTCGGCCTTGCCATCCTTGGCCAGGACGATGTCGTTCACGTCACCGATGTTTTGAGCGTCGTCGCCAGTGCCGTTGTAGACGGTTTCGCCGATGATATTGGTGGCAAGGTTACCGTCGGCACGCTTCACGGGTTCGGCCGGAACCGGTTCGACCGGAGCCGCCGGAGCGTTCTGTGCGGTGGTATCGGTCGTGCCAGAAGGGGCTGGAGGAGCCGTAGCCGTGGTGTCGGTGGCCGCAGGAGGCGGATCGTAAGGCCTGCGGTCGAAGTCCGGCTGAGCCATCAACTCATCCTTTGTAGTTTCGGCGATCAGCCAGCGGTCGCCACCCCGTTCGGCCCATTGCAGCTTGCTGTAGTCGAAAGTGACATTCTTGGCGCCGACGCCAAGAAAGCCGCCGACACCGATGACGACGGATTTCGCCTGACCGTTTTCATCGAAGACGACATCACTGACATTACCGATGTTCTCGGCATCGTCGCCTGTGCCGTTATAGACCGATTCACCGACGATGTTGGTTACCAGGCTGCCCTCGGCGCGTGGAACGGGCGCAGCCGGAGCGGTCTCCTGAACCGCCGGATCCTGGGTCGGCGCCGGGGTTGTGGCTTCCTGCGCATACGCACCGGTCGCAATCAACGCTGCCAGTGCGGTGGTGGTTAAAAGGGTGCGGATCATCATAATCCTCCTCGAGCGTTATTTCGTTCACGCCACGAGCCGCCGGGTGGGAGATTGGTCGCGGCGTTACATATTCACAACGTCGTGACCGCGCCGTTGTTCCGACACCACGGCGAGCGTCGTGAAAAAACCACCCGAATCGCGCTCAATCATGCGTTCGGCCGGTGAGATTCGCTCCTGTATTTTCGTCAGAGCTGCGGAACTTTTTTTCAGCCGCCCCGTTCCAACCTGTGGCTGGGTCTGTCCTGGCCGATGATTATCCAATGGTTGGCAAGAAAAAACGGAGCGGGGGGATGAGATTTGCGGCGGTGCTGAACCAGGAGGGCGGCACCCTGCGTACGATTGATTTTTCCGCCTTCACGGACCGGATGCGCCAGACGTTGGAGGCAGCAGGTCACACCATCGATATCGACATCGTTGACGGCAAGGACATCGTCTCAACGCTAGACCGCATCGCTTCGAAGCACAGCGTCGACATTGTGCTGGCCGGCGGCGGCGACGGCACCATTTCGGCCGCAGCGGCTCAGTTGATGGGCAGGAAGAAGGCACTTGCCATTTTGCCGGCTGGCACGATGAACCTGTTCGCGCGCGGGCTCGGCATCCCACAGACCCTGGACGCGGCCGTGGAATCCTTTGCCGACGGCGAGGTGATCGCAGTCGATATGGCAACCGCCAACGACAAGCCGTTCGTGCATCAGTTCTCGATCGGCATGCATGCCAGGATGGTTCAGCTTCGCCAAACCATGGCGTTTGGCTCGCGGTTGGGCAAGATGCGGGCTTCAGTGAAGGCTGCCTGGGCGGCGATCAACAACCCGTCGGCAATGAAGGTGACGCTGACCATCGGCGAAGCCGAGATCATGACGCGCACCACCGGCATCGGCATCACCAACAATCTGTTCGGTGAGGGCCATCTGCCCTATGCCGACAATCCCGCCGGCGGCGTGCTCGGCATCTATATCACGGTCGCGCGGCGGCGTGGCGAACTGGTCAGGTTCCTTTTCGACATGGCGCGCGGCAAATGGCGCGACAGTGAGCACGTGGAAATCCACCAGGCCGACCGGGCCGTTTTGAAAGTCCACTCGGCAGCCAAGAAATTCCGCGCCGTCATGGATGGCGAACTGGTCAGGCTTGACCGCGAAACGACAATCGAAATCCACCCTGGCGCGCTGAACGTTCTCGTCCCGGCGCGCGCTGTCCAAGCGAAGGCCGCGTGATGCATCCCGGCACAGTCGATCGGAAAGCTTCAGCCTTTGGGAAGCTCGCCCTGTTCGTCCCTGGGAAGCTCGCCCTGTTCGGTTGTCGACGTCTTGTCTATCATGTTGCCATAAATCTCCGCGATGCCCCAGGCGATAAACGCCAACAGCAGCGCGGCGATCAGGATACGGAAAGTATGCCACCCCCAGCGTCCCTGGCGGGCTTTGTCTTCAGGAACGATCCTGGGCATGATCGGCCTCCATTTCGTTGGGCGCCGGCATGTCGTTTAGCGCCGGCAAGTCGTTTGGCGCTGGCGGGCGCGGCTGACAAAACGTGGTTGGGTAACGGTTCCTCAAGGCGAAGGTTCCGGTTTCAGAGCCAGGCAACTGGCCTGGCGCGAATGGCTGCAAGCCGATGCATTTGGGGGCCTTGTGGATAGCAGGGTAGTGAAAAAGCCGAATCTGCCGGTCGATGTCCTTAGCGTGGTAAGGGCGCAGGACCGACTTGCCGTACTGCACGGTCTCGATGCAATCGACACGGCGGCCGATCCTGACTTCGACCATATCAGTGGGCTCGCCGCCGCAGTGATGCAAACGCCCATCGCGCTTGTGACACTGCTCAATATCGAGCGGCAATGGTTCAAGTCCTGTGTCGGCCTGGATGAGACCGAGGCCGCGACAGATACATCTTTCTGCGCCCATACCATTGCCGCCGGCGACGAGCCGATGGTGGTGACCGATGCGACCACGGATCTACGTTTCAACGCCAGCCCGCTGGTCACTGGCGAGCATCATGTCCGTTTCTATGCGGGTGCGGCGATTGTGGTGGCCGGCGCCCGAATCGGCACGCTCTGCGTGTTCGACCGGAAGCCGCGCGCGTCCCCGTCTGCCGCCCAGCTCGAACAATTGACGGCGCTCGCCAGCCTCGCCGCCAGCCTGTTCGCACTGAAGGACGCCACCCGCAACGGCGCCAGCGTCGCTGCGGCGCTGGCGCGCGAGGAAAAACGGCGCGGCATCGCGCTCGATGCCGCCTCGCTCGCAAGCTGGGCATGGGATATCCACACCGATGTGATCGAATGCGACGTCCGGTTGTCCGAACTGTTCGGCCTGCCGCGCTCGAATCGGCTGAGGGCGCGCGATATCCTTGCCGCCATCGACCCACGTGATGTCTACCAGACCGAGACGCGCTTTCGTGACGCGCTGACCGGCGGCGACGATTATTTTGGCGAATACCGCATCAAGGGCTTCAGTCCGCCGCGCTGGCTCGCGACGCGCGGCCGTGTCATCGAGCGCGACGGCGACGGCAAGCCGACGCTGATCTTCGGCGTCAATTACGACATCACCGAACGCAAGCTCGGCGACGAGCGGCAACGGCTCTTGCTGCGCGAGCTGAACCATCGCGTCAAGAACACGCTGGCGACCGTGCAGGCGCTGGCGACGCAGACCGTTCGCCATGCCCGCCAGCCGAGCGAGTTCCTTGAAGCCTTCAGCGCCAGGCTTCAGGCGCTGGGCGCCGCCCACAGCCTGCTGTCCGACCGCGAGTGGCGCGGCATTGGCATCCGCGAACTCGTGCAGATCGAGGTCAAGCCGTTCGATACCGCCGAACAGCCGCGCATGACGATCTCCGGCGCCGATCTGCTGCTTTCGCCCGACCAGGCAGTCGGGCTCGGCCTGATCCTGCATGAACTGGCCAGCAACGCGCTGCAATACGGAGCGCTGTCGGCGGCTTCGGGCAAGGTCGATCTCGACTGGCAGGCACAGGGCCGGAAAGGCGCACGGCGCCTGGTGCTCACCTGGCGCGAAAGCGGCGGGCCTGAAGTTGCCTCGCCCGAACGCCACGGCTTCGGCTCGATCCTGATCCGCCGCAGCCTGGCCAAGGTCATCTCCAGCGAAGTGACCCACGAATTCCGGCCGGAAGGCGTGTTCGCCGAAATATCGATGCCGCTGGAGTATCTGCCGAAGTGACGGCCCGGCCATGATCCCGAACCGAAGGTCCGCGTCAGCGAAAAGTGGAGCCCGGTTTTCGGATAAGATTGTGGTCAAACAACAAGAAGAATCGCTTCGAGCTATTTCGCTTCGCCGGCATCCGGATCGTCGGCATCGGGCTTTACGTTCTCGCGGTAGATGGCGTAGGCGGCGAGTGCAATCGCCGGGCCGAGTATCGTGCCCAGGCCGCCTTTCCCCTTGAGTAGCGCCGGCAGTACGGCGAGCGCGGCCGTGATGCCGACCGCCTTCATGTCGGCATTGCGCCTCCGCGCCCGGCGTCGGGCGCGCGCGCCGGCCGACAGCTGATGGATGAGCAGGAGGAGCCCTGCGATCACCAGGAAGCCGACCCCGAACCCAAGGCAGGCTGCCATCGGCCCGTAGCGACCCGCCACCCAGATATAGGCCGCTCCGACGAGGAAACCGACGCCGCACAATGCTGCAAGTGCTGCGAGCGCATAGACGATTGCAGCCGTGCGCGCGCGGCGCACGGCTGCAGCGGCTTCACCCGAGACGAGGCCCGAGATCAACGATGCCAGCATTCCCATCTGGGCTGAGACTAGCGGCGCGCGAGAAGCGCGAACAGAAAGCCGACGCCTGCCGCGATTGCCAGCGACGTCACCGGCTTTTCGCGCACGCTCGCCACCACTTGCGCCTCGATGTCCTTGGCGTTGCTGCGCAGGGTATCGAAGGCTGCTTCGCCCTGGGCGCGCAATTGCTCGACACCTTCGGTCGCGGCGCGGCGGGCCGTCCCATAACCATGTTCGCCGGTCTTGGCCAATTGCTTGGTGAGTTTTTCGATATCGGCTTTCAATTGCCTGATGTCGGCCTCAAGATCCGAATCCGCCCGGCTTGCGTTCGCGGCCTTTCCTGCAGCAGTCGCCATTGCTTAACTCCTTGCTTGCTTGGCTCCAAACGCTCGATACACGCCAAGGTTCCGAAATCGGAATGAGGTCATGAAAGGGTGTTTCCGCGTATGAGTCCAGCCCGACCCCAGCGTCCCGGGACCGGCGTCAGATCATCGGCCGGCGATCCTCGCTCAACCCTCCCAGCGAGTTGAGCTTTCGTTAAGGATCGAGATTTCCGTCATCTGCGACGGGCATGCCTTTAGATGACAGGATGCCAAATAACTTTAGATGACAGGAAGCCAAATAGAGATCATGACTCCTCTGTTCCCTGCGCTTCCCCTTTTCCCTGCGCCCCACGGAGACATTGCCACGTGCCCTTGCTTGACGGATTGCGGATTCTTGTTCTGGAGGATGAATTCCTGATCGCCATGGATGTCGAGCAGCTTTGCCGCGACTACGGCGCCGGCAACGTGATCATCGCCCGCGATCTGGGTGAGATCGATCGGAAGAGCGTTGCCTCGCAATTCGACGCAGCCATCGTCGATCTCATGCTGGGCGGCGCTTCGACACTCGATTTCGCTTCGCGGCTGCGCGAATCGGGCGTGCCTTTCGTCTTCGCCTCGGGCTATTCCGAAATGGACGAAATCAAGGTGTCCTTTCCCGATATCAGATTGGTCACCAAGCCTTATTCGGGAGACGATCTCGTGCAGGCAGTGGCGGCGGCGTGCGGGCGCGGCCCTCTTGTTTGATGCCCGGAAACCGGGGCCCGTATTACCGGGGGTCGGTATTTCAGGCGGCGTTCGACCCCGTCACCTGAGCCGATATCGCATCCGGCCCAAACTCGTCATCGCCGGAAATCTTCAAGATTTCCTGCAGCCGCGTGCGGGCGCGGCTGACGCGGCTCTTGATCGTTCCGACAGCACAGCCGCAGATCTCGGCGGCTTCCTCGTAGGAAAAACCCGAAGCGCCGATGAGGATGATGGCTTCGCGCTGATCCTCGGGCAATTGCTCGAGCGCGCTACGAAAGTCCTTGAGGTCGAGCTGACCGTGCTGGGCCGGATGGACGGCTAGCCTGGCCGTCATGATGCCGTCGCTGTCCTGCACCTCGCGGCCGCGCTTGCGCATCTGCGAATAGAATTCGTTGCGCAGGATGGTGAACAGCCATGCCTTGAGATTGGTGCCCGGCTCGAAGCTTTCATGTTTGTCCCAGGCCTTCACCAGCGTTTCCTGCACCAGATCGTCGGCCTTGTCGGCGTTTTGCGTCAGCGACACGGCAAAGGCCCGCAGGCTCGGAATCGAGCCGAGCAGATCCGTCTTGAAGCTCTGGGACACGGCCGCCATGCCTCAGTCCTTTTTCCGTGCAGGTTGGGCCCGCTCCAACTGGCTGAGCAATTGGGCGAAGCGATCCGGCACGTTGTCGGAGACCAGCTCATCGTAATATTGTTTGAGTTTGCGGCCGATTTCCGAGTTTGGCCCGAGCGGGTCGCCGGAAGCTGCCCGGCGCCTGTTTGCAGCACCAGCCGTGGTATCTTTCGTCATGTCTTCATTTCGCCCTTTGTTCCCAGCACCCTGCCGCCCTTCAATACACGATGCAAAGCAGGCGGTCCCCTCGTCTGGTTGCCCGTCCCGACCTCAAACGCCGTCCTCTTACATTAGTTCCAGACCATCGGAACTTTTTCGGAAAGCCGGCGTTTATATTTTCAGGGTTTATTTTCGGGGCTTGTAATCACCTTGGCCTGCAATCTATGCAATTACGTCAGAGGGAGACGTCCATCATGAGCCTATCCGCAACCATCGCTCCGCACCTGCCGTTCCTGCGCCGCTTCTCGCGGGCCGTTTCCGGATCGCAGGAGAGTGGCGACGCGCTGGTCGCCGCGATGCTCGAAGCCATCATCGCCGACATCGACATCTTTCCGGACGCGTCGAACGACCGCATCGCGCTCTACAAGGTCTTCGCCAGGCTGTTCACCTCGGTCGCCATCCGCGTTCCGCAAGAACACCCGCAGTCGGCGTGGGAACAGCGCGCCGCCGCCAATCTGAACGCGATCTCACCCCGCCCCCGCCAAGCCTTCCTGCTGGTCGCCGTCGAAGGTTTCAGCGAAGACGAGGCGGCGGAGATTCTCGACGTCGACGATCAGGAGTTCTCCGAACTTCTCGCCGAGGCCAGCAACGAGATTTCCCGCCAGGTGGCAACCGATGTGCTGATCATCGAGGACGAGCCGCTGATCGCCATGGACATCGAGCAAATGGTCGAAAGCCTCGGCCATCGCGTCGTCGGAACTGCGCGTACCCACGCCGAGGCGGTGGCGATGTTCACAAAGACGCGGCCGAAGATGGTGCTGGCCGACATCCAGCTTGCCGACGGCAGCTCGGGCATCGAAGCGGTGAACGAGATCCTGTCGTCCACGCCGGTGCCGGTGATCTTCATCACCGCCTTTCCCGAGCGCCTCCTGACCGGCGAGCGGCCGGAGCCGGCCTTCCTCGTCACCAAGCCGTTCAATCCGGATATGGTCAAGGCCCTGATCAGCCAGGCGCTGTTCTTCGACCGGCATGCGAAAGCCGCTGCATAGGACCGGGCAGGCCCAGCCTCGCGCTGCCCCGTTCCACGGATCGCCCGTTTCAGATCGCCCGTTTTGCACAGACCGAATGACGCTGGCCCCTTGCGACCGGCAAACGTCACTTGCGCCTTGAACTTCCCCGGCGCATGACAACTCATTCGGGCCGGAAAGATTTCCAGGGATCGTCTTTTTCGGGAAATGGAGGAACAAACGGCAGCGAAAGACGTTTTGGCCGTACCAGTTGAAGGAGATGGATCATGCTTTACTGGGCGCTCGTATTTCTCGTCGTTGCGATCATTGCAGGCGCTCTTGGTTTCGGCGGCATCGCCGGCACCTCGGCCGGGATAGCGCAGATACTGTTTTTCATTTTTCTCGCTTTCCTGATCATTTCGCTTATCGCGGGCTTGTTCAAACGCGCGTCGTGAACTGCGATCGAACACTGGGAGCCGCACCCCTCAAGCGGTTTCCAGCTACCGCCGGGCGGAGTACCTTACCGGACGTCGCTCGGCGGACCTCTTTTGGGAACCCATTTTTCCGTCAGCCGTTCAGCCTGCATTGGGCGGGTAAAGTGAACGATGCAATCCAGAGCCGGAGACATGAAAGACAGCGGACGGAGCGATGAGATCATCGCTTTGCAGTCCGGTGAGAGTGGAATGCAGCTAGGCCGGGCCCTTCTCCATGCGCTGCACAATGCCGGCATTTCGGTTCTCTATCAGGATCGCGAGATGAAAACCGTCTGGGCCCGCAACATGCGCCCGCCATGGGCTTCCGATACGGCCGACAGCAACGGCATCCTGCCGCTGGCGCAGGCGGAGCGTATCGGTGCGGCCAAACGCAATGTCGTCGCATCCGGCAATCCGGAACATCTTGAGCTCAGCATTCCCGCCGACGATGGCGTTCGCTGGTTCCAAATATGGGTAGACGCGGATCACGACGACGGCGGCGCCGTGCAGGGCGTCGTCACCACCATGGTCGAAACGACCGAGCAGAAACGTCGCGAGCAGACCCTGAAGACGCTGCTGCGCGAGGTCAGCCACCGCTCAAAGAACCTTTTGGCAATCATCCAGAGCATCGCCACCCAGACCAGCCGTTATTCGGACACGCTCGGTGATTTCCTGACACGCTTTCGCGGCCGGCTGCAGTCGCTTGCCTCATCCCAGGACCTGGTGACCTCGTCGAACTGGCGGGGAGCGGCACTGCGCGAACTGGTGTCCGGCCAGGTCGGCCGCTATGGAGCCGACCCTGTGCGCAGCTTGCGTTTCCAGGGTGCAAATCCGTACCTCAACCCCAATGCCGCCCTGCATATCGGCTTGGCCATGCACGAGCTTGCCGTCAATTCGGTCAGCTACGGCGCTCTGTCGCGAGCCGACGGCTTCGTCGAGGTGACGGCCGATCTGACGGCCGCTTCCGCTGGCGAGACCGCACTGTCGCTGACATGGGCCGAAGCCATCGGAGCCAATGACAATCAGCCCAGTGAGAAGCGCTTTGGCAGCGTCGCGCTCGAGCGCGTCGTGCCTGCGTCGTTGAACGGTACGGCGACACTTGAAATCACCGGGGACCGCCTCGAATATCGTCTTGTCGTTCCTCGCGGCAATTTCGAGACGGATTGAACGGACAACAGCCGAGCCCAAGAGAGCAGGGGCCAAGAGGGCTGGGGATCGATACCGGCCGCGCCGGCTTAACCATCTGTTGACCATAAAGTCCGATGCTGTTTTTCCCAGACACCGCTCCGCATGACGTTTTCGATCGCAGTTGCTGCGCAGTACGGGAGGAATGGCTTTGACGGTTGCCGACATCAACAGGCTGGAACAGGCCGCACGCGTTTCGATGGGCGGGTTTCAGGATCTCGAAGCATCCGCGATGCCGTCGCCCCGTGCTCCCCTCCCGACCCCCGGCCTCGCCGCGATCGGGCTGGCTGTAGTGGTCGTCCTGGTCGCCGCGTTCCAGTTGACCTAATGCATGTCGCGCAAAAAGCATGCCCTCGGGCCTGACCCGAGGGTGTGCAGCGGTTTTGCGATGACGACTTGCATAAAAAACAATTTAAAGCGTCGGACCCAAAGTGGCCGGCGGCTTGTGCTTGCCTCATGTCGACCTGTTCTCCAATCAGTCGCGCGCCAGCCTACATCGCAGGAACTTTGACGGATGTGGCCCGTTCTTATGGCGGGAGGACCGTCGCCATGGAACACATCGCTGCCGTATTGCTGGTCATTGGCTGTTCGAACACGATGACCGAGTGTCGCGAACTGCCCGTATCGGTGAGCGTTTTCGAAACCGCTCAGGAATGTACCGCCGCTCGTCCGTTTGCCCTGAGCGATGTGCAGGGTCAGGCTCCGCGCATAATTGCCAAATGCCTTTCCGTCGATCCGGCACTTGAGGATGATTACGACCAGATCGTCTGGAACGTGCGTCCGGACGGCACCCTCGACGCTTCGGTGGAGATTTCCGATCTTGAGGTTGCCTCGCACGGCGTGCGCCCCGAAAAAGATTCCCTTAGCCAACAATGAAATCGAGCAGGCAAAACGCTTTTTCGCATGATACATGACGGGTAGAGCTACAAGTGAGGACAAAAAGGCGAGGAGTGACCCTATGCGGAAGATGATTATTGCCATGGTTGCCGTGATCGCGGTCAGCGGTTGCAGCACCACTGAGAAGGATGTCGCCGTCGGCGCCGGTGTCGGCGCTCTGGCCGGCGGCCTGATTGACGGCGGCGAGGGTGCGCTGGTGGGCGCAGCCATCGGTGCCGGTACCGGCCTGCTGGTGCGCAACCTGCGCAATGGCTATTGCCAGTACCGCGACAACCGTGGCCGTCTGTTTACGGCTCGCTGCTGATCCGTTTCAAACGCATGAGGCCATAGAAGCGGAGACTGGACAAGCCGGTCTCTGTTTACTTGCGCCTTCGAAAACGGTCGGTTTGCGGCAGCGTTTCAGTCCGACAGTGGAATCCTGATTTCCACGCTCAACCCGCCATCGTGAAAATCGCGATTGATCGTACCGCCCAATTCGCGCGTGACGTTCAGATCGATCAGCTTGGTGCCAAAACCGGTTTTGACAGGTGGTTCGAGCTTCTTCTGGCCGGCTTCGCGCCAGTTGAGGACCAGCGTCCGGTCGCTCTTGCGGCCCTCGACCGACCAGTCGACCTTGAGTGACCACTCGCCCGTTCTAGCATTGACCGAATTGCCGGTTTCGCCATATTTCAGCGCGTTCGTTGCCAGTTCATGAAAGGTCAGGCCGAGCGCTTGCGTCGTCGTCTCGTCGAGCAACACCTCTGGCCCCGACAATATCCCCTCGGGAAGCTCCTTGCCGAACACCTGGCCAAGCTCGATGCGCAAGAGATCGGCGAGATCGGCCTTCTGCCAGCGCGAGCGCGTCAGCATGTCCTGGGAAGCCGCCATCGCTTGCAGCCGGGCCGAAAAAGAGGACGAGAACTCGTGGACGTCAGTGGCGTGCGACGCCGTCTGGCGCGCGATCGCCAGCACCCGCGTGATCGAGTTCTTGATGCGGTGCTTCATCTCCTGCAGCATCAGGTCTTTTTCGAGCAAGCTCTTTTCCGTCGTCTCATGAAGCAGCGAGACCGCGTCATAGGCCCGCTCCTGATAGCGGGCCACCAACGCGATGGTTCCCGCGAGCAGCAGTCCGAACAGGCCGAGCATCACCGGAATGGCGCGCGAGGAAGGTTGCGAGAACGCGCTTGTCGGTCTGAACAGGACGGTCCATGGACGTCCGGCGATGGTGATCTCGCGAGAAACCACCAGCCTGTCACCGAAGCTCGACGCCGGCGGCGTTTCCGACTGGAACAAAAGATGGTCGGCATCCACCTTGCCGTCATAGATTTCGATGTTCACCGGCAGCAGCGGCGTTCGGCTGAGCGCGGTCTGGAACAGATCGCGGGCGCGGAAGGCCGCATAAAGAAAGCCTGATGTCGAGGATCTGGACGCATCGATGCCGTCCTGGGCGGTTTCGACGTTGAGCCGCACGAAGACCAGGAAGCCGGTGAAGGTCTGCGCAGCACCTGTTTCCTGGCCTAGCTGCACGCGCCCGCTCGCGTGCTGCTGGTTGTCGGCCATCGCCCTTTCGATCGCCTCGCGCCGCACCGGTTCGGTGAACATGTCGTAGCCGATGCTGGATTGATTGGAAGGATCCAGCGGCTCGAACAGCGTGATGGGCGTACGCCATGGCAGCGTTGTCGTAGCCGGATAGATCGCATCGCTGGCGCCATAGTCGTGCAGGATGGCACGCTCGACAGCTGCCTCGTCGCCGGCTCTCACCAGCCGGAGAAAGCCGATACCGCGCAGGCCGGTAAAATTGTCGTTGATACCAAGCGCTTCGAAGAACGCCTTGAACTCGCCCCGCGAAATGCCACCATTGCGCGCCTCGAACAGCGCATGGGTCGATCGCAGCAGCGACAGATGCAGGTCGATGCGGCTGTCGATCCGGTTGAGCGCGTCGTCCGCCGTCGCCTCGAACTTGATGCGCGCTGCTTCCTGCGTGGCGAAATAGGCGAATCCCGCCATCGTCAGGCTGATCAGCGCGACGGCGATGAAAGCGACGATCGGGAAGAACTTCTTCAAGTTGCTGCTGCGGCCCATGGTTCCCCATCTTATGGGCAAGTCCCCGTGGCAACACAATGGCGCGGCCAAACCATCATGACGACTGGCATATCACATGACAGGTATTTGACGCTTCAGGCGGCGATCTTCAGTGCACCTGGGCCCGGAATGGCACCGGGCGGGCACTTGCCCAAAATGATCATGCCGAGCACCTCGTCCTGGGTCACGTCGCTGGTGCGCGCCGTGCCGACGACCCGACCATTCTTCATCACGCAGACGCGGTCGGCAAGCTCGAACACATCGTGGATGTCGTGGCTGATCAGGAAGATGCCGATGCCGTCGGCCTTGAGCTGCATGACCAATTCGCCGACCTGTGCCGTTTCCTGCGGCCCCAGTGCCGCCGTCGGCTCATCCATGATCAGGATGCGGGCGTTGAACAGGATGGCGCGCGCGATTGCCACCGACTGCCGCTGGCCGCCCGAAAGCTTGACCACCGGCTCCTTGAAGCGCTGGAAACGGGGATTGAGCCTGCCCATCACCTTGCGCGCCTCGGCCTCCATGGCGCCGTCGTCCAGCGTGCCCCAGCCGGTCATCAGCTCGCGTCCGAGGAAGAGATTGGCGGCGGCGTCGACATTGTCGGCGAGCGCCAGCGTCTGGTAGATCGTCTCGATGCCGTATTTCTTGGCGTCGCGCGGATTGGAGATCGAAGCCTCTTCGCCATTGACGAAGATCTGGCCCGAATCGCGCTTGTAGGCGCCGGACAGGATCTTGATCAGCGTCGACTTGCCGGCGCCGTTGTGGCCAAGCAGTGCCACGACCTCGCCCGGGAAAAGGTCGATCGACGCATCGTCGACAGCACGAATGCCGCCAAAGGCAATCGAAATGTTGCGCATATCGATCAGTGGCGTGGGCGCAGTTGTGTCAGCCATGATCGTTCCTCCCTATGGTTTTTGCTTGAGCACGGTCTCGTCGAAACCGGCGTCCAATTTTCGCTGACGCGGCGCTTCGGCTCGGGATCATTGCTCAGACCCGCTTGCGGTAGACGGTGTCGAGCCAAACGGCGACGACCAGGACGGCGCCGACGACGACGCTCTGAAGCGGTGAATCGATGCCGAGCAACACCATGCCGGACTGCAGCGACTGCATCAGAAGTGCGCCCAGCATCGCGCCGAGCACCGTGCCGGAGCCGCCGGCCAGCGACGTACCGCCAATGACCGCAGCCGCGATGACTAGCAACTCGTCCAGCGTACCCAGCGCATTGGTCGACGCATTGAGACGGGCCGACGCAATCGCCGCGCTGAGCGCGGCCAGCACGCCCATGATCATGAACACCTTCATGGTCACCCAGCGCGTGTTGATGCCGGCGAGTTCCGCCGCTTCCGGATTGCCGCCAATGGCGAAGACATAGCGGCCGAAACGGGTGCGCCTGGTGATGAAGGTCATAACGATGCCGACTGCGACCGCGATCAGCACCGGTATGGCGATGCCATGGGCGATGAACAGGCCGCCTTCGGGAACGGTGATGCCGGTCCGCTGAGCGTACTGGCGAACGATGCCGATCGGCCAGGGGTAGGAATTGGCGATCCAGACGGCGCCAAGGATGGCGGCGCAGGCGACAACACCAAGCAAGCTCTCCGCCCAGACCGGGCGCAGCGGGAATTTGAACCGCTTGCGCTGTGACCGGCCGTTGAGCAGCATCAAGGCGACGGCCACACAGGCGAGAATGCCGACGATCCAGCTTGCGGTTGCCCCGATCGAGCCACGCGGCCCGCCACCCATGAGCTGGAATGTGGCGTCGAGCGGCGCGACAGTGCGCCCGCTCGTCATCAGCCACGCCATGCCGCGCCAGATCAGCAGGCCGCCCAGCGTCACGATGAAGGCCGGAACCTCGAGATAGGCGATGATGAAGCCCTGGAGCGCGCCGATCATGAGGCCGAGCGCTACGCCGGCAGCCAGTGCGATGATCCATATCCAGGGATTTCCAAGCTGGAAGCCCATGACCCGGATGAGGAATTCGGCCTGCGCGACGCCCATCACCATGCCGATCACACCTTCGACGGAGCCGACCGAAAGATCGATGTTGCGCATCACGATGACCAGCACCATGCCGGTCGCCATGATCGCGACCGAGGAGGTCTGCACCGACAGGTTCCAGAGATTGCGCGGCGTAAGGAAGAGCCCGCCCGACAGGATGTGGATTCCAACCCAGATGACCAGCAGCGCGCCGACCATGCCGAGCATGCGTATGTCGAGCTCGGTTGCCTTGAGGAAGCGGCCGACGGAGCTCAGCTCGGATTCACGCGCCCGATCGGCAGCTGTACCGGCGGCCGGCGTGTTGGAAGTCGTATCGGTCATGATGTCCTCCCACCGGGTTGCCGTCTGCCGCGGATGCCGGAAGCAGCTTAGAAGTTAGCCGCGAGAAGCGGAAAAACAATTCTTTTTGAAAAAACGCCGCGGCGTGAAGTCGCGGCGTTTCAGGCTTCTTGCGAAGGCCGGATCAGTTGCAGACCGGGACAGTGCCCGCTGCCACGCCGGCGCAGACCTCTTCCTTCTTGATCCAGCCTGCGTCGATGACGACGTTGAGATTGTCCTTGGTGATGGCAATCGGCGTCAGGAACAGCGACTTGACGACATTGCCGCCCGGCGTGGTGAAGTCCTTGACGCCCGCAATGTCTGTCATCTGCTTGCCGTCGGCCAGCTGCGAGGCGATCTCGGCAGCGTTCTTGCCGAGCTCGCGCGCGTCTTTCCATACCGATACGGTCTGCGTGCCGAGCGCGATACGGTTCAGCGCGGCATGGTCGCCGTCCTGGCCCGACACCGGGACGGATCCGGCCAAGCCTTGCGCCGTTAGCGCCGCGACGACGCCACCAGCGGTGCCGTCATTGGCAGCAACCACCGCATCGACCTTGTTGTCGTTGGCGGTCAGGAACTGCTCCATATTCTTCTGAGCGTTGGCGGGAAGCCAGCCGTCCGTATAGGCCTCGCCGACATTCTTGATCTTGCCGCTGTCGATCGCGTCCTTGAGCACTTCCATGGAGCCGGCGAACAGAAAATCGGCATTCGGATCGGCGCCCGAGCCCTTGATAAAGACGTAATTGCCTTCCGGCGCCACCTTGAACACTTCGCGGGCCTGCATGCGGCCGACTTCCTGGTTGTCGAAGGTCAGATAGAACACGTCCTTGTTCTCGATCAGCCGGTCATAGCCGACGACCGGAATGCCTTCGTCCAGCGCCTTCTGCACCGCCGGCCCGATGGCCGAGGCGTCCTGCGCAAGGATGATCAGCGCGTTGGCGCCCTGCGAGATCAGGCTCTCGACATCGGTCAACTGCTTGCCGGGATTGGACTGTGCATCGGCGGAAATATACTTGTCGCCGGCTGCCTCGATCGCAGTCTTCATGGCGGCTTCGTCGGTCTTCCAACGCTCTTCCTGGAAATTCGACCACGAAACGCCAATGACCTTGTCCTTGGCCTGTGCGACCGACGCGAGCGTCAGCGACATGGCGACCCCCGCCAGAATGGCGGCTGCGAATCTCTTCATGATATCCTCCCTGCGCCGCGTACGGCGCGACCAACTGGCCCGAAGGCCGGCACAAAGGCCCCCTATTTTTTCGAGCCTCGAAAAAATACTGGTCCAACCGCGAAGCGCTGTCAACATCAATTCCGATGGATTTTGATGTCCCTGCCGACTTATTTCGAGCCTCGGAATAAATAATGACAGGGCCTGCTGCTTCTGCCACTATTTGTCGGACATTACCGACGGCTTCCGATTCATGAGCGGCCGCGGCAATAGGGAGGAAGCAAAAGAATGTCGGTTGGAATCCGTCATGACGATTTGCGCCGGCGCAACCGGGCCATGGTGATTTCTGCGGTACGCCGGGCCGGCCAGCCGTCGCGGACCGAGATCGCCGCAACCACCGGCCTCAGCCATTCGACCATATCGGCGATCTCTTCCGACCTGATCCAGGAAGGCATCCTGACCGAGAGCAAGGCGAGCGAGACCGTTTCGATGAAACGCGGCCGACCGCAGGTCGGCCTCAGCCTCAATCCGGAAGCCGCTGCGGTATTGGCGGTCGTGTTGTCGCTGAATTTCCTGTCGGTCGCTGTCATCGATTATGCCGGACAGGTGGTCGCCGAGGAACAACGCCGGCTGGACACGCTGACCATGTCGCGCGACGAGCTGATCGACGAATGTGTCGCCATCGTGCGGCGCCGGATCGAAGACCCCGACCTCGACGTCCAAAGCGTCGCCCGCATCGCGCTGGCGATCCAGGGCATCACCGATTCGCATGCGCGCGCCATGTTGTGGTCGCCGATCACGCCGCAGACTAACATCGCCTTCGCCGACATTCTGGAACGCGAGTTCGGCATCCCGGCCATCATGGAGAACGACTGCAACATGATGGCCGTGGCGCTGCGCTGGCGCGAGCCGGATCGCTACCGCGACGATTTCATCGCCATCCTGCTCTCGCACGGCATCGGTATGGGGCTGGTGCTGAAGGGCGAACTGTTCACCGGCACCCATTCCTCGGGCGGCGAATTCGGCCACATGATTCATCGGCCGGGCGGCGCGCTTTGCCGCTGCGGGCGGCGCGGCTGCGTCGAGGCCTATGCCGGCAACTACGCCATCTGGCGCAACGCAAGGCAATTGAGCGAGAACGCAGAGCCGGTCGCCGATGTCAGCGACGCCGAGATGCGGGCACTGGCGGCCCGGGCGCGCCAGGCGGACGGACCGGAGCGCGAAGCCTACCGCAAGGCCGGCGAAGCGCTCGGCTTCGGGCTCGGCAGCCTGTTCGCGCTGATCGATCCGGCGCCGGTCGCCATGGTCGGCGCCAGCGCTGCCGCCTTCGACCTGATCGAGCCGGCCCTGCGCGAGGCCATCGCCCAGACCGCCGGCGGCCATCATTCGGGTTCGATTTCCTTCGACACCGAGACGAACGAGCTGCCGCTGATCCGCGAAGGCTGCGCCTTGCGGGCGCTGAGCTTCGTCGACCAGGAGATTTTCGCGCCGGGCATACAAGGGAAGTCCGGCATGATCAGGAAGCACGTGGCCTGACTCCGAAAGGCAAGGAACGGATTGCAACTTGGGGATGTGTTGAGATTCAGGTCAGGCCGCGCCGGCTCGAAGACGGGCGCGAGCCGACCAGACTGCGTGAGTTCCGAGAACCGGAACGGAGCGTACTTTTGGGTACGTACCGGAAGCGCAGG
Source organism: Mesorhizobium sp. WSM4807 (assembly GCF_055811615.1). NCBI lineage: Bacteria > Pseudomonadati > Pseudomonadota > Alphaproteobacteria > Hyphomicrobiales > Phyllobacteriaceae > Mesorhizobium > Mesorhizobium sp. WSM4807. The sequence goes on from NZ_JBVVQY010000005.1 coordinate 189,622, forward strand.
AAATCGCCGGTCGCAGGCCGGCATCACCTGGATATCAGCTAGTCTTCCCTGATCGCATAGCCCGCGCCGCGGATGGTGCGGATGACATCGGGCATGCGACCATTGTTGACCGCCTTGCGCAACCGTCCGACATGGACGTCCACCGTGCGCTCGTCGATGTAGATCGTCTCGCCCCAGACATTGTCTAGCAACTGGCTGCGCGAGAAGACCCGACCCGGGTGCCGCATCATGAATTCGAGCAGCCGGAATTCGGTTGGCCCGAGCCGGATCTCGCTCTTCTTGCGATAGACCCTGTGCGATTCGCGATCGAGCACGATGTCGCCGACCTTCAGCACGCTGGACAGCACTTCGGGCTTGGCGCGGCGCAGCAGCGCCTTGATCCTGGCCATGAATTCCGGTGTCGAGAACGGCTTGACCAGATAGTCGTCGGCCCCTGTCGAGAGGCCGCGCACCCGGTCGCTCTCCTCGCCGCGTGCAGTCAGCATGATGATCGGCAGCCGCTCGGTTTCGGGGCGCATCCGAAGGCGTCGGCAAAGCTCGATGCCGGAAACCGCCGGCACCATCCAGTCGAGCACCAGAAGATCGGGCACGTTTTCCTGCAGCCGGATTTCGGCCTCGTCGCCGCGCGTCACCACCTCGACCTGATAGCCTTCGGATTCCAGATTGTAGCGGAGGAGGACGCCCAGCGGCTCTTCGTCCTCCACCACCATGATGCGTGGCGCGATCATCGACCGGTCACCCCCGTCATGTCGCCGGCGCCGACATCGTCGTTTCGTCGAGCTTCGGGCGATCCGCCGGCAATTGCTGCCCGGTCACGACATAGTAGGCGTTTTCGGCGATGTTGGTGACGTGATCGCCGATACGCTCGAGATTCTTGGCGCAGAACAGAAGATGCGTGCAGGCGGTGATGTTGCGCGGATCCTCCATCATGTAGGTCAGGAGTTCGCGAAAAACCGCCGTGTATTTCACGTCGATCTTCTGGTCGTCGGCGCGCAGTTCTTTCAACGCGCCGGCATTGCGCGACACATAGTGCTCGACCACGCCGCGGAGCTGCACAAGAACGAGATCCGCCATCGCGTCGATACCGTGCGAGAGATTACGCGGCGTGGCGCTCTGCCCGACTGCGCTGACCCGCTTGGCTATGTTCTTGGCCAGGTCGCCGATGCGCTCGAGATCGCCGGCCATGCGGATTGCGCCAACCACGGCGCGCAGATCTTGCGCCATCGGCTGCCGCTTGGCGATCAGCGTGATCGCACTATCGTCGAGTTCGCGCTGCCGCGCATCCATGATGGCGTCGTCCGAGACGACGCGCTGCGCCATCGCATTGTCTGATGCAAGCAACGCGCGGATCGAGGCTGCGACCATCGCGGCGGCGAGCTCGTCCATATCGCGGATCAGCCTGTCGATGTGCTCCAGTTCCTCGTCGAAAGATGCGACGGTGTGTTCACCCATGATACTGTCCTCGTGTTCGAAATTCGCCGCCGGACCGCTCAGCCGAACCGGCCGGTGATGTAGTCCTGGGTGCGCTTGTCGTCGGGGTTGGTGAACATCTTGTCGGTCGCGCCCTCCTCGACCAGATAGCCGAGATGGAACATCGCCGTGCGTTGCGACACGCGCGCTGCCTGCTGCATCGAATGGGTGACGATGACGATCGTGTAGTTCTGGCGCAGTTCGTCAATCAGTTCCTCGACGCGGGCGGTGGCGATCGGATCGAGCGCCGAACAGGGCTCGTCCATCAGGATCACTTCCGGCGATACGGCGATGGCGCGCGCGATGCACAGGCGCTGCTGCTGTCCGCCGGAGAGACCGGTGCCCGACTCGAGCAGGCGATCCTTGACCTCGTTGAACAGGCCGGCCTTCTTCAGGCTCGATTCAACGATGCCGTCCAACTCGGCCTTGCTCCTGGCCAGGCCGTGAATGCGCGGACCGTAGGCGACGTTTTCATAGATCGACTTCGGAAACGGGTTCGGCTTCTGGAACACCATGCCGACGCGAGCTCGCAGCTCGACGACATCGATTTTCGGGTCGTAGACATCCTCACCGTCGAGCGTGATCTTGCCGCTCACCCGCGCGATATCGATGGTGTCGTTCATTCGGTTCAGGCACCGCAAGAATGTCGACTTGCCACAGCCCGATGGGCCGATCAACGCCGTCACCTGGTTCTCGCGGACATCGATATCCACGTCGAACAGAGCTCGCTTCTCGCCGTAATGAACAGAGACCTTTTCGCCCTTCATCTTGATCGAAGGGGCATTGGTTCCGCTGCTCAGTTTCTGCTCAACGCCGGCTTCCGTCATGATGTTCATATCCTCTACTCCTTACCAGCGCCGCTCGAAGCGCCTGCGCAGTATCACCGCGATGGCGTTCATGATGACCAAAAACAGCAGCAAAATCAAAATCGCCGCCGAAGTCTTCTGCTGGAATCCAGCTTCCGGGAAATCCGCCCACATGAATATCTGCACCGGCAGGATCGTCGCGGGATCGGTGAAGCCGCCGGGAATGTCGACAATGAAGGCGACCATGCCGATCATCAGCAACGGCGCGGTTTCGCCCAGCGCATGCGCCATTCCGAGGATGGTGCCGGTCATGATACCCGGCATCGCCAGCGGCAGGACGTGATGGAATACGGTCTGGACCTTGGACGCTCCGATGCCGAGCGCCGCCTCGCGGATCGACGGCGGCACGGCGCGCAACGAAGCGCGCGAGGCGATAATGATGATCGGCAGGGTCATCAGCGCCAGCACCATGCCGCCGACCACCGGGGCTGAGCGCGGCATGCCGAAGAAATTCAGGAATACGGCAAGTCCAAGCAGGCCGAAGACGATCGAAGGCACCGCCGCCAGATTGTTGATATTCACTTCGATGATCGTCGTCAGCCGGTTCTTGGGGGCAAATTCCTCAAGATAGATCGCCGCCGAAACGCCGATCGGGAAGGCGATGGCGAGCGTGACGATCATGGTCAGGAACGATCCGACGACCGCGCCCCAGACACCGGCCAGTTCCGGCTCGCGGCTTGCGCCGGTGAAGAAGAAGATCGAGTTGAACCGGCTTTCGATCAGGCCGGCGCTCTTCAGCGTGTCGAGCCAGACGATCATCTTGTCGGAAATCTTTCGCGATGCTTCTGGCGTGTCGATGACGCGCAGGAATGCCTGGCCGCTCGCTGCGGGCGCCGTGCTGTCCAGCGCCTCGATCACCGTGCCTTTTGCGACCGCCGTCCCGTTGGCCCCAGGCGACAGCGCGGTCAGCTTGACCGTACCGCCATTGAACGCGACCAGCAGCGACGATGCGCCGCTCGTCAGCGTGAGCATACCGTTTTCGCCCTCGGTCGCACCATTGCCACGCGCCAGCGTCAGCATGGCGTCGTCGCCGAACGTCAGATCGATGTCGCCGCTGGTTTCCGAAGGCGTGACGCTTGTCGAAATCGCTTCGTCCGAACCGACGTCGGCAAGCAACCCCTTGAGATAAAGGTCGGCAAAATCGTCAAGTGGAACCGCATAGTCCACTGTTCCTCCGAGCATCCCCGGATCAGCCGCAATATCTTTGCGCAGGAAGACGCCTGTGCCGGTGGAAATCAGTCCGCGCAGCAGGCGCTTGTCCTGACGGCTCGTCACATCAGGAAATTTTGCCGTAAGCGCTTCCTGAGCGATGGCGTCGTAGTTGGCGGCGTCGAGTTTCGCCGGGTCGACCTTGGCCGCCGAAAGATCGATCGGCAGCGTCAGATAGTTCTGCCGCAGCGCCGGGATCGCCTGCGTGACGATCGTCGACAGGAGCAGCACAAGGAATAAGCCGGCCAACGCGACGGCTGCGGCGCCAAGCCATTTGAACCACGTTTCAGTGCGGTAACGACCCTTCAGCCGCGCCTTCGCGGCATTGTCGGTATGAACGCTGACCGGCCGCCGGCCGGCGCCGAATGACGCGATCGCATCAGTCATATTGCTCTCGGTATTTCTGGACGACGCGCAATGCGACGATGTTGAGGGTAAGCGTGATGCAGAACAGCACCAGGCCGAGTGCGAAGGCTGCAAGCGTCTTGGCGCTGTCGAATTCCTGATCGCCTACAAGCAGCGTCACAATCTGCACCGTCACGGTGGTGACCGCTTCGAGCGGGTTGGCCGTGAGGTTTGCCGCCAGGCCCGCCGCCATGACCACGATCATTGTTTCACCAATTGCGCGGCTGACGGCGAGCAGCATCGCCGAAACGATGCCCGGAAGGGCAGCGGGAAGGACCACCTTGCGGATGGTTTCCGACTTGGTCGCGCCGAGGCCGGCGGAACCGTCTCGCAGGGATTGCGGAACGGCATTGATCACATCATCGGAAAGCGAGGAAACGAAGGGAATGATCATGATACCCATGACCACGCCTGCGGCGAGCGCGGATTCGGACGCGACGCTGAGGCCCAGGCTTTCGCCCATACCGCGGAAGTAGGGCGCAACCGTCAGCGCGGCGAAGAAGCCGTAGACGACGGTCGGAATGCCGGCGAGGATTTCCAGTACCGGCTTTGCCACCGCGCGGACGCTTTTGGAGGCGTAATCCGAAAGGTAGATCGCAGCCATCAGCCCGATAGGTGCGGCCACCAGCATAGCGATGAAGGTGATGAGCAACGTGCCGGCAAAGAGCGGCACCGCGCCAAAAATGTCCTGGTTGACCGCCCCGGCTTCCGTCCCCGCACCGGTGAAGGCGCTCTGCGGCGACCAGTGCGTGCCGAACAGGAACTTATAGAACGGCACCTGTTGGAAGAACCGCAGGGATTCGAAGATAAGCGACAGGACGATACCGATCGTCGTCAGGATTGCGACCACCGAACAGGCGATCAAGAATGCGCGAAGAACGCGCTCGACCACGTGGCGCGCCCGGTAGGCTTGGGCGATGCGCGAATAGGCCCAGTAAAATCCGGACGCGGAAAGCACGAGCGCGACGGCCCAGATGATCCAGGTGCTGGTCGTATGGATCGATTTGTAGACGGCAGCGGCTGCCTCTTTCGTCGGGTCGGCGAAGCCGACAAGCCCGCCAAAGGCCATCGCGCGAGCGTCGCGGATGAAAGCTTCGACCTGCGGAACGCCCATTCCCGACAACTCGGAGGCGAAGCGGTCGGCAATGATCGACGATTCAATTCCCGGCGTCACCAGCGACCACAACACGAGCGCAAGCAGCGCGGGACCGGCAGCCAAAAGCGCCAGAAACATGCCATGTTGGCCAGGCAGCGAATGCAATCGCGCGACGTCGCCGTTGACACTGGCAATTGCGCGTGTCCGGCCGATCCAATAGGCCGCAGCGGCCAGACCTAACAGTAGAACAACGAGATAACCGACCATTCAGGACGTCCCCTCGACCGCCGGTCATTCACCGGCTCAAAGCACGGGACCTGGGTCCCGCGCTTTGTGCTTTAGAGCATGAGGGGTCAGAGCGGATACGCGCCCGGACCCCGAAACATCAGGAGCCCATGCCTTTCAGGGCCTTGGCGTTTTCGGCCCACTTGGCGCGCTCGGCGTCCGGCAGCGGAATCAAGCCTTTGTCGGCCAGATAACCATCAGGACCCCATGCACCTTCCGAGGTGTACTCGGCGATGAACTCCTGCATGCCGGGGATGACGCCAACATGCTCCTTCTTGGCATAGACATAGAGCGAGCGGGAAACGCCGTAATCGCCGGATGCGATGTTCTCGAAGGTCGGCTCGACGCCGTCGACCTTGTGGCCCTGCAGCTTGTCGGCGTTCTGGTCAAGGAACGAGAAGCCAAAGATGCCGAAGGCATTGGGGTTGGCTTCCAGCTTCTGGACGATCAGATTGTCGTTTTCGCCTGCCTCGACAAAAGCGCCGTCTTCGCGGATCTCGCCGCAGCCCTTTTCATTAGCCGCCTTCACTTCTTCCTGGCAGGCCGCATCCATGACGAGTTCAACGAACGCATCGCGCGTGCCAGACGTGGGCGGGGGGCCAAGCACCTCGATCTTTGTCGCGGGAAGCGACGCATCGACATCCGACCAGTTCACGTAGGGATTGGCGACGACCTTGCCGTCAACGGCGACGTTCTTGGCGAGCGCCTTGAAAACCTGTTCCTTGGTCAGATCGACGACAGTCCCTGCCTTCGAGTTGGCCAGTACGATGCCGTCGAAGCCGACCTTGATCTCGACCGGCGTCACGCCGTTTGCCTTGCAGGTTTTAAGTTCGCTGTCCTTGATGGCGCGCGAGGCATTGGTGAAGTCGGCGGTATTTTCGCCGACGCCCTGGCAAAACAGCTTCATGCCGCCGCCGGTGCCAGTCGACTCGACGACCGGGGTCTTGATCTTTCCGCTCTGGCCGAGCTTTTCAGCAACAGCCGTCGTGAAGGGGAACACTGTGGACGAACCGACGATTTGAATCTGGTCGCGCGCGGCGGCATAACCAGCCGACGCGGCGAGCGCAAGCGCCGCGGCCGACGCCGTAAGGAGGAATTTCTTCATGTGGCCTGCTCCTGTTCGGAAAATGGTCTCTCGGCGCCATTCCTTCGGCGCCCGCTGAGGCCAATAGCCCCCGATTATTACAGTCACATGACAGTTTGATGTCAGCCCGGTAACGCCGCACTGCCGTGTCAAAAAGGAGGCGCCGCGGGTCTCGCCGGCACGGCCGTGGTTTGCCGCTGGAATCAGCAGCTTGCACGATTTCCGGCCGGCATTTGCCCTCGACAGGCGAGACAATTGGCGCCGAAAAAGAAAATCCGGGCGGGAGCGCGTTGCATGCGGCCAAGGAGGTCATGGCCGCGCCATCGCCGAAACAGGTCCGTTGGGGTAAATCTGACCCTGCTTCTTGCCGGCGGTCGCTGCTCCCGCCCGTAACTGGAGGGCGGAACTCGAATGCGCTTATTGTCCCAACCGGACGCGCGCTTTGGTATGGTGCGATCGCACCATAGTCTTGCCGCAACGTGTCGCCGAATCGCGGCTGAACTCTACAGCCTGACGCGGATGTCTATCCCGCGTTGCGCCGGATTTCTCCATCCGCGCCGAGCCAGCGCTCGACCTTTCGAACAAGGCCCTGGGGCTGATGGGCTTGGGCAGGTAATCGTCCATGCCCACCTCCGGGCATCGTTCGCGATCGCCTTGCAAGCGCGCCGCGCGTCCTTTTGGATTCACTAGGGACGCTGCGGCACTTTGATTTTGCGCATAATCTCCAGCGAAATCGATTCCGATTCTCCGGGTCATGCGCTAGCCTTGCCCGCGGTGTATTCCGACGGTTGTCGGTAGAGCCGAAGCCGCGTTATAAATCCCGCAAGGGTGTTGCCGATGTTGGGACGGATCCTGCCTTTTATCCTGTGCCCGATGCTGCTGTTCGGGAGCGGCTGCTCGCGCAGCTACGACGGCACCGTCGTCATTCCAAGGCCGCTCGATGTCCGGCGGTTCTGGGACAGGCCGCCGCAGCAGGCGCAGCCCGAACAGCCGCAGTTGCTGCAGACCGATGTCTTTCCTGTGGCGCCCGAAACGCCGAAAAGGGCGACGGCCCCCGGTATCAAGACTCCGGTGGCGCCGAGAAGGCACACGCGGAGGATCTCCAACGATCCGCCGATGCCGTCATCCGAGCCGGCAAAACCGCTCACCTGCAGGAACGTCAGCCAACCCGGAAAACGGGTCCGCATGGTCTGCGAATAGCCGGCCGGCATTCAAACGGTGGCAGCCAAATATCCGTCCTCAGACGCTGCTGCGCACCCTGACGCAGCGGTTCGGTGAGACGCGCACGCGATCGCCGAAAGCATGAACTGACTGGTGGGTTTCAGGCTGACCAATCGATCCGGCGCCCCGATCAATCCGGTGTCGCCAGTCAGTTGAAACCTTATCCCGCCTTCGACGTTAAACGGCCATTGCAGCGCCGCGCGTCCGTATTGCGGCGCCGCGCGTCTCTTTGGACGCAGAAAGGGCCGCTGTGACGTTGGTTCGGCGCATGGTCCTTGCCGAACCGAAGGGCAGCGGAGCGAAGGTTGATCCCGATTTTTGGGTCATGCGCTGGATGGTCAAAAGGAGACCGCACATGTCGATTCACTTCACTGTCTCGGGCCTGACCAGAAATCTGTTTCACTCGCTGGGACTGGACCATGAGCGCGCGCCGAGACCTCTCGGTCCTGAGCAAAGTCTTTTGCTGGAATGTTATCTGGCCGGCCAGATTCCGGAATCGGCTTGGAGCGACTACGTCTTCGAGACGCCGGAATTGGCACGCCATGTCAATGCGAGACGCGCCCAACACTGACATCTCGTGAACCGGAAACCGTCCGATCGCTTGAGGTGACGCCGCCTAGTTAACGCTTCGCTAGAATTGCCCGCCCAGAAACGAGCGGGCTTTGCCTGGGATGACGCCCGGTCACTATTTGGGCGAGCCGAATTGCAGGGTGAAGACGCTGCCTGCGATCCCTTGGGCGAGCGCCGGCGAAAAGCTAAGCGGCAAGCAGCGTTCCAGGGCGGCGATCGCTGCATCGACAAAGGATTGCCGCGCCTTCGCGTCGTCGGTCACATTGATGGCAGTCGGCCTGGGCGGGCCGATCAGCGTGCCGTTGCGCTTGAAACTTGAAACTCAATGTGACGGTTGAATTCCCGGCATTCGCCGGCGGGGTCCAGCACGCGTGGATCGCAGCCCCGACATCGTCCATGGTGTTCAGCGATGCGCCATTCGATTGACAGCTGGCGCCTGCCAATATCGAGCCGGCAGTCACCGACAGTCCTGCCGTGCGTTTCATTGCAAGTCCTCGTCCCTCCGCCTTGCCGCACAGCAATATGGTACGGACGATGGCGGCGAAGACAATATGTTTGCAAAGGCCAGATGTTTTGCAAAGGCCAGATGTTTTGAAGGCTTGATGCCAAACGACAATCGCGAAGTCAGGCCGCAGCTTCCCGGGAAACGAAACAAAAGGCCGGCACATGGCCGACCTTTCCTTCCACCTCGACCGCGCCAGTACATCCGTGGTCACGAATTGGAGGTGAATTGCCAAGCAGTAGATAGGGATTTGGTTAACGAATCCTTAACTGACGAGGAGCTGCTCGTCGACGCGGCATGGCCAATCTGATCTGCGTTTTGGTGATGAGTGCGGAAAGTCGTCCTTAAATGCGGCACATATTATTAATCGTTGTACACCAATGTGTTAGCATGTGAAGCATATCCAAGTAACGATCGTGTTCTGGGGTTTATTATGGCCGTACTTGGCGCTCTGCCTCCCGGCGTTCGCTGTCGACCAATTCGCGAAGCCGATTGGGAAGGAGTAGTCGACTGCCTGTGCCGGGGCTTTCCGGAGCGTGACCGGAGTTACTGGATACAAGCGCTGACCCGTTTGTCGCAGCGGCCTGCTATCGCCGAATGCCAACAATACGGCTTTGCTTTGGAGGAGACTGGTCGGATCGTCGGCGTCGTGCTGACCCTTTATACCCGTTATCGCAGGCAGGCAGGCGACGAAATCCGCTGCAACCTTTCGAGCTGGTCCGTCGACGAAGAATTCCGTCCCTATGCCATCAAGCTGATTACGACGATTCTCAAGCAAAGAGACGTGACCTACACGAACGTTTCGCCGGCGCCTGCTACATTAAAGCACAATTTGGCGCTCGGCTTTCGCCTCTTTTCCAGCGGACAATTTGCCTTCTTGCCGGCTTTCAGTTCGGTGCAGCGGTCATGTCGCGTGCTCGAAGCTCGTCCCGATCTTGCGGAAATGGCGATGCTGTCCGACAGTGAGAGATACATACTCTCGGAACACGCCGCGCTGGGCTGCCTGTCGTTGATTTGCATTTGCGACGGAGCGGCGTTTCCCTTCGTATTGATGCCGCGCCGGATATTGCGCGGTCTTATCCCATCCTATCAGATCGTCTATTGCCGCTCTCTCGCAGATTTGAGCCGGTGCGCGGGTGCCATCGGGCGTTTTCTCTGGCGAAGCGGCATCCTGCTTTGCGTCGTCGACGCCAAGGGACCGATTGCGGGCCTGTTCGGGTGGTACCGCCCCAACAGAGGACTGAAGTACTTCAAAGGCCCCAGACCACCCTCGCTCGGAGATCTAACGTTCACCGAGCTGGTGATATTCGGTCCCTGAACGAAGGCGCAGCATCAGGCCGCGACGATTTGCGGCCGCAATGCCGAAACCGAACCCCCGCCTCCGGCGAGGGTTCCATTTTTTTGAACCTACAATCGCTACTGAGCAGGGGCGGTCTGAGCTGGCGGCGGGGTTGCGGGTGCCGGCGTCATCGTGTCGGCTGGAGGTGGCGGCAATTGGCCAGCGGTCGTCGCCTGCGTTCCTGCCGATTGAGTTTGGTCACACGCCGCCAGGGCAGCAAGCGCCAGACCGAACGCGGCGAATAAGGGTAGTTTGCGGGTCATATACAGTCCCTTCCATGGACGCCACCCGCGCAGGCCCGATCATCAGGACCGCTGCCTCCAGGTCAACCGTCGCTTCGTCGTCGACGCTTCAAACATTCTTACGTCCCGTAAAAGGCGGCGGGCCTTCGGTCTCGGTTTAGGTCGGCCTGGGCAACCAAGACCGTTAGAGCGAAAGCCTCACGCCCCGGCCTGCGACTTCACATAGGCGATATAGCCGCGCACGTCGGCGGCCGGCTCGGCGTAGGCCTTGCCGAGCTTCTTCTCGATCGCCGCCATGTAGTCTTTTGCCCATTGGGGCAGCGCGTAGTCGATGACGGCCAGGAATTCGAGCGTCGCCGCCAGGCGGATGTCGGCGATCGACGGGTTCTTGCCGCCGATGAACGGCTTGCCGTTCCTGAAGAAGCTGTGAAAGACCTCCAGCGGCTCAGCAATTGCGGCCGCCGCGGCCTTCTGGGCTTCCGACTTCCTGTCGGGGTCGGCGTCGCTGTGACCAACCTCGCCGGCATATTGCGGGAAGTTCAGCGCAGGATAGGTGGCGCGCGCCACATAGGGGTAGAGCGTGCCGATCAGGTAGAACATGGCGCTGTCGATCATTGCCCGCTTGGCCGGCGCCTTGGGATATAATTTCTCCAGCCCATGCTTGTTGGCGAGATACTGCATAATGGCGCAGCTTTCCCACAGCACGCCTCTCGGCAAGCCCTTGTCCTCGATCATCGGGGTCAGATGGGCCGGGTTTCGCGCCATGTATTCAGGCGAGCGCGTGTGGCCCCATACGTCGGTCTCGGAATGATCGAGCCCGGCCGCGCGTGCAAACACCCGAACGCTCATATTGTTGACGCTCGGCTTCAGCATGCTGAGCGTCAGCGCCGGCTTCTTTCCTGATTTCGCCTTGGTCTTCCGCGCGGATTTCGCGGATTCCTTGACTGCAGGCTTTGCGGCGGCTTTCGCTGCCGGCTCGGCGGAAGCTTTCGCCGCCTTGGCTGCAGGCTTTGTCGCGGCCTTGGCAGCTGGTTTCGTAGCGGCCTTGGCGGCCGGCTTCTTCGCACTCTTCGTTGTCATCTTTGCCATTGTGTCCTCCCTTGTTTGGCCTGTCGTCAGTACGGATTTTTCGGCGTGCGGTCCTCCGACAAGGTCGCGCGGGAGCGCTCGACGAGCGCCTGGATCGCGTCGGCAAGATGCACTTCGGCTATTGCATAGTCGCCGCGCGCAACGCGAATCTTGTGCGCCTGCATCAGCACGTCGGCATGGGTGAAGCCCGCCGGCGGCTCGAAACGGTAGGAGGCGAGCTCGATCAGCAGGCCGAGCGGATCCTCGAAATAGATCGAATCCATAAAACCGCGATCCTTGACGCCACTGTGCTTGATGCCGCGCTCGTCGAGCCGGGCGACCGCCTGCAGGAACGTGACGCGCGACACCGCAAACGCGATATGATGGACGCAGCCAGTATCGGTCGGCGTGCGCCGCTTGACCGGCGTGCGGCTCTCGTCGGTGAAGATGGTGATCAGCCGGCCGTCACCCGGATCGAAATAGAGGTGGCTTTCGCTTGCCTTGTCGAGGTTGGGCTGCTCGAAGATAAAAGGCATGCCAAGCACGCCTTCCCAGAAATCGATCGAAGTCTGGCGCCCGGCGCCGACCAGCGTGATGTGATGAACGCCCTGCGATTGAAGTTTCTGCATTGCTCTCCTCCCTTGGACCCTTGGCATCACTGCCCACGGATCTGCGTCCTGCGCACCGCATCGAGCCGTGCCTCAGGGTCCATGACACGATGCTAATTCAATCGACAGCCGTGCGCCAGAAGCGCGAACACAGCAAATTCGCGGCTATGCGACGCCGATGGAAATCGACTGATGGCTTCAGATTGATGAAAGCTAAGGGAGGATTGGTACGCCCCAGGGCTGTAGCACATTCAAGCATTTTCAACAGCTTGCATCTGCCAACCCACAAAACCCGGCGTTGAAAGAAAAACGAATTTCCCCCTCTGCTAACCTGATACGGGCCGCAGAATGAACAAAAGACCTATCTCAAGAGCGCTGCCGCCACTGCCAAGCTGAAGACGTACGTTGAAGCGAAGAAGCCGAAGAAAGTCCGCATGCCCAAGAAGATCGTCGATGAAACCAAGACCAAGGCAGAATTCGCGGGTCCGGCGAAGCCGGCGCTGCCAGCACATGGTTGTCACCAACCGCGAGAGGAAGGCTCGTTTCGATCAGCAGCGCCGACCGCCCGCCCGCGGGGATATGACAGCAAGTGGGATGAAGCTAGCGCCCCCGCTGCGCATGGTGCAGACAGCGCGCCACCGTAGTCCATCGCTCCACGCCGCATCGTGGGAAAGGCCATCTTCTGGGATCGCAGCAAGTAGGTTCCGGCCTGCCAGCCCTGCCACGATGGACCGCTGCAATCAGCGGAGCAGAGGGCAGCCACGATGATCGAGCTAAGACTTCAGACCGACTGCGACGCCAAGAACAGCCAATGCGTTCTTCTTCACGAACTTGACCGTTGCCCTCACACGCTGATGGCGCTTCACGGCTTCCGTGACATCGAGCCTGTACTCCACTGGATCTTGGCGTCCGCTTTTGTATTGAGCAACGACAATGTCGGCAATCTCGCCGATTGTGCAAAGAATTTCCTTGTCGCCCATATTGGCCAGCGACACGTAGAAATAGTCGCCCTCGCCATCGTAGTTCTCAAAGAGGATCACGGGCAATTCATTGGCGGCTATGCCGTTCTGATCAATGACCTGTCGCGCCAACTTGACGCCGTACCCTTCGAGCCAAAGCTCGTTGTCAATGGCATAGCCTCCACCGACATAGGGGATGAGCAGATGCCAAGCCGCGCCGACATGTATGTCAAATCCCTCCCGTGCCTTGAAAATGAGTTCAATCACATCACGGCTGTACGCGCTATCGAGAAACCAAGTAACGAGCGCTCGCTGCTGCTTAAAGTTGTCCAGCTGTTCCAAATTCGAAATCGTATCACAACGTATCTCCTCCTCCACCGAAGCTAAACCTGCCATCCGAAGGATTAAGCCGCACAATACTTCCTAGCGGACTGTTATTGAAGCGCTGGAAGACCACCCTTGCGATGGCTTTGTTGTTTCATGATGCCGGCGGCAGGTAAGAGAGGGTCTGTCGGATCATGTCGTCCAAGTACCCTATGGCCGCGTTCATGCTGGGGCGATAAAGTGTTGGGTGGGCGCACTGGTTTCGCAGCGATAGCTGCCCATCAAGTATCCGTAACTCTCGGTCAAAGCCGCATTAAACCGCGTTCGGCAGTCTGCCCCTGATTTGACCGCATGCGACGACCATCTAATCGAGGCGATCGTTGAAGTCGCTGCTGCCCTGGGCCTGTTCGTGGCTTTCGATAGTCGCGAGTAGCCGGTCATCAAAGCCCTCGCTCGGTGAACGCTTGATCGACCATCGCACCTGCAAGTGCGGCGGGCTCATTTGTTTCCGTGTGGAACACTGGCACCGGGCAGGACGTTCTCGTCCTACAGCAATATTTCTGTGGTCATAGAAATGCTGCGAGATCGGATTGTCCCCTCCGATCAGCCCGCGACCTCTCCCGGAGGCGCGGGCGTTTTTCGCGCTAGGTGCGACTAGCTCCTGGTATCTCGTCGAGGAGAGTTGGACTGTTGCTCACAGGCATCTGGCCGTCGGGAGTAAGCTTGTCCACCGCGTCGGGCAGTTCTATTGTGAGCCGGTCAAGAAGTTCGTCGCGGGACAATCCGGTTTGCTCCGCGAGATCGCTCAACGTTTGCGGGTCGATGGCTTTCTCAACCTGATCGCGCTGAACGGGGCGATTTGATCCTGTACCGACCCAAGAATCAACTTGATCGCCCGCACCCGCATTCCTGAGACGGTCCAGGATATCGCCGAGGCCGCCGGGAGAGCCGGCGCTTTTGGGATCTGTCGAGTTCCTACCGGCGATTAACTCGCCGATCTTGTCCCTGTTCTTGTAGGCAAGAAGGCCAAGCAAGGCTATGGCGACTTTTCCAATGTCAAGGCTCATTTCGCGTCTCCTTCCATGGAGGAGGGACAAGGCATTTGGCTTTGAAAGGTTCCACTGTATTGCTACTGGGCTGGTTTACCGTTCGGTGAGCCGAGCGATTGCGGCTTCGCGGTCGGCTTCTGGCGGGACTTCAGCACGCGCGCCCCGCGCAGACTGATGGACGATCCGTGATGCCAATCGTCTCGATCGATTCGCGCGCTTGAGCTTGCGCCAAATCCTCCCAACGAGGAACTCGACGGGTTCTCCGATCGTTGAATGCCTTTGATCGAGCCGCCGTCATGCCGTCCACCTCGATACGCAAAACGGAATACGATCCGGAGCGCAAAGTCCTTTCGGTGTGGTTCGTGGCCAGCGGTAAATGCTACCAATTTGAGGAAGTGCCGCCGGATACCTTCGCCGCGTTTCAAAGCCGCCTTTGCCAAGGGCCGCTACTTCAACGACCACATCCGCAATCACTTCCGGTATCGTGTGGTTGCGACCGGCGATGATGCCGGATGACGTCCTATGGACCACGCCCGTCATTCAGGCTGGTGGCGACGCTATGAGGTGGTAGAAGACTCGTCCGACGACCCCGGCAAACGATCGCGAATGGCTTCCTCGGTTCGCTTTGCGGTCGATTCCACAACTTTGCCGACCTTGTCTGCTAGCGTGTCGGCATCTCCACCCGAGCCTTGCCGGTCGGCCTCTTCCTTGACCGTTTCGTAGGCCTCGGCGGCAACTTGCTTTGCTTGCTCCAGGCCCGTTTCGAGAACCTCCTCCGCACTGTCGCGAATTTTGTCGCGGTAGGCGCCAAGTTGCTCGTCCTCTGTGGCTGTGTGGGGCAGCATCACCCCGATAGCAGTGCCCAGCGCAAGGCCGACTGCGGCGATAGCCAGCGGTTCGCGCTCGAAGAGGTCCTGTGCCGATTGGCGCGTCCGAGCCGCTATCTCGCTGGCGCTTGAGCCGAGCTGGCCGGCGGTTGTTGTCATCCTCTCCTTGGCACCCGTCACAGCATTTGTTGCAGCTTCGGCCGCGCCGCTTGCAGCTGATGTAACCGAACCGGCGGTATCGGATATCATCGCCCCGATTCCGGACCCTTCGTTGCCCTGGCTGAAATCATCGCCGCGCAGGTCGGAGAAAGCGTCAGGACCCGTTCCTGTCCGATAAGCGGCGGCAGCTGAACTAGACGCTGACGTGCCGTTGCCGAGCATCAGCCAGGCCAGGCCGGCTCCAATCAACGTCAGCGGCAACGGGTTGTCCCTGACTTGCGACTTGAGGTTGCCAAGCATGGCGGATCCTTCGCCGGCGAACATTCCAGTAAATTCGTCGATCAATTGACCCGGTGTCATCTTGCTGCGGATCGAATCGGCGGTGTCTGCTACTTTCGCCCGGGCGATGTCGGCATCGCGTTCAAGCTCGGCTGCGGATTTGTCGCTCATCTGATTTGATCCTTGATCACGCGCGCGTCGCGCTTGAGTTGGTCTTGTGTGCGATCGGGCGTCAGCTCGGAAGGAGCCATGCTTTTCGTGCCAGAGCGCAAGAGAATGATCCCCAGTATCGCGACGACGATCCCCACCAGCAGCGAGGACCATCCCGCTCCCAAGCCGGCACTCGCCAGGGCGATTACGAGTGCTTGCAAAAGCACTATCAAGGCCGCGAGAAGGCATATCGCGCCGCCCAGAACCTCGGCGGCGCCTGCGCCGGCCTTGCTAATTTTTTCCGAAATTTCGGCCCGCAACAGCCTACTTTCGGTTTGAAGCAGGGTTGTGACCTGCTGTGCCAGATCGCTGACGAGGGTTGCGAGGCCGCGACTTTCCTGATTGTTGGTCATGGGTTCTGCTCCAGGCTTGCGCCTGCCCAGTCGTCGCCGGCCAGATCATCGCCGGCCAAGTCATCGTCGCGCTGGCTGGAGCGGGCCGGCGTCGGGTCGGGGGCCTCTGCCGATCGCGTAGCGGACTCATCCGAGTTCGAAACCGTTTCTGAATCCCTGTGTGTTTGCGATCGACTCTGTGTCTCGGCCCGGGCAGATGGCGGCGAGCTCTTGATAAACCGCCCCAGCGCCAAGCCTGCCAATACTGAACCGGCGATCAGCGCCCCTGAGTTTTCGCGGCCGAACGACCGCATCTCGCCAAGAACATCTTCGAATGGTTTGTCCTTCAACGAAGATGAAAGGCGTTCAAGTGCGCCGGCGGCATCAAGGGTGAACTTTGAAGCGGTCCGTTGATCATTATTGGCCAGATGCTCGCTTGCCGCTCGCAACGCTCCGCTAAAGGCCTTTAGGTTGGAGCTGATATCGCGCTGTGTTCCCTCGGCTTTGTTGAATAATTCCTGCTTCGCTTCCGCAGCGTAATCGCCCGCCTTCCTGGTGAGTTCATCGCGAGCGTCATGTAGCGCCTCTGTCGCGGTCTGCGTTTCCTGCTGGAACCGCTCGGACAGTTCGCTTTTCGCTGTTTCGAAATCGGCCGGCTTACGGCCCTGATCGTCTTCGCGCTGCATGGTATCTCCTAATGGAATCCGAGGAAGGAGAGGATCGCAAGCACGACGACGACGAGGCCGATGAGATAGATGACACTGTTCATGGTGGCAATCTCCTCCATTGCCTAACGAACTTCCCGGGGGCAAACAGGTTCCATCACTTCCAGCTAAATTAGCGATAGTGAAACAACCGGCGAGCCTGATGAAGTCTCTTGGAAGTTCGCACGCGCCGTGTGCCAAGACGCGGACCTAGGCGGCCGTGCGGAGATTGGTCCGCGCCTCTGTGCACCGGACCTCAAAAGGCTCATGGTCAGCTAGTATAATGAGGCACCATGCCTAGCTCTCATTAAGGTCAAAGCTCACCGGAAGGTTGTAGTCTATTGCACGATTAGCAATCATGTTCGCTAGGTCGGAATCAGAGACCGAACATGCCGGAACAATCTGTTTGAGCGCCTTAACGGCGAGCCCCGTCGATATGAAACTATGGCGCCGCCTCCGAATATTTACATAATGTTCGATGAGATTTTCGAGTTCACGCATGTGCAATCCTTCTTGGACGTCATCTGTGCCTATTGAACCCAGCAGTAATCGATCCGGAGCGAGGGCTCATTCACATTGTTTAATTCACGAGAAATCTTGATGCCGCATTGGCGCGCTGGCGCGTCCTGGCCGAGGCGGTCACCGCGGTTCATGAAAGAGATTTAGGTAGGTCGCATCAAAGTCGGCCAGTAACGCCAATCGCTGGAAATCCAGGATAACAATCCTCCTGTCTTTCCAGCTAACCAGGTCCTTCGCTCGAAGTTCCTGCAGCGTCCGGTTCACGTGAACTACTGATAGACCAAGCACGTCGCCCAATTCCGCCTGGGTCAGTGGAATCGCGAACGTCTGGTCAGAGGCCAATCCAACTATTTCTAACCGGACATACAACTCGCAAATTATATGTGCGAGATGCTGTTTGGCGGAGCGACGCCCGAGGCAGGTTATCCAAGTCCGTTGGATTGAGGCATCGATAGTCGTCGAAAGCCAGAGCATCCGGGTGAGATGTGGACTGCCATCCATTGCTGTGAGCAGGTCTTTGTGTCGAATGAAAACTACATCGCACGAACCCAGGGCGCTCACGCTGTGATCCATCACTTTTAGCAGTAAACTATGCAGATCAACAAAGTCTCCCGGCACGTGAATTGCCGTTATTTGACGCTTTCCTTCCCGAATAGCCTGGTTTCGAACTGCGAAACCATTCGCGACAAGACAGGTTTCGGCGGGGCGGGAACCCTCCCTGACGATCTCCTCATCTGGTCCGAAAGTTACCGGCCGGACCGGAATAGCCTCAATAAGCGCGATTTCGCCTGGCTGCAGGGTGTCGCGGCGGTCGAGCATGCGAACCAAGAGGTCTTTGCCGATCATCGCGGTCCCTTTTGACTAGATCAGGAATCGAGTTCCAGCGGCTCGTGCCTCGGCAGATCGTGCCAGATGACCTGCCGCAGGTCCCGAGCATCTACAACTTTGCCGCCTGTCGAACCCGGATAGAAATGGTCGCTCTCATGCTCGACCTCTTCATTATGTCGCTTGCCGGTAATGGGCCCGTTGTGAAAGTTTGGTCATTGTTCGAGAACGGCACTTTGCGTTCCGAGCTTCCGAGCCTCCCGATACAGGGTCTCGCGATCACTACCGTGTTTCCCAAAAAGCTCGCGGATCTGCGGTATTGAGAGGCCGAACTTGTTAGCGAAATAGCGGAACTCATATTCTCCGTCACTCGCGACGCGGTTTCCGTCGCCAGAACCTCTATTGCTCTTGTCGTCGGCCATTTTGGTGCCCTCCCTGCTGGCCTTCAGATCAAGCGCAACGCGGATCAGCATCTTTTGTTGCTGCCTCTTATTAGAATCACGTTATGTTCTGGCTAGCTGACACATATGCCGCCGACCCAGACTCAATCAGGTGGGCAAAGCTGTGAGTGCCGCGCCGGCGGGCTCGAGTTCATTCCGCCGATGCCTACCTGGTAGCCAAGCCGCCCCAAGGTGACGACTGGATTCACGAGGCCAAGTTCGACAGCTACCGCTCGCAGATCGTTATGAGCCGCAAGTTTCGAGTTGCGTCTGCACGAGTAATTGCCTGGGGGTGAGTTCGGGTAATTAGCCATGTGCAGGGTCCGCGATTTCGCCCAGCTTCAACTGTCAGGAGGCGATGGAGCCTGGCTTTCAAGCGATGGTCGATTGCATGCTAGAGGCCGGCTGGACGCGCCGAGAGAGGCGCAGCTCGCGATCGCCCATGCCATAATCCGCGCCGGCCGGCCGCGCTAAGTTAAAACGCAGTCAGCCGACTGCCGCGAATGGCCGACATGGTGGAAAGCAGGCGTATTCTCATTGGTCGCTCGAACAAGCCATTGAGGGTCGTGGGCAGGGCAGTGTTGCTATTAAATCAACTCGTCGCATGGGAATGGCGCAGTGTTTCTGCAGTCGGCGGATGTTTATTTGTGAGCGCAGGTCTGCACCTGCATCCTTTGGCGCTATTATACGTTTGCCCCGCGAAGAAGATGCTCCGGGCCGGCAGCCATGTCGAAGAAAACAACCGACGACGCTTACGAAGTTCAAGTGCAACTTGAGCGGCGGGCCGGACGGGAGGGCCGCGGGCGCGATGCCGAATGGCCGTCAGAGATTCCCAGCCGCGGCTGGAAGGACGTGCTGTGGCGGCTCTTTGCTGAGGTAACCGAGGACCGTGTTATGCTGATTGCGGCCGGGGCCGCATTCTATCTGCTCCTTGCCCTCTTTCCAGCGCTTGCCGCGTTCGTGTCCATCTACGGTTTCGTCGCCGATCCTCAGACCATCGCTGAGCACATTGCGTTCCTTGGCGGCGTACTGCCTTCGGGCGGTCTGGATATTATCAGATCTCAGCTTGCGTCCTTGGCCGCTCAGAAGACTGGCGCGCTCAGCTTCGGCTTCATCTTCGGCCTTGCGGTCGCACTGTGGAGCGCCAGTAACGGCATCAAGACGCTATTCGAAGCCATGAACATCGCCTACGAGGAGAGTGAAAAGCGCGGCTTTATCCATCTGAATCTCCTGGCCTTGGGCTTCACACTTGGCGCCATCCTCATCGGTATTGGGTTTATCGTCTCGGTGGGGATCGTGCCGGCCATGCTTGCGCTGCTGAACCTCGGCGGCTGGACCGAAGCCCTTGTGCGGATCTTTCGGTGGCCGATGATGCTGATCATGGTCGGCCTCGGGATTATGCTGATCTATCGCTACGGCCCCAGCCGCGAAAGGGCAAAGTGGCAATGGGCGACATGGGGCGCCTTCCTCGCGGCTGTGGTCTGGATCGCAGTCTCGATAGGATTCTCCTATTATCTTGAAAACTTCGCCGACTACAACGCGACGTATGGAGCCCTGGGGGCAGTCGTCGGCTTGATGATGTGGACCTGGATCTCCGTGATTGTCCTGATTGTGGGTGCGGAGCTGAATGCCGAGATGGAGCATCAGACCGCCAAGGACACCACCACAGGTGCGCAGCAGCCGATGGGTGCGCGAGGTGCCACGGTCGCCGACACGCTGGGCGGATCGGCCGATGCCGCCGACCAGCAGTCGCGTTCGGGCGAGCACAACACTTAGCGCGCAGATCACTTGGAATCTCCGCGCAACTTCGCTTGGCGCAATCACTGACATCAGCATTGGCGACAAGTTTGCAAGGACGGCTCATCATGGGCTATGGCAAGTCAGATCGCGAGCGTATGAATACCGTCAGGCGCAGTCCCCATCCTGCTCAGACCCCGCGGATGGCAAGCGCGACATCGGCGGAGAACGGCGGCACATCAAGCTTCAGCCAGCCGTCCGAATTCGCTTGCCATTCCGCTGTTTGCCTGCCGGCGTTGGTATCCCAGGCGATGACGCGATAGGTGCCGCGGGCCAACCCGGGCAGCTCCAAGGCGGCCGGAACCGGCACAGCGCCGGCACGAAGCATACCGTTTCGCCCGATCGTGTCGCGGCGAACCAGCCAGACCACTGCCTGGGAATCGTCGCCGCAGGCAACAACCGCGCCGTCGGGACCGAAAACCCGCATCCTGTTGCCGAGATGGGCACGCCGGAACGAAACCCAGTCGATAAGAGGCAGGAAATCGGCCAGCGAACGCTGCGCCCGCCGCATGCCGGGGGTGAGCACGTGCGGGGTGCGGTTTGGCCACCGCATGCCGCCACCGGCGCCCCCCGCCGCCAGGTGAGCCCATTGCAAATGGCGGAAATATTCATCGTCGAAAGGTTCCGGAAGCGTGATCTTCTTGTCTTTGAACGAGTGGATCGGGCCGTGCTCGGAATCGAGAAAAGGGCGGCCGTCACGGATTTCGCCGAGCGCCTCTCCGACGATCCGCGCCATGCCGAGCGCCGGCGCCACCGTGTCACTGGGGTCATCGATCGTGCCCTCCTCGTAGAGATGGAGGGAGGCGAAGTCGAGGTCTGGGTGGCGGAAGATCGGCCCTGGCAGCGGCATGTGGGGCCGCCAGCGAAGCTCAGGTCCGAACAGCGAGACGGTCTGCGGGTGAGAGCGGCCGTAAAGTGACGTTTCCAGCCGGCGCACAAAATCGCTGAGATCATGGATGAAGGCGCCGAAGCCGTCTGCGCTGCCCTGAGCCTGCTCGGGATGGATCTCGTTCCAGAGGTCCCATGCGAAGAGGGCTCCGCTGCCGCTCCATCTGCGAACCACGAATTCCAGCCTTGCCTTGATCGCGCGGCGCGTCTCGGCGCAGACCAGGAATCGCGACGGGTGGTCCAGCACGCCTCCGTTGTTGCGGTTGTAGGGGTGGTGGGGCCATTGGCGCCACTGCCAGAACGTATCGAAGGGGGTGATCAGGATTCTTAAACCCTGTTTTTCGCAAAGACGGAAGAGGTCGTCCCACAGTTGCACCATCGCCGGCACGAAGCGGCCCTGCGGCTTCTCGAAATAGCGATGGCGAACCTGGGCATATTCCAGCATCAGCCTGAGGCAGGTGACGCCGCTTTCCTTCAACCAACGGAGATGAGCTTCCACGCCGGCCATATCGGCGCGCCGGAACAGGCCATTGAGTTCGGGCCAGCTTACCGCATCATTCTGCCCGATCGGCGTCCATGCCTCGCCGTCCTCGGTGACGAAATAGGAACCGGCCACCTTGATCCAAGGCAGGCCGGCAGCCGATCTCGGCGCAGCGTCTTCCACTTCCCCGACCAGCGGTATCGCCAATCTAATATCGTTCAAGGCATGCTCGAATTTTCGTCCGCGGAGCAGTATAACTGCCGCGGTGGCAAAATGTTTCGCCGGGCTTGGCAGGCCGATGGACTCTCATCTATTTGCGGTGCAAGGATGCCCCTGCCCTAGTCGGAGCGAAGGAACATCTCCTTCTCCTAAGCGACGGCCTCGAAGGCGTCGAGCGTAGGCACGTTGGGAACAAATCGGCCATCCGCTGCTTAGAGAAGCCTAGAGCCATTGGCATGGACTGGCGAGGACCAAACGTGGCGAATTATCTGACACTGCCTACGACTACATCGAAGGGTCGGATCAGGGTGGTCGTGGAAACACCGCGTGGCGCCGAAGCAAAGTTGACTTACAAGCCCAAGAAGAAGCTTTTCGAATATACGCGGCCGCTTCCAGCGGGCCTGGCCTACCCGTACGACTGGGGCTTTCTGCCTTCT
Source organism: Mesorhizobium sp. WSM4807 (assembly GCF_055811615.1). NCBI lineage: Bacteria > Pseudomonadati > Pseudomonadota > Alphaproteobacteria > Hyphomicrobiales > Phyllobacteriaceae > Mesorhizobium > Mesorhizobium sp. WSM4807. Next base: position 212,036 of record NZ_JBVVQY010000005.1, read on the forward strand.
ACACTGGGCGACGATGGCGACGCCCTCGACGGCCTGGTCATCCATGAGGCCACCAGCGCTCCCGGTGTTGTCATCAAGTGCGATCTGCTGGCGGCCCTTTGTGTCATGCAAACGGAGAACGGCCAGACCGTGAGGAACGATCGCTTTGTATTTTGCCCGCACAAGCAAGACGCCCATAGCGAGTCTCTCCTTGGCGAGAATGTTCCCGATCGTCTGCGATCCGAGATCGAGCAGTTTTTCCTAGCGTCGGTGTCCGGCACCGACAAACAAATCGAATTCGAAGGGTGGCACGATTCCAGCCAAGCGCTCCGGAACATCCAGCGGGCTATGAGAACTTTCGAGCGGAAACAGCGAGCCGCCGGTCTCTGAGCGTTCCCACAATATCGATAAGAATGTAGCTCGAGAACACAAGGCTGCCTGGACGCCAAGTGTGGGAGAAGCCGAAGGTGCGCAACCCTTGCTGGCGCAGCCTGCCGAATTTGGTTCACTGCCGCTTTGATCCAGACGGTGTTCCCTGGTCCGCCCTATTGAGGATTGCGGCAATCGCCTGATCTAGAACTGGACTGACCCTTTGGACGATGCTCATCCACGTCCCCCCGAACGCGAGGAGGCAGTGATAACATGTCCGAGACCTTGATGCGACCCATGCACGAAACGCACCGAACTGGGCCCAGTGCGGGGCGCAACACAGGAATATTTGATGGAAATTGCCGAGCGAGAAGAACCGGCCGACCAACCAATTGAAACGGGGGCGTGACCGCACTTGCGGCGCCTCGAAAGCAGTTCCTTCTGATGGGCTCTTTTGGGCTGATTCAGTGCGGGGCGCCGCCTGCAATATACATAGCCGTGCGTCGCTTCGTGGATAAAGAGCAGAAATGGTAAGTTAGCGGGTCGCCCGCCAACCAGAAATATTTCAGCCCAAGGGGAACCTCACGGTCTCAGGCAAGTTCGGTACGTAATGTGGGGCAGATTGCGCCATCTCATCGGATGTATCGTTGTCGTGCTTGCGATCTTCTCCTTCCTCGGATTCCATTAGGAGGGACAATGCAGCGCGACAACGATCAACAAGGCTCGGCTTGAGAGCGCCAGTCTGTCATCCTGAGGTCGACCTCTGCTCACCGACAACACCTGGACTCGGCTCCGCTCGCGCTCGCTTGGTCAACATTCGACGCTTGCACCCGCACCACTCAGAGGCGACGTGATGGCGGCGCGAACGAAATTGTGGTGGGGTCGAAACTGGCAATGGTCGACCGCCTAGCAATGGCCGATCGCCTAGCGGCAGCGCTGGCGCGAGCCTTGGCCGACGGGTCGCACGTATGAGCAACGAGCCAGCGCGTCCGCCAGGCGAATATCCGTCCGAGTTTGCCAGCTTCTTCATGGCTGGCTTCGAATGTTCCTCGCATCGGCGCGGCGACGGAGTGCGCCTCGATTTGATTCGCGCAACCGCACACGACAAACACGCTCTCGGCGACTATCGCAGCTGTGCTGCCCTTGGGCTTCGCACGATCCGCGACGGCTTGCGCTGGCACCTGATTGAAACTGCGCCAGGAGTCTTCGACTGGTCGGGTTGGATCTCAATGATCGAAGCAGCCCACGCGGCGGAGGTGCAGGTCGTCTGGGATATCTTCCACTATGGCTCACCAGATCACGTAGACCAAGGCGCCCCAGACTTTACAGAAGCCTATGTCCGCTTCGCCGCTGAAGCTGTCCGGGTCCACCGCTCCGTCACGGGAGTAGCTCCCCTAGTGTGCCCGATCAATGAGATCTCATTTTTCGCATGGGCGATAGAGGTCGGCTATTTCCCACGCGTGGGGCCGAAGAAGCGGGGATGGTTCAAGCGACAGCTTGTGAGGGCAGCGGTTGCGGGCGTCAAGGCGATGCGCGATGCCGAACCTGATTGCCGGTTCATATGGGCTGAACCGCTAATCCATGTTGCGCCCCGTGACCGTAGTCGTGCCGAGCAGCGGCGCGCGGAAAATGTTCGTCAGGGCCAGTTTGAAGCCTATGACATGCTGACGGGCCGTGCCGAGCCCGAATTGGGCGGCAGCGAGGACTGTGTCGACGTCATCGGACTTAACTTTTATCCGCACAACCAATGGTACTTTCAGGGGCCAACGATCCCGATGGGCCACCACGAATATCGGGCGCTTTCTGAAATGTTGGTCGAAGTCGCAGAGCGCTACAGAAAGCCCATGTTCATCGCCGAGACAGGCGCTGAAGGATCAGGCCGGCCGGCATGGCTCCATTATGTTTGCGATGAGGTCCGTGACGCAATGAGCCGTGGTGCCCCGGTTCAGGGTATATGCCTGTACCCGGTGACCGCGTATCCCGGCTGGGACAATTCGCGCCACGCGGAAGTCGGCTTGTTCTCTACGATTCATGCCGACGGTTCGCGCAGTCTTCGCCAGCCGGTTGCCGATGAATTGGATCGCCAGCGCAGATTGTTCGCGACAGGTGTTTCGTAGCGGTCGAAGAAGGAGCGGGCCACTTAGGTGGGGAACTGCTCCGAATGTTGGCCGAGCATCGTCCGCTGCGTAAGCATCTGCACGGTGCCCGTTGCCGGCAGGCTCTGTTGAATGCGCGCGAACGTCGCCAAAGCTTGACCGACGACCTGATCCATATTGTAGTAGCGGTACGTGGCTAGGCGCCCGACGAACCACACGTCGGAGCACGCCGCTGCCAGTGCTTCATAGCGTTTGTACAGCGCCTCGTTTTCCGCCCGCGGCACCGGGTAATAGGGATCGCCGATATCGTTTGGATATTCGTAAGTCAGGCTGGTCTTCGGGCTCTGCTGACCGGTCAGATGCTTGTACTCGGTAATGCGGGTATAGTTTTCCGTCTGCGGATAGTTGACAACGGCGACCGGCTGAAACTGCTCGCAATCAAGCGTCACGTGTTCGAACCGCAGTGACCGATAAGGCAGACGACCAAGGCTCCAGTCGAAATATTCATCAATCGGCCCGGTGTAGATCATCCGCTGAAAGGGGATCTTGTCGCGAATTTCGCGATAATCGGTCTGCAGCATGATCTTGATCCTTGGGTTGTCCAGCATGCGCTGGAACAAGCGTGTATACCCGCCAGCCGGCATATTCTGGAAAGTGTCGCCAAAGTAGCGATCATCGCGGTTGGTCCGGGTAGGGACCCGCGCAGTCACGGACTTGCTTAGTTGGGCCGGATCGACGCCCCACTGCTTCCTTGTATAGCCGCGAAAGAATTTTTCGTAGAGTTCCCTGCCAACGGTGCTCACAACCACGTCTTCGGCGGTCCGGACTTCCTCGACCGTTTCTCGCCGGGATGCGAAGAACTCCTCCAACTGCTCGGGCGTCAATTCAAGACAGTACAGGCGATTGATCGTGTCGAGGTTGATCGGTATCGGCAGCAGTTTTCCGTCGACCGACGACAGTACGCGATGTTCGTAAAGCCTCCATTCGGTGAATTGCGAGAGGTAGTCGATGATCGATCGGGCGTTGGTATGGAATATATGCGGCCCATAGCGGTGGACCAGAATCCCCGCTTCGTCATAGCAGTCATAAGCGTTGCCGCCGACGTGGTTTCGCCGGTCGATGAGCAGGACGCTTTCCTGCCGTTGCGATGCGATGCGTTCAGCGAGCACGCTGCCAGCGAAGCCGGCGCCGACAATCAACCAATCGAACATGGTCAGGCTCCCCGGCGCAAAGGCACAATGCTTTTCATTGCATAGGCGCGCTGAATATGGGCAGCCATTCCGTCCCACGTTCGTTCCCAGGACATGTTAGCGAGGTAGGCATCGACCTCCTTCAACAGGAAATTCCGGGGACGTGACAGAAGGGACCGAAGCTTGGTTTCGATGTCTTCGGCGTCAACAATGTCGACCAGGCCTTCGGCACCATAGGTGCGCACGACGTCCACAATCGCCGTGGAGACCACCGGCAATCCGGCGGCCAGGAACTCAGGAGTTTTGGTCGGGCTGATATAGCGTGTCGCCTCATTGAGCGCGAAGGGCATCCAGCCGGCGCTCCAGTGCCTGAGATAGCGAGGCAGGTCGGCGTAGGACTTGGCACCCAGCCAATGTAAGTTACTTGCGCGCGGCAGGCTTAGCGGGTCGATCTTGACCACCGGGCCGAGCATGACGAAATGCACCTCGGGCATTGCCGCAGCCGCCTGTGCGATCATTTCAACGTCGAGCCGTTCGTCGATCACCCCGAAGAAGCCTACTCTCGGGTGAGGTATGTCTGCCTGGTCTACAGGGTCATCGCCGGGCTCTCTTGCCTTGTGGAAATGCGCAACGTCTATGCTGCTGGGGAAGGGAAAAATCGACTTGTGGAGGCTTCGTTTGGCCTCGTACAGACTCTGCCCGCCCGTGAACACGACATCAGCGCGCTGGAAAAGCGCTTTTTCCATCTGCTGCAACTCTGCCGGTGCGTTCTTGAAGGCGGAGAGTTCATCCATGCAGTCGTAGACGCATACATCGCACGCTATATGGTCACTGAAACGCAGCGCCATGGGCGTGTAGTACCAGATGGTCAGCCGGTCATGCGGAGTTGAGTTGACGATCTGGTTGACGAACCTGCGCTGGATGGCGTCTGCCTTTGTTGCGGAAATGCCGACCGGAAGAACCGGGGTTACGATTGTGATCATTGCAGACCGATTGTTCACCCGCATCGAAGGACAGTGTATTTCCTCGTAGACCGGCTCCTCAAAGTAAATTAGCTGCTGCTGCTTTGAGGCGTGCGTCAAAATATGCTGCGGGCGTTGGTGTACGAAATCCCACCTGAGGTGAGAAAAGCAAAGTAAAATAAACGATTTCAGGGGGATATTTGATTTATTTTTTTTGCCGCCCGCTATTTTCATGTAAGAATCCCTTTAGCTATAGTGTGTAATTCTCCAGATTAACATATGTTAATCGAAGCAGGCTCCTGCTGAAGCCTCATCCGTACGTCTAAACTTTCATTTGAGTAAGTTGTTCCACGGATTTTAATTGGCTGGAGCCGCCGAGCCGGCCACTTGCGCGATTGTTCGAAGAGAAGCGGCGCTGCTACCAACACCCGATGGACATGTCGCCTCGGCCAAGGCGGAGGCCCTTGCAGCTTCAGATCTCGCCAAATGTGGCGCATTGCCACAGAACGGCTGAAATCCGCTCAATCGTTCAACAACCATTCATGAGCGCAGGTATAAGAGTTAATGAGCTGCGCATGATTCGTTTTGGTCGCCACAGATGGCCCGACGCATGGGTCGATGCAGGCAGCCACCGTGAGAGAGCCGCAAGGAATGAAGTTCAACTTTGAAACCAACGTCTTTCCGTTGTTTCACCCGCGGTCCGTGGATGATCTGAAGGATCCTTGTCCGGTGTTCGACGGCACGCTTTGGCACGTCTTCGGTTCCAGCGGCACTGTCACGACCGAGAGCTGGAAAATACTACATGCCACGGCTCCGGACCTTTATGGGCCGTGGACTGAGCATGAGGCGCTCGACTTGGCGGTAACCGGATCGGGCATAGCGGCGCCCGGCGTCATCCATGAATGCGGCGTTTTCCACATGTTCATCCAGACCGAATTCATGAAGTCCGGCGGACGTTGCGAGCATGCGGTGTCCAACGATGGCTTTCATTGGGTGGTGCTGAATCCGGCGATATTGTCCCGGCCGGACACCGATGAGGACGGGATCTACGATCCCCATCCGGCGATCATCGGCGGCAAGCGCTACATCGTCTATTCAGGCATGCCTAAATTCACCAGGGTGGCGCAGCCTGACGTCTATCTGGCGCGCAGCCAATCCGATTCCTGGTTCGGGCCGTGGAAACGTCTCGGCAAGATATTGGACCATCTCGACGTTCCCCATCACAACTCGCGCGAGCATCCGGACTACGAATGGGGCATCGAGGGCGCCCAACTGGTCGAATTGCCCGATGGTCGCGTGCTTCTCAACGCCACCTGCTTCCTTCCCGACGGTCCGCGCGGAAGTCGTCAGCGCGTGTTCTTCGCCATCGCCGACGACGTCCAGGGTCCCTACGTGTCGGTCGGCCCTGTGCTTGATCCTGGTGAGCCTGGGGAGAACGGCCATTCGACGGTGATGATCGAGGGCGGGAAACTGACTTTGTTCTACCAGAGCAGACGTGAGGCAACGAACCATCGCTGGCGTTTCGGACTGGCTAGGTGCGACCTGGATCAGCAAGTCCTTTCACGAGTCGCCTAACAGGGACGACCAGCCCACTTCAGATAATCATCTTTGTAATCGAGTTGCTGCCGCGTGCCGAGCAGATCCTCAATCAATCCAGATCGGTCGACTTAGCCGAACGTCGCAGAGACTACGAGGCCGGCGGTTGGACAGGATTTGACGCCGAGGCGGAAGACTATACTCCCGACGAGATCAAGCGGGATCGGGCTCGTGACCTCAACCGCCTCTGATCGAGGAACCCCGCTGCCCGAAAGGTAGCGGGGAATTCTCACTCTCTTCATAGCCCGCTTTGAGCGTTGCGCGAAATCGCGCCCAGCGTAAAGGCGCTGCGCCATCCAGCCTTCGCTAGTCCCTTCGCTGGTGAGACTCTGCCTTGCTCTGCGCAGTGTCGATGGTCCCTCTGAGAAGCTGCACTGGGCATCAACAGCAATTCGGCCAAGTCGAATGCGACAGTATCAGATTCCGCGGAACCAAGGAGGTAGCGGGGCATTTCTGCCTACCGGTGCTTTAATGGAGGCGACCATGGGTTTCTTCAGCAAACTGCTCAAGAGTTTTAAAACAGCAAACCCTGCGAAATCGAGCAGCGGAAACATGCAGAAAGACACCGGCGCCGGGCCCGCTTTGGCGGCGCATTCCAAGGATGCCAAAGCAAGTGGGAAGGCTGGGCAGAACGCATCGGCAGCCACCAAGAAGAGGTGAGACGCCCTGGCGTTCAAAGCGTAGCGTCATCAAAGTGGATGAAGTCCGCCGAGTCCATCGAGCCGTCGTCGCAAACAAGCCAACCGCTTGGTTGGCCTTCATTCTCGATGTTTGGCCAATGCCGCGCCACGAACCCAAAGAGCGAGGTGTCGTTAAACCGATGTTTGGAATGATTAGTTTTTGCCCATCGAGCGGCTTCTCCGCGTCAAGCCGGATGTTGTGACGAGACCGGACTGCCTCCAGCAATTTGCGCTCATCGGTTACTAATGTTTCGAAAAACCGCGACAATCGTCACAGCTAAGACTTCTACATCCCGGCTAAAAACATCGATTTATTCATCTGCGCAAACCTGATCAAAGACGCGTTCACAAACAGCCAGATCGTGAGGGCTGAGGCAGGTGCGATTGAAACGCGGGCGCGGCATTTGAAATGCCTTCGAGCCCCCGCTGCGCGTGCAAAAGAAAGCGGGCTTTCACAGCCAAACCGAGGAGAACGGCAGTCCGGTCCTCGTGCAAGAAACGCCGGTCGTTGAGTGTTTGTTCCCGGTTGGGGACCAAGCTTTCGACCGCGCTTGCGGGCGATCGGAACTAACGGTCTGTGGCGGCGTTGCGATGGCAGTAAAATTATGCTGACCAACGGAGACAGACATGACCGACTCCAAGGAACGTCTGACGCAGTGGCTTCGCGACGCTCACGCCATGGAAGAACAGGCCGAGACGATGTTGAGCGGCCAAATCGAGCGTCTCGAAAACTATCCCGAGCTACGCGACCGGATGACGCTGCACCTCGAAGAAACGAGGCAACAGGCAAAACGTCTCGAACAATGCCTCGATCGCATGGGGGAAGGATCATCAACGCTTAAAGACGCCGGCGGTAAGCTAATCGCCATGGGACAGAGCATCAGCGGCCTGTTCGCAGGCGACGAGGTGATGAAAGGATCGCTGGCCAGCTACACATTCGAGCATATGGAGATCGCAAGCTACAAAATGCTCATCGCCGCAGCCGGCGAGGTCGGCGATTCCGAGACCCAAAGCGCGTGCAAGGCAAACCTGCGCGAGGAAGAGGCGATGGCTGAATGGCTGGAAAGCAAACTCGGCACCGTCACCAGTGAATTCCTCAGACGCGAGGAGCGGGATTCCGATGCCGCGAAACGGTGACGTAGGCGGACATTCTGATTGATTGCTGCCTACAGAAACCGCTCCCCTTCGGCGCGGTGCTCGAAACAGAACCAGTGCGGCGTCTGCCTCGGCCTGGCGAAGCAGCATTCTTGCCACAGCGGGATGCTCGCACCTATGGTGCTGAATCTGCACCGGGAAGGCGGATCAGCTCGTCGCTGATCGGGAATGTTCTCACTCCAGTTTGGTGGAAAGGTTCCACAGCCGCTCTTGACGATCAAGGAAAATGTTCCTTATTCGTTCTCATGGCGCACGATCCGATCGACTGGGCAGGCGACCCGGCACAACATGCTGGTCAAGGCAGAATGCAGTTGCGGCAATGTCCGCTACTGCCGATCGGCCGACCTCATGATGGTCTATGGTGGGGGCGCTGACCCGCTGAAGCTCAAATTCGACTGCAGCCGTTGCAGGCCGCAGATCACGATTACCCTGCTCGAAGTGCATCCCGAGCACCTGCCCAAGCGATTGATGATCCACAAGCCGATTAAGGTCGACGGCAAGATCGTTTGGCACACGGAAAGATTCCGGGGATGAGCACCATCACTGGAACATTCCTTTTGTCCGCAGGTTGGTTTGTGAGCGCGTTCGTGCGCTTAACAGAGGAGAAAGAATATGACACGAATCCTTTTGACCTCGGCCGTGTTGGCGCTTTCCGCCGGGCTTTCGTTTGCCCAGACGACGAGCGGAACTTCGGGCGGAACTTCTACGACAATGACAACGACCACGACCACGCCCAGCACTGATCAGGGAACTGACACAACCACCACCAGCGGCACGAACCCGAACTCGGCCAAGGATTGCGCACCTGGCCAGCAGACCGGCAGCGCGCAGGAGGCCGCCCCTGGTCAGCAGGACACGGACGCCAAGACCGCCGCCCCCGGCCAAATGAAGAAGACCACCGAAGATTGCTGATTGGGCAACACCAAGGGGAAGGCCGGCGCCGCTTAGGGGAGTTGGGATAGCTTGCCTGTATTGGCGCCGGCCGGGCGGATGGGGTTCCGCGGTGAATAGTATCGAGCTTGGCGAATCCGCTAATTACGCGAGAGCGGTAGACTGAAGCCCTACGCGCTCCCGTCTGTTTCGCTCTCTTCATCGATTTCGCGCACTGGCAGATAGGCGTTGGTTTCCAGCCATTCGCGCAGCACGATCTGAATGAGGTCCGACCGGCCCAATTTTCATTTCAGCCGCGATGGAGTTGAGAGCGTCCTCGGTTGCGGGCTCCAGCGGCACGCCGTCAGTTCGCACGGGGCGGGCGGTTTGCTCCAGTCCGGAATTCCGATTGGAGGCCGCCATTGCACAGCTGCCCTGCGACATGCGAGGTTGTCAACCAAATGGCTCATCATGGGAGTCTCGTCATGTCCATTCGCCGGATTGCGTTGACCTTGGCAGCGGTCACGCTTGCCTTCACAACCCTCGCCCAGGCCAGACCAGACACCCGCGCCATGACCTGCCAACAGACGCAGGCGCTAATCCAGAGCCATGGCTCGGTGGTGCTGACCACCGGCCCGAACACCTATGCCCTCTACGTCCGCCAGTACAGCAATGCGTGCGACTGGTCGTTAATCCCAGCGGTAGGGTTTGTGCCGACGCGCGATGGCCAGTGCCTGGTTCATCGATGCAGAGAGCCGCTCTACACTCCTCCCGGCTGACGGTGACGAGCATAGCTATTCTGCTGCGCCTTTCGGCAGGTAGCCCTTTTCCCGCAGATACATGGTCAGGATCTTCTCGACCATCGATGACACAGACCGCATGTCATCCTTCGCCGCTTCCTCCAGAGCATTTTTCAACCCCTGTTCGATGCGGAACGAAATCGGAGCCGTCCTGACCATGGTGTGCGATCCTGTGAGAGGGTAAGCAAACTAACCACGGGAGAAACCAAATGCCGAACATCACTGTTCGGGCAGCCGCCGAAGGCATGCCCGATATCAACCGCCGCCGCCCTCTGCTTGGCCTCGCGGCTACTTCAACTGCCGCTGCCGCTGCGGCGGCCTTGGCTGCCGCTTCAACGATCATCGACGCGACCGCAGCGCCGTCTGTCGCTGACGCGATCCCAGCTACGCGGAAGAAAGTCTCGATGCAATGCTGCTGGAGCTGCCGCCGGAAGAGGCACACCGATTGAGGATAGAAATTCTAGCGATCATCGCCGCTGTCAAAGAGAGGTGCGCCCGTGGCGACGATTTTCAATCGATCAGGGATTTTGTCAGAATCCGGTGTCAGCAAAATCAAATGGACTGGAAGAGGGCACGGGGAATATGAGCGCCGCACCGATCGAGATTGAACGGAAACCAACCCGATGCCAATCCGCCTTCGCGAATGCCCATTCGACAACAGCCGACCGCGACGGCAGCGACAAGCACTAACCCGCACACCAGCAAGCCCGCTGCCTTCACGGTGGCGGGCTTTTTTGTCGCTGAGGAACCTTACGCTGCGGCGGCCGTTGAGCCCACCCAAAGGGAGATCACAATGGCCGACGACCCAAACGAAGCCGCGACGGAGACGCAGCGCGAAGCTCAGGAAGCCTTGGAGAAGCAAGTTGCGCAGCTGAAGCGCGAGATCAACAAGATCAATCGGACACTCGCGGAGCGCGCTGAAGAGGTGGTCGAGGAAGCCACTGGTTGGTATGAGGGCGCGGCCGATAGCGTGTCTCGGACAACGCAAGCACTTCGGAAAAGGGCGTCTACGGCTTCCGGTCTCGTTCAAGAAAATCCTGGCACGGTGTCGTCCGCCTTCATGCTAGGCGCGGCTGTAGGCTTGCTGTTGGGCCTTGTTCTTGTGGCCGGCGACCAGCGCCGGGACCGCTGGATCTAACACGTCCCAAATGAGGGCCATAACCCGCTACCGTTTTGCTAGCGGGCTTTTTACCTAAATGCGCCAAGCCGGAAATGTTTTCCAGTGCTGCGGAAAGCCGATTGCAGCAGGCTCCGCCAACGGGCACGAATCTATCAGCTCGATCAAGTCTCCGCGCCAGCGCGATCCCGGCGCTACAATGCCCATTAGATAGCCTAGCACTGCCAGCGTGTTATAGATCCGGCCAAGAACAGCCGAATTCATAGCCAATTTCAGGCTGGCTGGATATTTGGGCACGGTCATTTTCACCGTGATCTGTTTATTCCAGAGGCGTCCGTGATGAGCGCAGATGTTCCGTACATACGTAAGGTGGTGTGCCAAGGAAACCAAAATCATTTCGTCAAGGCCGAATGCCTTTGCTATGGTCTGACGGTCGGATCGATGCTTCAAATTGCTCAACCACATTGAAAGCTGCCCGAGCGAAATAACCTCTGCGGTCATCCAGATTGGCGGGTGTTCTGGGTCGTCATACTTGTTCTTGTAATGAACGATGAACGTGTCCTTTGATCGCTTAATATCCTCGATGAGCTGCGCAAATGCTTGAGCAAAGCGGTCTGTGCGGCGGTATAGCGTCGGGTCGAGGTACCCATGCGGCCCATATTTCATCGCTAGATGGTTTGCCCAGGCGCCACGTAGGGACACCTCAATCCGCTCCACCGCGTCCATAACAAGCAGTCGAAGCCGTCTATCGAAAACGTAGAGTGCAAGCACGTCATCGAAAGAGGTGCCATCTGTGAACCTATGTTCTCCTGGGGATGGCGCGGCCTCTTCGAAGGGTAATCAATATGCTCGAAGCCGGTAGTAACTTATGTGCTGAAGACAGTGGCCGGCGATCGCGTGATCCGGCACAGCCATTCCGCGACCTTCGATCCGGGCGATTTGGTCAGCGATAGAGAGCGAAGGCTTTGTGAACTTCATGCCTAATAGATCTCGTTCGCCAAAAAGAAAAAACCCGCCAGGGTGCGCAGTGCAAAGCCGAGGCTTTGTCCGAGGCGTGGCGGGTGTTGTTGCGTGGAGATATGGCCTATCCTCCTCAACAAGGCAATAACCGGTTTGGCCAAAATCGGACGGAAATGGCCGTTTTGGTTAGCAACCCGTTGATCCAGAATCACAAATTTTTTTGTCACCTGCCCTGCAAGTTGGGGCTGTGGTGGGTCATCGCTTGATGTCATGTCGCGTGGAGCTGCCGATAGTGGCAGGGAACCGTTGAAAAGCAACAAAGCGGTTCCGGCTCACGCCGAATCTATTCACGGAAATTCGCGGGGGTTTATTCGGTAGATATTCGATGAAATCTGGCCGGTTAGGCTTAAGTGCTTGATTTTGCTGGTACGCCCAAGGGGAATCGAACCCCTGTTCCCGCCGTGAGAGGGCGGTGTCCTGACCGCTAGACGATGGGCGCGTTCAAGAACCGGCGATATAGGCTGACGGCCGGGAAAAAGCAACTGGGCTTCGGACAGTCGATGGTCCCCGGAAAAACACCTGTTGCAAACCTATCGTTTTGGTTCGATCAAGTCCCAGAGATTTCCATAGAAATCGGCGAAAACCGCCACTGTGCCATAGGCCTCGTGGCGGGGAGCCTCACGGAATTCGACGCCCTTTTCGAGCATCGTCGCGTGGTCGCGGACAAAATCATCGGTTTCGAGAAACAAAAAGACGCGGCCGCCGGTCTGATTGCCGATGCGGCTTGCTTGCATATCGTCCGACGCTTCGGCCAGCAGCAGCCGCGCACCTTGTCCGTTGGCCGGCGCCACCGTGACCCAGCGCTTGCCGCCGCCCAGATCGACGTCCTCGGTGAGCAAAAAGCCCAACCTGTCGACATACCAGGCGATCGCCTCGTCGTAATTGGGAACGACAAGCGCGACCGTGGCGATGCGGCGATTTTCCGCAAAAGCAGTCATTTGTTGCGGATCGAAAAGCGACCGATGATACGGCGCTCGGTGAAGTCGTAGACAAAAATGGCGCGGCTGCCGTCGGCAAGCTCCGCATCGATGGAGACGCGGTTGCCGGAGAGCGACTGGCTGATGACCTTGGCGCCGACCGGCAGCACGATGTCGCCGGTCAGCGGCTCGCCGGCCGGCACCTGGATGTCGCCGGCAAGGGATGGGGCTGCTGGTGGCGCGGTGCGCGTTTTGTAGACAAGGGCTGCGATCACCACCATAAGGGCGAGGAACAGCAGGCCGAGATTGATGGCGACGAAGCGGACGAGCTTCTTGCGCACCTTTTCGACTTCGGGGTCGAGCGGCTTTTCCTCGTCTTCGTCGGCAGCAGCCATGGCAAACATTCCAGAACGATTTTCGATGAGCGCTCATAACGAAGAGGCCCCCATATTGATAGAGGATGGATTAATGGAGGGCGGATCGCCAGGCGGGGGATCGCCAAACGGGGGATCAATAGTGCTGGAAGCCGGTCCCGATGCGGCCGGCCAGCGCCTCGACCAATGGCTGGCTGGCAAGCTCGGTCCGGACATGTCGCGCAGCCGGGTGCAGATGCTGATCAGGCAGGGCGCGGTCAAGGTCGGCGGCCAGCCGGTCAACGAGACGAAGCGCAAGATGGCGGCCGGTGACCGCGTGTCGGTCGACATGCCGCAGCCGGAGCCGGCGGAGCCGCAAGGCGAGAACATCCCGCTCGACGTCCTCTATGAAGACAACGAATTGATCGTCATCAACAAACCGCCGGGGCTGGTCGTCCATCCGGGTGCCGGCAACTGGACCGGCACGCTGGTCAATGCTCTGATCCACCATTGCGGTGACAGTCTTTCCGGCATCGGCGGTGTGCGTCGGCCTGGCATCGTCCACCGCCTGGACAAGGAGACCAGCGGTGTCATGGTCGTCGCCAAGACCGACCGTGCCCACAAATCATTGTCGGAGGCCTTTGCCGACCATGGCCTGACCGGCGATCTCAAACGCGCCTATCTGGCCCTGGTCTGGGGCATCCCGACGAGACCGACAGGCACGGTCGACGAGCCGCTCGGCCGCGCCGCCGACCGCGTGCGCCGCGCCGTGGTGCCGGAGGGCCGCGACGATGCCCGCCATGCCGTCACCCATTTCACCGTGATCGAGCGCTTTGGCGAGCAGCAAATGGAATTTGCCGCGGCGAGCCTGGTCGAATGCCGGCTCGAGACCGGTCGCACCCATCAAATCCGCGTCCACATGGCCCATATCGGCCATCCGGTGGTCGGCGATCCCGATTACGGCCAGGCCTTTCGCACCAAGGCGAACCGGCTGCCCGAGCCGCTGAAAGGTCGGGTGAAGGCATTTCCGCGACAGGCGTTGCATGCCCGCCTGCTTGAATTTCGGCATCCGACTACCCATCTAACGATGAGGTTCGAGGCGCCTGCACCGAGGGAGATGGAGGAACTCGTTGACGGCTTTCGCATACTCTGAACCGCCTTCCATCCATTCAAAACCTGATCGGCAAAAACCTGACCGGCGTTGTTCACTTTGGCGTGACACACTGTTTCGTGTTGAACCAATGCTGTCCTTTCTGGTTTTGTTCCTATATACACCGGTTGTCGCGAACGAGCCTTTGGCGTTCGCGATATATGCCTGCCGAATTTCGGGGGCACCACTCCAAGAGAGAGGGGCGCTATCATGGCCCAATCATTACCCAGTATCGTTTCCGGCGAAGGCGGCCTCAGCCGCTACCTGGAAGAAATCCGTCGCTTTCCGATGCTTCAGCCGCAGGAAGAGTACATGCTCGCCAAGCGTTACGCCGAGCATGAGGACACCACGGCTGCGCACAAGCTCGTCACCAGCCACCTTCGGCTCGTCGCCAAGATCGCCATGGGCTATCGCGGCTACGGCCTGCCGATCGGCGAGGTGATCTCGGAAGGCAATGTCGGCCTGATGCAGGCCGTCAAGAAATTCGAACCGGAGCGCGGCTTCCGGCTCGCCACCTACGCAATGTGGTGGATCAAGGCCTCGATCCAGGAATACATCCTGCGCTCGTGGAGCCTGGTCAAGATGGGCACGACCGCCAACCAGAAGCGCCTGTTCTTCAACCTGCGCAAGGTGAAGGGCAAGATCCAGGCGCTCGACGACGGCGATTTGAAGCCTGACCAGATCACCGAGATCGCCACCCGCCTCAACGTGTCCGAAGCGGAGGTGGTGTCGATGAACCGCCGCCTGTCGGGCGACGCCTCGCTCAACGCACCGATCCGGGCGAGCGAAGGTGAATCTGGTGAATGGCAGGACTGGCTCGTCGACGACCACGAAAGCCAGGAAGAAGCGCTGATCGAGCAGGACGAACTGGAAAACCGGCGCGGCATGCTGTCGGGCGCTCTGGCCGTGCTCAATGAGCGCGAGCGGCGCATCTTCGAGGCGCGCCGCCTGGCCGAGGAGCCGCTGACATTGGAAGAGCTGTCGTCCGAGTTCGACATCAGCCGCGAGCGCGTGCGCCAGATCGAGGTGCGCGCCTTCGAGAAGGTGCAGGACGCGGTCAAGGCCGCAGCCAAGCGCCAGATGCAGGCGCTACGCACCATCGAGGCGCAGCCGGCGGCGTAAAGCCTTCCGACGGAAACAAATAAAGGCGGCGTCAGGTAACTGGCGCCGCCTTTTTTATGGGTCCTCCTACTGCCGGGAGAACTGTCCCTTGGTGCCATATTCTAGCTAGGGTTGCGGGTTCCGCCGCGCCTTCGCGAACGCCCGATCCGTCGCCATAAATCGCTCAATCATCGGTGTGATCAGCCTGGCCGGCTCATGCGGCATTATAGCAATTTTCCCCAAGCCCTGGAAACCGCAACGCTGCAAATTGTGGCGGCAATGTTCCGGCGCCGACACGGGCTTCCGTCGTGAAATTTCATAAGGTGGCGCTTGCGGCAAGCGGGCGCGACAATGGGCCGCCGCGGCTGCGCTGGGCAGTTGAGCTCGCCTATTTGGAAACCAAAGGCAGTATGACGATGACGATTTCTCCGTTTCTCACCGCTCTCGGATCCGAAGGTCCTCCAGCCGACCGAGCGAAAGACATGGACCTGTACGGATGGCTAATTGGAAGCTGGGAAATGGACACGGTCCACTACCTCGACGACGGCACAATCCAGAAGTGGAATGGAGAATGCCATTTTGGCTGGGTGCTCGAAGGCCGCGCGATTCAGGACGTCTGGATCAGGCCCAAGCGCCCTGCGCCGTCCACGATGTATGGCACGACTTTGCGCATCTTCGATCCTGGGATCGATGGCTGGCACATCATATGGAACGACCCGCTCAACCGAGATCACTCGCGCCAGATCGGGCGGGCCGAGGGTAAGGACATTGTCCAACTCGGCACTGACTCGCGCGGTCTGAAAACTCGATGGCGTTTCACTGAGATCACTGCCAACAGCTTCCATTGGATCGGCGAGGAAAGATCTTCCGAGATCGACCCTTGGCAAATCACGTATGAACATTTAGTCCGCCGAACAAAACCATGAAGCTAGACTAGCTGACGTCTGCGCCGCTCCTCATCCGGCTGCCGCCACCTTCTCCGTAGCGACGGGGAGAAGAGGCAGATGGCACCGCCGCCACTCTTTTTTGCAACGTCGAAAATTAGCGAAATCGTCAGTGAAAGCGTCCTTCTCCCCGTCACTATACTGTCACTATACGGGGAGAAGTGCCCGGCAGGGCGATGAGGGGCGGCGCCGTGTTTGAATTAGAGTTGTAGTGCCAGCAGCGATCCATCTCATCACAGGCAATCGAGCGGAAACTTCAGATAGCGGCGGCCGTTGGATTCCGGTTCCGGCAAGCGCCCGCCATTCATGTTGACCTGCAGTGCGTGCAGGATCAGCCTCGGCATCGGCAGCGTCCTGTCGCGCGCCTCGCGCAATGCCACGAAATCGGCCTCTGTCCTGCAGGCGGCAGCATGGGTGTTCTTGGATTTCTGTTCCGCGACCGTGCTCTCCCACAAGGGTTCGCGTCCTCCCGTCTGGTAGTCATGACCGACGAACAGACGTGTCTCGTCCGGCAGCGCGAGGATATCCTGGATCGAGCGCCAGAGTTGCGCCGCACTGCCGCCGGGAAAGTCCGCTCTCGCCGTGCCGCTGTCCGGCATGAACAGCGTATCATGGATGAAAGCGGCGTCGCCGATCACATAGGTGATCGAGGCCAGCGTGTGGCCGGGTGAAAAAAGCACCTTTGCCGGAATGCCGCCGACCGAAAAGGTCTCGCCATCGGCAAACAGCCTGTTCCACTGGGATCCGTCGGCAGGAAAATCCGGCCAGTTGTAGATCGCCTTCCACAATTTCTGGACGCCGACGACCTTCTCGCCGATCGCGGTGGGCGCTCCTGTCTTCGTGCTGAGATAGTGGGCCGCCGAGAAATGGTCCGCATGCGGGTGCGTGTCGAGGATCCACTCGACCTCCAGCCCGTTTTCCCTGATAAAATCGAGCAGAGCGTCGGCATTTTTCGTCGCCGTGGCGCCGGACCTCTCGTCGAAATCGAGGACCGGATCGATGATTGCGCATCGTCGCGTCTGCGGGTCGGCGACGACATACTGGATGGACCCGCTCGGCTTGTCGTAAAAGCCTGCCACCTGCAGCTTGGCCGATGTTGCGTCCAATCCCGGCTCCCTCAACTCCCACCCGGCAGGAATGGTTTTCCCTGCCGGGGTAAAAGAAGAGCATGGTCATTCGCCAGCGCCACGCCGTCAAGCACCGCATGCTTCGCCGAAGCAAAAAGGCCGAAAATCCTTCCGTGCCGCCCTGGCCGCTCAGGCGGAGGGCTGCTTGGTCTTCCGGAGATACGGCAGGATCGTCTCGTAGGCGCCGAAACGCTTGATCGCGTCCTCATTGGAAACAGCGGCGGTGATGATGACGTCTTCGCCCTGCTTCCAGTTCGCCGGCGTCGCCACCTGGTGCTTGGCGGTCAACTGTATGGAATCGATCGCGCGCAGGATCTCATCGAAGTTGCGGCCGGTGGTCATCGGATAGGTGAGAACCAGCTTGATCTTCTTGTCGGGGCCGATGACGTAGACCGAACGCACCGTCGCGTTGTCTGCGGGCGTGCGCCCTTCCGAGGTTTCGCCGGCGCCGGCCGGCAGCATCTCGTAAAGCTTGGCGACCTTGAGATCCTTGTCGCCGATCAGCGGATAGTTCACCGATTGGCCGGTCGCCTTCTTGATATCATCCTGCCATTTGCCATGGCTTTCGACCGGGTCGACGGAAATGCCGATGATCTTGACGTTGCGCTTCTTGAACTCGCCTTCCAGGCCGGCCATCGTGCCGAGTTCGGTCGTGCAGACCGGCGTGAAATTCTTCGGATGGCTGAAAAGCACCGCCCAGCCGTCACCGATCCAGTCGTGGAAGCTGATCGTCCCTTGCGTGGTTTCGGCCGTGAAATCCGGCGCGGTATCGTTGATACGGAGGCTCATGACGTGTCCCTACCCTGTGAGTGCAGATTGCAGCCGGCACTGACCGGCGCTGCTTTTGCCTTTCTACCACTCCGGCGTCATCCTTCAAACGCCTGTTGCGCCGGCATCAAGGCCGACTGCGAAAATATTTTCATTGCTTCTCGGCAAAGGCAGCAAGAATTTCCGCTGCGCTGGCTCAGCCCTTGTTCACCGCCAGCGTCGTCGCCAGGTCTTCCATGCGCTGGGCGAGCGCGCCAAGCGCTTGGGTCAGCACGGAATCGTTCTTGTCGGCCTTGGTCAGCGCATCGTCACGCGTCTTGCGCAGCGTCAGCACTTCGCTTTCCATGCCCTTGACGCGTTTTTGCAATTCCGAAAGCTCGTCCATGACCATGATGCCGGCCATCACCGTAAGCCGCTGGTCGCCGATCTCGCCGAAAGAATCCTTCAGATGCGAGACATAGCGATCGAAGCGCTCGGCAAGGTCGATCAGATGCTCTTCCTGGCCCTCGTCGCAAGCCATGCGATACTGCTTGCCGTCGATGGAAACCGTGACTTGTGCCATTGGGCCAGCCCCCTATCTGTCCAACACGGCGCGGATGGTTTCCATGGCGGTCACCAGCCGACGCGACACTTCCTTGTTGGCGTCTTCGAGCCGTTCGGCGCGCGCTTCGGAATTGTCGAGTTCCTGCGCCAGCCGCGAGCGGTCGGCGTTCATGCGCTGCACCTCCGCCTCGGCTTCCGTATAATCGCGCTCGTGCTCAAGCTTGGCCGCGACGGCATTTTCCAGCCCCTCGATGGCCTTACCCAGCCTGGCGATGACTTCCTTGAGTGTCGTTTCCCCGGTCATGGCTTTCGTCCTGCGCCCTGCCCATCACCGAATCATCCACGTTCAGAACGCGTTATGTCTGAAACATTACCCGCCGTGTGAAGCCAACGTCAACAAAGCTCTCGCGACTGTCCCCTGCTAACGCTAATGTAGAGCCCCCAAGGCCCATCTGGCGCCATCACAAGACCGGCAAAAGCGCCGGTTTATTGACTAACAAGATCGGCAAAAGCGCGCCGGTTTGTTGACTAAAAAGCCGCGCCTGCTATGTGTCGCGCACCCTTTTCCAGGGCTCTCCCAAGGCCCCAAACCCCCACACTGGAGGAAGCATGACCTCGCGTGAACGACATGACCGGATGGCCAATGCGATCCGTTTTCTTTCCATGGACGCCGTCGAAAAGGCCCAGTCCGGCCACCCCGGCCTGCCCATGGGCTGCGCCGACATTGCCACGGTGCTGTTCACGCGTTTCCTGAAATACGATCCGAAGAACCCGCATTGGCCCGATCGCGACCGTTTCATCCTGTCGGCCGGCCACGGTTCGATGCTGCTCTATTCGCTGCTCTATCTGACCGGTTATGAGGACATCACTCTCGACCAGATCAAGCATTTCCGCCAGTTGGGTTCGAGGACGGCTGGTCATCCCGAATATGGCCATGCCGCCGGCATCGAGACGACGACCGGCCCGCTCGGCCAGGGGCTTGCCAATTCGGTCGGCTTCGCACTCGGCGAGCGCATCATGAATGCCGCCTTCGGCAATGACCTCGTCGACCACTACACCTATGTGCTGGCCGGCGACGGCTGCCTGATGGAGGGTGTTTCCCAGGAGGCCATCGCACTTGCCGGACATCTCAAGCTGAACAAGCTGATCGTCTTTTGGGACAACAACAACATCTCGATCGACGGCCCGGTGTCGCTGGCCGACAACACCGATCAGGTTGCCCGCTTCCAGGCATCCGGTTGGAACGCCAGCCACATTGACGGCCAGGATCCGGAAGCGATCGCCTATGCCATCGAGGCGGCCCGCCATTCCGACAAGCCGACGATGATCGCCTGCAAGACGACGATCGGCTTCGGCGCGCCGACCAAGGCCGGCACCAACAAGGCACACGGCTCGCCGCTTGGCGCTGAGGAAATCGCCGGCGCGAGAAAATTCTTCGGTTGGGATTATCCGCCTTTCGAGCTTCCTGCCGATATCCTCGATGCCTGGCGCGACGCCGGCAAGACGGGCATCAAGGCACGCACCGACTGGGAAGGCCGCCTTGCCAAGGCCGACGCCCAATTGCGCAGCGAATTCGAGCGTCGCATCAGTGGCACGTTGCCGGCGAATTTCGACGCCGTCATCACCGACTACAAGAAGAAGCTCAGCACGGACAAGCCAAAGGTCGCCACCCGCAAATCGTCGGAAATGGCGCTCGAAATCATCAACGGCGCGGTGCCGGAAACCATCGGCGGCTCGGCCGACCTGACCGGCTCCAACAACACCAAGACCAGCCAGACCAAGAACATCACATCAGACGATTACGGCCAGCGCTACGTTCACTACGGCGTCCGCGAGCACGGGATGGCGGCCGCGCTCAACGGACTGACGCTGCATGGCGGCATCATCGCCTATGGCGGCACGTTCATGTGCTTTTCCGACTACGCCCGTCCATCGATGCGGCTTGCTTCGCTGATGGGCATCCGCTCGATCTTCGTCATGACCCATGATTCCATCGGTCTCGGCGAAGACGGCCCGACCCATCAGCCGGTCGAGCATCTGGCCGCGCTGCGCGCCATTCCGAACCACAATGTCTTCCGCCCGGCCGACGCGGTCGAGACCGCCGAATGCTGGCAATTGGCCATCGAACAGGAAAAGACGCCTTCGACGCTGGCGCTGACCCGGCAGAACCTGCCGGCGGTGCGCAACGACTTCGTTGCGGAAAACCTCAGCCGCCAGGGCGCCTATGAGTTGGCCGCCGCCACTGGCGATGCGGCGGTGACGATCTTTGCTTCGGGTTCCGAGGTCGAGATTGCGCTGGCGGCGCGCGAGGCATTGGAGAAGCGCGGCCATCCGACCCGCGTCGTCTCTGTCCCATGCTTCGAATTGTTCGACAAGCAGAGCGCCGACTATCGCAACAAGACGATCGGCAACGCACCGATCAAGATCGCCATCGAAGCCGGTATCCGCCAGGGCTGGGATCATTTCATCGGCACCGACGGCATCTTCATCGGCATGACCGGCTTCGGCGCCTCTGGCACGATCGAACAGCTCTATCCGCATTTCGGCATCACCGCCGAAGCGACGGTGAGGGCAGCGGAAGCCCGCCTGCACGGTGAGTAAAGCCAGGCGCCCGCGAGACCGCGCATAGCGGTTTTGCGGGCAGCCTCCGCCTGGTGGACTTAAATCCAACCCATCGACGGCTGGATTCTTTGGCAGCCCGCCGTTATGAAGCTGCGGACTTGATCTTCGGCCTCCAACTCCCAGGGAGAGAAAAATGACCGTCAGAGTTGCCATCAACGGATTCGGCCGCATCGGCCGCAACATCCTGCGCGCCATCCACGAATCCGGCCGCAAGGACATTGACGTCGTCGCCGTCAACGACCTCGGCCCGGTCGAGACCAACGCGCATCTGCTGCGCTTCGACAGCGTGCATGGCCGCTTCCCGCATGATGTGACGGTTGACGGTGACCAGATCACCGTCGGCACCGAAAAATTCAAGGTCACCGCGATCAAGGACCCGACGCAGTTGCCGTGGAAGGAGCTCGGCATCGACATTGCGCTCGAATGCACCGGCATCTTCACCGCCCGCGACAAGGCCGCGGCGCATCTGACCGCTGGCGCCAAGCGCGTCCTCGTCTCGGCGCCTGCGGAGGGCGCCGACCTCACCGTCGTCTATGGCATCAACCATGACAAGCTGACCAAGGACCACATCGTCATCTCGAACGCCTCCTGCACCACCAACTGCCTGGCGCCGCTGGCAGCCGTGCTGCATGAGGCCGTCGGCATCGAGAAGGGTATGATGACGACGATCCACTCCTACACCGGCGACCAGCCGACGCTGGACACCATGCATAAGGATCTCTACCGCGCCCGCGCCGCGGCCCTGTCGCAGATCCCGACCTCGACCGGTGCGGCCAAGGCGATCGGCCTGGTGCTGCCCGACCTCAAGGGCAAGCTCGACGGCATCTCCATTCGCGTGCCGACCCCGAACGTCTCGGTCGTCGATTTCAAGTTCATCGCAAAGCGGCCGACGACCGTGCAGGAGATCAACGAGGCAGTTATCGCCGCCTCCAACGGCAAGCTGAAGGGCATTCTCGCCGTTACCCATCACCCGAACGTATCGATCGACTTCAACCACGATTCGCATTCCTCGATCATGGCGCTCGACCAGACCAAGGTCATGGACGGCAACTTCGTTTCGGTGCTGTCCTGGTACGACAATGAATGGGGTTTTTCCAACCGCATGGCCGACACCGCCGTCGCGTTCGGCAAGACCATCGCCTGATCGCAGAACCATCTTATTGCGACTTGAAAACGCCCGGCTCTGTCCGGGCGTTTTCATGAGAGCGCCCAGCGCCCTTTTGGATGCGCAAACGGCGCTCTGACGGTTTGATTGGCAAGACCGCGCCTTGAGCGCCAAAACACTCAAAAATCAGCGGCATAGGGCAAAAAACCACCCTCCCGCCTTGCAGCGGTCATGTCTTCGCCTCACTCTCTCGTAAAGCGAGAGGAACACGAATTCGAGGGGCGATTGGCGGATGGAGCATGCGATCTATCTCGTGACACTGGTCGGCGCCGCACTCGTCGTTGCCGCCGCGTTTTCGAGCCTGATCGCCTTCCGCTTCGGCGCCCCTCTCTTGCTGCTGTTTCTCTGCATTGGCCTGGCCACGGGAACCGACGGCCTCGGCATCCAGTTCGACAATGCGCGGCTGGCTTATTTTGCCGGCTCACTGGCGCTGGCGGTCATCCTGTTCGATTCCGGTTTCGGCACACCGCTCAACGCTTTGCGACAGGCGGCGGGACCGGCACTGGCGCTGGCGACTATCGGCGTCCTTTTGACCACTGGCCTGTTCGGCGTCGTCGCCCACTATCTGCTCGATCTCAGCTGGCTGGAATCCTTCCTGCTCGGTGCCGCTGTCGCGTCGACCGACGCGGCAGCCGTGTTCTTCCTGTTGCGCGCCGGCGAGATCAATTTGCGCGAACGCGTGCGTTCCACGCTCGAGGTGGAATCCGGCACCAATGATCCGATCGCCATCTTCCTGACCATCAGCCTGGTCGAGATCATCGCCGCCAACGCCAATCCCGAGGCCAGGGTGCTGGTTACCGACCTCGTCCTCGGCTTCCTTCTCAACATGGGGCTTGGCGCCATCGTCGGGATTTTCGGCGGCCTCGCCATCGTGCGCCTCGTCGACCGGCTCAATCTCGACCACGGGCTGCTGCCGATCTTCGTGCTGACGCTGTCGCTGATGGTGTTCGCCGCCGCCGGCGCCATTGGCGGCTCCGGTTTTCTGGCGGTCTATCTCGCCGGCCTCATCGCCGGCAATTCCGACATCCGCGCCGTCACCATCCTGAAGCGCTTCCAGGACGGCATGTCGTGGCTGGCACAGATCATCATGTTCCTGATCCTCGGCCTGTTCGCGACGCCCTCGCAATTTCCGGCGATCCTGCTGCCGGCGGTGCTGCTGGGCCTGTTCCTGATATTCGTGGCGCGGCCGATCGCCGTCTGGCTCTGCCTGATGCCGTTCCGTCTGCCGCGCCCGGAAGTCGCCTTCGTCTCATGGGTGGGTCTGCGTGGCGCCGTGTCGATCCTGCTCGCCATCACGCCGCTGCTTGGCGGCCTTGAGAATGGCCGCCTCATCTTCAACACCGCCTTCATCGTCGTGCTGGTGTCGCTGGTGATCCAGGGATGGACCGTCGGACCGCTGGCGCGCCGCCTCGGCCTGATCGTGCCGGCCCGCCTGGGTCCGTTGGACAAGGTCGAACTCGAATTGCCGGGCTCCGCCCATCACGAACTGCTCGCCTATCGCGTAGCACCTGGCAGCCCGGTGGCGCGCGGTGAGCGCATTCCGCGCTGGGCGCGGCCATCACTGGTGCTGCGCGACGGACGCTCCATGCGCTTCCAGGACATGGGCAGGCTCGCCGCCGGCGACCATGTCTACATCTTCGTGCCGGATCGCTATCCAGCACTGCTCGACAAGCTGTTCGCCAGCCGCGCCGTGGTCGATCCCGAGGATGCGGACTTCTTCGGCGCCTTCGCAGTCGATCCGGCGCGCTCCGCCGCGGAACTGGAAGCCGCTTACGCGCCGGGCCTGACCGAGGAGGAACGCAAGCTGACCGTCGGTGACCTTGTGACGGAGCGGCTCGGCGGCCATGCCGAATATGCCGACCGCGTGCTGATTGGTCCGATCGAGCTGATCGTCCGCGACGTCGACGACAAGGGCAAGATTACTGGTCTCGGTCTTTCCCTCGAGCCGACCGCGCCGGTGGCACGGGTGCCGGTGTTCCTGAGTGCCGGCGAGATCGCCGACCGCATCGTTGCCTTTGTGCGCAATTGGCGCAAGCGGATCAAAAAGCGGAGGGCCGAGGCGCCGGCGGACGCGGAACCCGCTCCACAGCCGGCGGTGGAAAAGGCAACCGACGGGGGCTGACGGCTCCCGACACAGGCCGTGGTCATATTTTCCGCGTAGCACCATTGCAGGTCTTGCATCGTCGTTGGTGCGGGTTAAGGTCCCGGCGTTTTTTGCGAAAGGGAACAGCATGGCCGCCTTCAAGACACTGGACGACATTGGCAATATCGATGGCAAGCGCGTGCTGGTGCGCGTCGACCTCAACGTTCCTGTCGCCGACGGCAAGGTCACCGACGCCACCCGCATCGAGCGCATCGCGCCGACCATCGCCGAGCTTTCCGGCAAGGGCGCCAAGGTCATCCTGCTTGCCCATTTCGGCCGGCCCAAGGATGGACCGTCGCCCGAATTCTCGCTTGAGCCGATCGCCAAGGCGACCGCGGAGGTGCTCGGCTGCCCTGTCGGCTTCGCGGCCGATTGCATCGGCGACAAGGCCGCGAGCGCCGTCGCCGCCATGAACAACGGCGATGTGCTGCTGCTCGAAAACACCCGCTTCTACAAGGGCGAGGAGAAGAACGACCCGGCCTTCACCGAAAAGCTCGCCGCCAATGGCGACGTCTTCGTCAACGACGCCTTTTCCGCCGCCCACCGTGCCCATTCGTCGACGGAAGGGCTTGCGCACCTGCTGCCGGCTTTCGCCGGCCGTACCATGCAGGCCGAGCTCGACGCCCTGGAAAAGGGCCTCGGCAATCCCGCGCGCCCTGTCGTCGCCATCGTCGGCGGCGCCAAGGTCTCGAGCAAGATCGACCTGCTGATGAATTTGGTGAAGAAGGTCGACGCGCTGGTCATCGGCGGCGGCATGGCCAACACCTTCCTGGCCGCGCGCGGCACCGATGTCGGAAAATCACTGTGCGAGCATGATCTCGCCAACACCGCCAAGCAGATCATGATCGAGGCGGCCGAAGCCGGCTGCGCCGTCATCCTGCCGGTCGACGGTGTCGTCGCCAGGGAATTCAAGGCGGGCGCCGCCAGCGAAACCGTCGCCATATCAGAGGTGCCGGCCGACACCATGATCCTCGATGTCGGCGAAAAGACCGTGAAGACCGTTGCCGACTGGATCGACCGCGCCGCGACGCTGGTCTGGAACGGTCCGCTCGGCGCCTTCGAGATCGAGCCGTTCGACCGGGCGACGGTGGCGGCAGCCAAGCACGCCGCGGCCCGCACCAAGGCCGGCAAATTGATCTCGGTCGCCGGCGGCGGCGACACGGTGGCAGCACTCAACCATGCCGGCGTGGCCGACGACTTCACCTACGTCTCAACCGCCGGCGGCGCCTTTCTGGAATGGATGGAGGGCAAGCCGCTGCCCGGTGTCGATGTGCTGAAGCGCTGAGGCGAGAGGCGAACGAGGGCGTTTGCGCGTTTCAATCGATTCGAGTTTTCCACTCGGAATGGTTCGACTTGAACCTGCCTTGCACTAGTGGTCTGCTAGTTTGGAACAACTGTTTCAGGAGGATGCACAATGAGCGAACGTCTCGAGGACATTGCCGCCGCGATGGTGGCCGACGGCAAGGGTCTTTTGGCCGCCGACGAAAGCTCCGGCACCATCAAGAAGCGCTTCGACGTGATCGGCGTCGAATCGACCGCCGACAGCCGCCGCGACTATCGCGAGATGATGTTCCGCGCCAAGGAGGCGATGACCAGATACATCTCCGGCGTCATCCTCTATGACGAGACCATCCGCCAGAAGGCCGCGGACGGCACGCCGCTCGTCGACATCATCAAGGCGACCGGCGCCATCCCAGGCATCAAGGTCGATGCCGGCGCCAAGCCTCTGGCTGGGTACCCCGGCGATACGATCACCGAAGGCCTCGACGGCTTGCGCGAGCGGCTCGCCGACTATTACAAGCTCGGCGCCCGTTTCGCCAAATGGCGTGCGGTGATCGACATCGACGTCGCCAAAGGCGTGCCTTCCGCCACGTCGATCGGCTCGAACGCCCATGCGCTCGCCCGCTATGCGGCGCTTTGCGCGGAGGCCCGCATCGTGCCGATCGTCGAGCCGGAGGTGCTGATGGACGGCGCCCATGACATCGGTACCTGCTACGAGATCAGCAAGGCAACGCTGACAAAACTCTACACCGAGCTCTACGCGGCTCGCGTCGTCCTCGAAGGCACCATCCTGAAGCCGAACATGGTTCTCGCCGGCAAGAAGTCGGGCAAGATCAGCAGCCCCGAGGAAGTCGCCGAAAAGACCATAAAACTGTTCCGCGAAACGGTGCCGGCCGCGATTGGGGGCATCGCCTTTCTCTCCGGCGGGCAATCGGACGAGGAGGCGACCGCCAACCTCAATGCCATCAATGCCATCGGCCCGCATCCATGGAAATTGACTTTCTCCTATGGCCGAGCCTTGCAGGCGGCGCCACAGAAGGCGTGGAGCGGCAAGGCGGCCAACGTCGCCGCTGCCCAGGCCGCCTTCGCCCACCGCGCCCACATGAACCATCTGGCCGCGCTTGGAAAATGGCAGCCGGAACTGGAACAGGCCGCCTGACCGGATTTTTCGAACCCGGGCCGTGTGCCCGGGTTCCTCTTGCTCCGGAAAAAAGCGAGGGCCGTGTCGGCTCGCGTTGAGCCCAAACGTCCTTAGGGCTCAAAGAGGAGCAGGCTGATGCCAAACAACAAGATTGTTTCACGGGAAGACTGGTTCCAGGCACACAAGGCGCATCTGGCGCGTGAGAAGGAATTGACGCGATTTCGCGACAGCATCGCCGCCGAACGGCGGGAATTGCCTTGGTTGAAGATCCGGAAGGACTATGTCTTTGAGACCGAACAAGGGCCGAAGAAACTGGCCGAACTATTCGCCGGCGCAAGCCAGCTGATCGTCTACCACTTCATGTTCGGGCCGGGCGCCGACTACCGTTGCGAAGGGTGTTCCTTCCTTGCCGACCACATCGACGGCGCCAACCAGCACCTCAAGCACCACGATGTGTCGCTGGTCGTGATCTCGCGGGCGCCGTTGGCCGAGTTCCTGCCCTACAAACAGCGCATGGGTTGGAAATTCGACTGGGTGTCGTCCTACGCCTCGGACTTCAACTTCGACATGCAGGTTTCCTTCACCGACAAGCAGATCGCATCCGGCGACACGACCTACAATTTCGAGCAGCGCCCGCTGAAATCGAAGGACCTTCCCGGCACCAGCGTGTTCTACAGGGATGAGAACGGCGACATCTTCCTGACCTTCATGTCGCGCTCCAGGGGCGGCGATCCGCTGATCGGCGCTTATCACTATCTCGACCTGACGCCGAAGGGCCGCAACGAGACCGGTCCCCACCACAGCCTGATGGACTGGGTGCGGCTGCATGACGAATACGCAGACAGGTCCGAAATGCAGGACGCCTGTTGTCATTGACGACCGGCAGCCGACGCAAGGTCTTTCGCCTTTGGCCCGATATGCGCTAAGTGCTGCTCGCTATGCCCTTAAACGGACTTGCCCCATTAACGGTTTGCGATGCAGCGCTTTCTAGCCCTCCTCACCTGGCTCGTCTTTCCGGTCTATGTCTGGCAGGGGCTCGGCGTGCGCCGCCGCACCACCCGCATGCTGCCGGCGCAAGGTCCGGTCATGCACGAGATATCAGGCCAGGTGCCGGCGGTCTCGCTTCTGATGCTTGGCGATTCTTCCGCCGCCTCGGTCGGCATCGGCAATTCCGAGTACGGGCTGGCCGCGCAACTGGCCGATCTGATCTCGAAACGCACTGGCCGTGCGGTGCGCTGGCGGGCAGCCGGCTTCAACTCGGCGACCTCAGGCCAGATCCGCGACCACGTGCTGCCCAATCTGTCGGCCGATCCTTGGACGCATATCGTGCTCGCCATCGGCACCAACGACACCAAGAACTTTCACTCGGTGCCACGCTTCAAGAGCGATTTTGGCGGCCTGCTCTACGCGCTGCGCGCCAAATGGCCGGAGGCGCGCGTGGTGTGGTCGCCGGTGCTGGAATTCACCCGGGCACCGGCAATGCCGCCGCTGCTCGGAAAAATCCTGGAGATCCGCGCCGCCGAGATGAACCGGATGGGCGAGCGCCTCTGCCTCGAACGCGGCGCGGTGCCGGCGCCGCGCCTGCCGATCACCGATGCCGACGCCGGTTTTGCCTCCGACGGATTTCATGCCTCGGAAGCCGGCTACCGGGCCTGGGCGGAACATCTCGTCGACTTGGTGCTGGCCAAGGAACCACGCCTCGCATAGCGGGCCGCCAGCCCTACGTCCAATGCCCCAGCGCCGCTGTTATCGAAATCGCCGCCATCGCCAGCACCGCCAGCTTCCAAAAATCGCTGCGCCGCTTCAGCCCCGGCCAGCCAAGCGGCTTGATCAGCTGAATGACCATCATGGCGACGATAACGAGCGCGAGGAGTTTCGACATGCCGCTTTTGATCAGCATCGCGGTCGGCTGTCAAAGTGCTCCGCTGGCACCAGATCGCCATAACGCTGAGAGGTATTATGCCAGCGGCTTGAGACCGGCCTCGATCGCAGCCCGTTTCGGTTCGAGGAATGGCGGCAAAGCCAGCCTTTCGCCCAGCGTTTCCAGTGGCTCGTCGGCCGTGAACCCGGGGCCGTCGGTGGCAATCTCGAACAATATGCCGTTCGGCTCACGGAAGTAGAGCGAACGGAAGTAGTATCGTTCGACCTCACCGCTTGACGGCAGGCGGAACTCGGCCAACCGCGCCGTCCATTGGTGCAAAATCTCCTGGTCCGGCGCCCTGAATGCGACGTGGTGGACCGCGCCGGCGCCTTGCCTTGCCGGCGCAAGGCCTGGCTGCACCGCGACATGAAGCTCCGCCGCCGGGCCGCCTGCTCCCATTTCGAAGACATGGACCTGGCCCTGACCATCCGGCGAGGCATAGTCCCCCGCCTTGCGCATATTCATCACCCTGGTCAGCACGGTTTCAGTGTTGGTGATGTCGGGAACGCTGATAACGATGGGCCCGAGCCCGCGTATCTGGTGCTCGACTGGGACCGGGCTTTGAGCCCAGGGATGACTGCAGCCCTTGCCGCCATCGCTGACGAGACGCAGGCGCTGGCCTTCTGGGTCTTCGAAATCCAGCGACGGGTAGCCGCCAACATCGCCGATCTCTCCCGTCGCGACGGTCTCGCCGGCCAGGCGCTCCTTCCACCAGGCAAGGCTTTCGGGGCTGGCGACCCTCAGGCTGGTCCGCACGATGCTGTTGGTGCCGCGCCGTTCGCGTCCGACCGGCCAATCGAAGAAGGTAAGATCGGTGCCAGGCGTCGCCTCGGCGTCGGCATAGAAAAGGTGATAGGCTGACGTGTCGTCCTGATTGACTGTCTTCTTGACCAGCCGCAGCCCCAAAGTGCCGGTGTAGAAACGAAGGTTTTCCGGCGCATTCGCGGTGATAGCGGTTAAATGGTGGATTCCCGTCAGTTGCAGGCCCATGGTCGTCCTCCGTGATCTCTGGAAAATTTTTCTCCTTCAATATCAGAACGCCGACCCTATCGCAGAAGGATGCGAATTCCGACAATCCGTCGCTGCAAGCTGAACGATCTCAACTCTGACAGGGACATGCGATGAACAGGCCGGCGTGCCTCGCACCGGCGAGATCGGGAAGACAACCGGCAGCATAACCAAGGCCATCAAGCCTCCTGACAGACTGCTGTCAGGAGGGGTGTGCGATAGTGTCTCCATCGAAAGAGAGGAGACCAGCTATGAACGGTTTTACCATTCTGCGCAGCGTGCAGCACTATGTCGGCAAGATCAGGACGATGCGCAACGAAATCCGCACCCGGCGTTTCATGAATGGCTTGCCGCAGAGCATCCGCAAGGACATCGGTTGGCCGGATAATTACGAAGGCCGCCACGGCCGCGGCCATTGAGGCGATTTTTTCGTGGCAGCAGTTGGATGCGGACGCCACAGCGCCCAGATAAATAAGTCGGCGGGCCGAAAGACGGAGCAGGAAATGTCCGAACAGAAGACCATCGGCGTTCTTTTCATCGATCGCTTCGCCGACTGGGAATACGGCTTGCTGGCGGCTTCGGCGGTCGAATGGTTCGGTGCACGCGCGGTGTCGCTGACCCCGAACGGCAAGCCGGTGACCTCGGCCAGCGGATTTGTGCTGGCGCCCGACCGCTCCGCCGAGGTTGATGAAAACACCGATCTCGACGCCGTCGCGGTCATCGGCTCCGACCAGTGGGTCGATGCCCCGCCTGATGTCTCCGGACTGCTGACGGCGATTGCGGCGCGCGGCGGCGTGGTTGGCGGCATCTGCGCCGGAACGCTGGCACTTGCGCGTGCCGGCCTGTTCGACAAGGCCAAACACACCAGCAATGGCCGTGACTGGATCAATGAAAAGGAACCGGGTTACCCGGGTGCCCAGAACTGTCAGGACGTGCCCTATGCCGTCGCCGACGGCCGCATCGTGTCCGCGCCGGGTTCGGCTCCCGGCACCTTCGCTCTTGCCTATTTGAAGACGCTCTATCCCCAGAGAAGCAGCGATCTCGCACAGATGCGTACGCTGTTCGCCAAGGAGTATGCCGAAGGGGAATATGCTGAAGCCTCCTGACAGTATGGTGTCAGGAGCGGCGTGCAATAGTGCGACAGTATCAGGAGACAGACATGGCATTCATCCCGGCAAAAGCCTCGGCATGGTTCGAGATCCCGGTCACCGACATGGATCGGGCGCGCGCCTTCTATGGGTCGGTGCTTCAGAACGATCTCATTCTGGAGGAGAGCGGCCCGAACCCGATGGCCATGTTCACCGCGCAGGACCGAACGGCCTCCGGGCACGTCTACCCCGGGAAACCCGCAGCACCGGGAACCGGCCCGACCATCCATCTGTCGGTTGCCGCGCCGATCGAGGATGCCATCGAACGGGTGAAGCAGAACGGCGGTCAGGTCGTCTCGCCTGTGATCTCAATTCCGGCGGGCACATTCGCCTATTGCCTCGACCCGGACGGCAACAGTTTTGGACTCTTCGTCTAGGTGACGCATGGTAAAGAGCTGGAACGACAGGCTGAACACGCCAGGCATCAACGGTATCAAGCCGACGCCGCGCACTGTTGGCGACATTGTCGAGGGCCAGCCGATGCTGGTGCCCACGGCACGGCAGGTCGATGATTTCATCCGCTCCATTCCAAGGGGCGTTGACATGGATGTCCGCGCATTGCGCGCTGCGCTCGCCAACGAGCACGGCGCCGAAGTGACATGTCCGGTCACCATCGGCTATCATCTGCGCACTGTCGCCGAGGCAGCCAACGAGGATCTGGAACGCGGCATGACGCTGAGCGACATCGCGCCGTTCTGGCGGGTGCTGGATGCAAAGACGCCGACAACAGGGAAATTGTCCTTCGGCGCGGCATTCGTCGCCGCGCAGCGCAAGTGCGAAGGGCTGAAATCATAAACACCGAGGGACCATACGATGCGCCGCGCCGACAGGCTCTTCCAGATCGTCCAGCATCTGCGCGGTGGCCGTCTGGTCACCGCCCAGAAGCTGGGCACGTGGCTCGAGGTTTCCGAGCGAACAATCTACCGCGACATCGCCGACCTGCAGTCGACCGGCGTGCCGATCGACGGCGAGGCCGGCGTCGGCTACATGATGAGGGAGGGTTTCGACCTTCCGCCGCTGATGTTCACGCGTGACGAGATCGTCGCGCTGGTCGCCGGTGCCCGCATGGTGCGCGCGTTTGGCGGCGCTGCGATGGCGCGGGCCGCCGACGAGGCGCTGGTCAAGATCGGCGCCGTGCTGCCCGATGCCGAAAAAGACCGCATCGCCCGCACCGAGATCCACACGCCGATGTGGGTGGTGAGCGACGCCGCCCGCGAAGCAATCGACCTGATCGAACGCGCGGTGGAAAAACGCCAGGTGCTGACAATCGACTACTCCGACGAAGCAGGCCGCAGCACCGCGCGCGACATCAGACCATTGGGCCTGTGGTTCTGGGGCAAGGTGTGGACGCTGGTCGCCTGGTGCGAGATGCGCGACGATTTTCGCGCTTTCCGCATCGACCGCATCGCTTCAGTGGTCATCGCCGGCCGCGTCTTCAAGCCGGAGCGCGGCAAGCAGCTCGCCGATTTCTATCGTGCGGTGGAGCGCAGCGAAGACTACGGCATGGCGCCGGACCGGGCCGCGCGAACCTGACACCGCGAGATCGAAAAAAGCCCGCGTGAGGCGGGCTTTTTGTAATTGATCGGCTATGGCCGACTCACTTCTCGTCGTCCTTATCCTCGTCCTTCGACTTCAGTGCCGAAAGCTTGGCGAAGACGGCGTTGGCGTCGAGCTCCGCATCCTCGTCCTTCGGCTTCTCCGGCGCCGGCACCAGGCGCTCGGTCAATGCCGCCGGCAGCAGCGTGTCGCCGGCCGGCTGTGCCTGCTCGCGGCCTCGCGAGGCGCGGTTGACTTCCATGTCGAGATCGATCTGCGAGGCGAGACCCAGCGTCACCGGATCCATCGGCTGCAGATTGGCCGAGTTCCAATGCTTTCTGTCGCGGATCTGGTCGATCGTCGACTTGGTGGTGCCGACGAGGCGCGCGATCTGCGCGTCCTTCAACTCGGGATGGTTACGCACCAGCCAGAGGATGGCGTTGGGCCGGTCCTGGCGCTTCGACAGCGGCGTGTAGCGCGGACCCTTGCGCTTGGATTCCGGCACCCGCACCTTGGGATCGGACAGTTTCAGCCGATGGTTCGGGTCCTTCTCGGCGCGTGCGATCTCGTCGCGGGTCAGCTGGCCGGTCATGATCGGGTCCATGCCCTTGATGCCCTGCGCCGACTCGCCATCGGCGATTGCCTTGACCTCGAGCGGATGCAGCCCGCAGAACTGCGCGATCTGCTCGAAGGACAGCGCGGTGTTGTCGACCAGCCAGACGGCGGTCGCCTTGGGCATCAGCAGCGTATTGGCCATTTGCAAAATATCCTTCTCGTTCGCCCGCGTTCCCGCGCGGGCGGTGGTTTTAGAGCCACCAAAATGGGAAATTCGCTGCGTATATAACCACTCCGTTGCCGTTTCGCAACGGTTTTGGAAGGTACTCGCGAGATTGGCGGGAGAGATCGAAACGCGTCAAATCAACCGGTTTGGCTTCGGCACCGTGCTTTCGGTGAGCCGCTCAGCGGGCGCGGCCGATAATCCGTCAACAAAAACGTCCTCATGTCGGCATTTGCCGACTGTTAGAAGGGACATGTTTCATAGACATTTCGCCCTCGGCGGCAGCGGCTGCCTTCAGGAGAGCAGGCCGCCGCCGATGTGGGCTGATCGATGTTGGAAACCGGGCACGCTGTCGCGGCGGGGTTGTTTCCGTTCGCCATTTCCTATGCGCTGTTGGCAATGCTGCCGGGCGCCAATTTTGCTGTCGTCGCGCAGGCCGGGCTAACCGCTTCGCGTGCCACAGCGCTTTCGGCAGCCGCTGGTATCGCCCTTGGCGCGAGTTCGTTGGCGGCTATCGTCGCGACGGGAGCCGGCGCGCTGCCGCCGGGGGGCATCGCACACCAGATGGCCGCCAGCCTATACGGCGCAGTGCTGGTCTTCATCGGCTGGAATTCGATGCGGCGGGCGCAGTCTATCAAGACCGGCATCAACGAGCCGAGGCCGGTTCCAATCGCTCGATACTTCCGGCTGGGCTTTGTCACGGCAGTGGCAAATCCTGCCACCGCGCTGTTTTTCGCATCCTCCACGCTGAATTTAAATGCTCGTGGGGCAACTCACCTGTCCGTGGTCGCACTGGTGTTTGCCATTGCGATCGCCTGGTTTGGTCTTCTCGGCCTTTCCATTTCCCAACCGGCGACACGACGATTTTACAGTCGTTTCCGAAAGCATGCGGACATCGTGCTGGGAGGAGCCCTGGTGGCGCTCGGCTTCGCCGCACTTGGCTATTGAGCCAGGTACACGCAACCGCCGCTGCTTGACGGACCTCAAAACGACAAAACCCGCCGGACAGGGTCCAGCGGGCTCGGAACCGGCGACGGAAACCCGTCTGCTGCGGCTCTGGCTTCTAAAGCATGATCTCGGACCGAAGCACCACTTCGCGAAAAAGCGGCTTGATGCTTTCGGGCGAGATCACGCTCGAGATCAAAGCGCCTTGCGGGCGATCCTCTCGATGTCACCACGGTTGATGCCGAGGTCGTTGAGCTGACGGGCGTTCAGGCGGTTCAGTTCGCGCACGGTTTCATTGTACATGCGCCAGTTACGGAAAGCACGGATCGGGTTCATGGTAGTCCTCCATCGTTTCGATGCCGCTCAAATAGGCATCGTTGATGAAAAGTTGAACAGACGCTTGTGCATGGCCGCAATGCGTTGTTGCATTGCACAATTAAGCTTTTGTTCAGCTTGTTCACCGACCGTCAGCCGACATCGAGGACGATCTTGCCGATATGCTCGCCCTCCTCCATCCGCTCATGCGCCCGCCACGCTTCCTTGAGCGGGAAGATCATGTCCATGACGGGTGCTACCTTGCGGGTGCCGAGCAGCGGCCACACCTGCGCCTCCAGTGCTGCGGCGACTGCCGCCTTGAATTCGACGGTGCGCGGCCGCAGCATCGAGCCGGTGTGGGTGAGCCGCTTGGCCATCATCTTCGAGAAATCGGCGCTTGCCACCGCCCCGCTCTGCGTGGCGATCTGGACGATGCGGCCTTCCACAGCCGCGGCCTCGTAGTTTCGCGCCACATAGTCGCCGCCGACCATGTCGAGGATGACGTTGGCGCCCTTGCCGCCGGTCGCGTCCTTGACCGCCGCGAGGAAGTCCTCCTCGCGGTAGTTGATCGCCCGGTCGGCGCCAAGCTTAAGACAGGCGTCGCACTTCTCCTGGTTGCCGGCGGTGGTGATGACATAGGCGCCGAAGACCGAGGCGAGTTGGATCGCCGTGGTGCCGATCCCGGAAGAGCCGCCATGGACGAGCAGCGTCTCGCCGCTCTTCAGGCCGCCGCGCTCGAAGACATTATGCCAGACGGTGAAGTAGTTTTCCGGCACCGCCGCTGCTTCGGTGTGGGTAAAGCCGGCGGGCAGCGGCAGCACGCTGCCGGCATGGACCTTGACATATTCGGCATAGCCGCCGCCGGGCGTCAGCGCGCAGACCCGGTCGCCAACGCGCCAGCGCGATATCTCGTCGCCAAGAGCTGCAACTTCGCCCGACGCTTCGAGACCCGGCAGGTCCGACGCACCGGGCGGCGGCGGATAGACGCCCTTGCGCTGCTGCACATCCGGCCGGTTGATACCTGCAGCGCGCACCCGGATCAGGATTTCGCCGGGACCGGGCACGGGCACGTCGCGCGTTTCCGGTTTCAGCACCCGCGGTCCACCGGGTTCCGAGATTGCAATGGCCGTCATCGTCGCCGGAATCTTGTCCTGTCCACTCGCCATGAATTTTCCCGTCTCGCTTCGCCAGTTTCTTGCCAGCTGCCGGTTTGTTGCCGACTATTTGCATCCGTGCCCCTGCCCTATGTATGCTGATTGCCAAATCAGGCAAATGGCCACTGCAGCGCCGGGCGTCGGATCGGACGCGCAAAGGACGCTGTAGCAGTCAAATTTTGCGCATGAGCGAGGAGCGACGATGGCGATCTTCGACGACGAACCCAAAAAGAAAGCCCGCCCGCATGAGATCGGGCAGGATCTGTCGCTGCTCTCCGTCGACGAACTGTCTGAGCGGATCGGCATCTTGCGCGACGAGATCGCCCGGCTCGAAGCCGAGCTCAAGACCAAGAGCACCACCAAATCAGCAGCCGAGGCGCTGTTCCGCCGCGAATAGTTTCCAGAGCCGAAGCGCCCGCCGCCGAAAAGCTCGAATGCGACTGTCTTCAGATCCTCCCTAAATTCCAGCCGGATCAGCTAAATGTTTGCAAGCTACCGACCGATCCTTTCGCTGCTTCGCGGCACCGCTTTCCTGCTGGCGGCGACCGGACTGCACGGGCTGCTGTTGCCGCTGCGCGGCCAGTTGGAAGGTTTCTCGACCGCATCGCTCGGCCTGATGGGCACGGCCTGGGCCGGCGGCTTCGTCACCGGCTGCTTCTTTGCGCCGCGCATCGTGCGCCGCGCCGGTCACGTACGCGCTTTCGGCGCCTTTGCGGCATCGGGAGCCATCGTCGCACTGCTCACCGGACTGATCATCGACGAATATGTCTGGATCCTGCTGCGCGCCTTCACCGGTTTTACCATGGCCGGCGCCTTCATGGTCATCGAAAGCTGGCTGAACGAGAAGTCCACCAACGAGAACCGCGGCGCCGTCTTCGGCCTCTACATGATGGTCACCTATGCCTCGATCATGGGCGGCCAGATGATCGTTGCCGGCGGCGACGTGAAGTCGGCCTCGCTGTTCATGATCACCGGCATCCTGTTCTGCCTGTCGCTCATTCCGACCGCGGTGTCGACGGCTTCGCACCCCAAGCCGTTGCAGGACGTCTCGCTCGACGTCAAGGGGCTGTATGTCAATTCGCCGGTGTCGGCGATTGCCTGCGTTTTGATCGGCATTGCTAACGGCGCCTGGGGCACGCTCGGTGCCGTCTATGGTGCCCGCATCGGCATTTCCACGGCCGAGATCGCGCTGATGATGAGCCTGGTGGTCGTCGCCGGTGCCGCCATGCAACTTCCGGCCGGACGTCTCTCCGACAAGACCGACCGCCGCTTTGTGCTGGCGGGCCTGGCCTTCGGCGCGGCGCTGTTCGCCGTCGCGGTCTTCCTGTTCGAGCCGCGCTCCGGCGTCTTCGTCATCGTCTGCACCGCCGCCTACGGCGCTTTTGCCTATACGCTGTATTCGATCGCCGTGGCCCATGCCAACGACCACGCCCGGGCGGAGGATTTCGTCAAGGTGTCGGGCGGCCTGCTGCTGCTCTATGGTTTCGGCACGATGATCGGGCCGCTGCTGGCCGCCGGCCTGATGGGCTGGATGCGGCCGGAAGGACTGTTCCTTGCGACGGCCTTCGCGCACCTTTGCCTGGCGGGCTATACGCTGCTGCGCATCAGCCGGCGCGCGCCGGTGCCGATCGAAGACCGCGACGCCTTCAAGACGCAACCGGCCGAGCGCTCGATCACGCCGGAAGCATTGCGGCTCGATCCGCGCAGAAAGCCTGAAACCAACGGTTGAGATTTAGAAAACTTTGCCCCACAAATAAGGCATGATGTTTTCTGACGCCTTCATGGCGATTGCCGATCCCAACCGGCGCCATCTTTTGGAAGAGCTCCGGCGCGGCCCGAAGACCGTCAACGAACTGGCCGCCGGGTTGCCGGTCTCGCGCCCGGCTGTTTCGCAGCATCTAAAGGTGCTGCTCGATGCCGGACTGGTCAACGCCAAGCCGGAAGGGACAAGGCGCGTCTATACGGTCAGCAATGCCGGCTTCCGGAAGCTCAACATCTGGCTCGACCAGTTCTGGGATGCAGAGCAGCTTGGCTCGCCCGGAAACTGAGATGCGCCGTCGCATCTTTGCCAGTAGCGCACCAGGCGCGTCGAGCAGCTCGCCCGTGCCATGCTTGCTTACGGGTGCCGAGATCATCATGGCTGTCGAGAAAGGCACACTGCTCCGTCATACCTCCTTGGCAGGCCGATGAGCTAGCTCAATGGTTGTTGCGGGATGAAAACGCTGTCCTTGTAGGTAGCGCCGAGACCTCGACGCTGTGCAGCCTACCGTCCTGGAACGAATGCAATTCGGTGTTGCGGAAGACCTTGCCGTCGAGCCTTTCGCAGCGATAGAGAACGAAAGCACCGTTGCCGTCCTCGCAAATCCTCTCGACGGCGATCGTGCTGTTCGGGCAGCAGTGCGCGAAGTAGGTCGCGCGGTCGATGGCGTCGTCATAGGGGCAGGTGAAGGTGAAATCGTCTGTCAGCACCGCCTCGATGACGCTGCGGTCGTTGGCCCGGTAGGCGGCGAAGTGAAGTAACTGCGGACCAGGTCCGTTCTGCTTTTGACAGGCATGGCGAAAGCTCCTTAGGATTCAGGTGCTTGGCGTTGAGCCGCATATCGTCCCATGAAACAGTGTCGGGCATCGGCCTAAGCGTTCCAACTTGGACGTTTCTGAACACGGTCGAGCCAATGATGGACATTGACGAGCGAGTCCGGGATGTCGGCTCCGAAGAAGGCGCCAAGCCACGCTGCGACGGCGGCGGTGATGTCGGCGACGGAGTACCGGTCGCCGGCGATGAACGGGCGGCCATCGACGATCTCGCGGTCAAGCCACGCCCACTTTGCCGGAACGGCCTCGCGCTGCGTTTCGGCGAAAGCCGGGAACTGCACGAGCCGCTCCGCAAACATGGGATCGGAATGCTGGGCAATGCTGCCGATCGTTCCGAAGATCTCGATCTCGGCGCGGCGGTTCCACATCTCGACCTTGCCTTGGCTGACCGCGTCTGAGCCGAACAGTGCCGGCGTTGGATGAAGCGCCTCCAGATAGCGGCAGATGGCGATGCTTTCGGTGATCACCGTCCCGTCGTCGAGCACGAGCACGGGAATCTGGCCCAGTGAGTTGAGCTGAAGGAATTGCAGCGTCTTGTGCTCGCCTTTTGTCAGGTCGACTTCAACCCGCGGAACGTCGATGCCTTTCTCAGCCATGAAGATGCGAACGCGGTAGGAATTCGGACCAATGCCGCAGTAGAGTTTCATACTATCCTCCCGATTCTGCTGGTCTTTGGCTCAGGCTGCGGCGCTCACGCGCATTCCACCCGCAGGTTGTCGAGCATCTGGCTCCAGCCAGCCTGATGGTTTTCGTGCTGATCATGGCGGTCAAGAAAGGCGCCTTGCTCGGTCATCGCCAGCCGGCAGCCTGTGCCTTCTGGACTGAATTCAACCGTCAGCAGGCCGACAAACAACCGCTGGCCGCTGCTGGTCATGCCACCAGCCGAGACGATGCGCTGGTCGCGGACGATGTCGAGGTAGCGCGTCTCGTTCACATAACTCTCGCCACCCTTCGGTCCGAAACGGCTGAGCGCAATGCCGCCCACCTGGAACTCGAAGCAGTCAATGCTGCTTTCCCACTCCTCGCCGGGCGAGCCCCAGCGCTGCAATGCGGCGGGATCGGACCAGGCGGCGAACACCCGCGCCGGCGAAGCGTCGTAGCTGCGTTCGAGCACTATGGTCGAATGGACGACGGAGCGTTCGCTCATGGTGGCCTCCTCAGTTTCCTTCGGTTTCGTCGTTGGTTTCCGCGAGAAAGGCGCCGAGTCGGTCGAGCCGCTGTTCCCAGGCCAGGCGCCGTTCGTTGATCCAGTGTTCGGCGGTCCTCAGCGCCTTCGGCTCGATCTGGCAGGTGCGCACCCGGCCGAGCTTTTCGGTGCAGACGAGACCGCTCGCCTCGAGCACGTTCAGGTGCTGGACGACCGCCGACAGCGACATCGCCAGCGGCTCGGCCAACTGGCTTACCGAGGCGGGGCCGCACGACAGCCGCTCCACCATGTGCCGCCGGGCCGGGTCGGCGAGCGCCCGGAACATCAGGTCGAGTTTGGCGGTATCCTGCAGCATCGGGCTTAGCCGTTGTTGTAGGGGAAGAGCTTGAAATAGGGCTGCGCTTCCTCGATCACGCGGGCGACAGACGGGCGTTGCAGCAAGCGGTCGTGGTAGCGTCTCACCGCCAGATATTTGTCGCCGAACGGCTCGACCTTGTTGGCGTAGAACAATGCCGGGGCGGCGGCGCAATCGGCCATCGTGAAGGCCTCGCCCATCGCCCATGTCCTCGACTGCATGTCCTGTTCGATGATGGCGTAGGCGCTGCGCAGCTGGGCGCGAGCCTCCTCAACGCCGAACGGATCGGTCTTGCCTTCCGGCCGCAGGCGGTCGCCGACGATCTTCTGCATCGGGTGCTGCACGTAAAAGTCATAGAAGCGGTCCGCGAGGCGGGTCTGGCGGGCGAGATCGATATCGGCAGGGATCAGCTCGACCGGGCCGGGATAATACGCGTTGAGATATTCGATGACGATCGTCGATTCCGGCACCGTCCGGTCCAGCGCTTCATCGCGCAGCACCGGCATCTTGCCCGCCGGCGACAATTTCAGGAACGCCGCGCGCGACTGTTCATTGCCGAGATCGACGACGACCGACGTGAACGG
Organism: Mesorhizobium sp. WSM4807; assembly: GCF_055811615.1. Taxonomy (NCBI): domain Bacteria; kingdom Pseudomonadati; phylum Pseudomonadota; class Alphaproteobacteria; order Hyphomicrobiales; family Phyllobacteriaceae; genus Mesorhizobium; species Mesorhizobium sp. WSM4807. The sequence continues at coordinate 252,608 of NZ_JBVVQY010000005.1, forward strand.
CGTGCCGTTCTCATAGAGCGCGATCAGCGGCTTCCAGCAGAAGGAGGCCAGCGGATGGAGATGCATCGTCAAGGACATCGTTTTGCTCGTTCCCTTGATGGTTCGCCGCTGCATGGCTTACAGAGCTCAACACTAAAGCGATTACTTAACTATTGCCGATGGTGTGTCGAGGTCCGGCTCCGCGCTTATCTGGGCTTGGCTATGGGCGACGATGGCATCAACGATCGCGGCCCAATCGTCGGGATGGAGTTCGTGGCCGCCGCCTTCAATGCGGACAAGCCTCGCGCCGGCAACTGCTTCGGCAAGAGCGGCGCCATGCTCGACCGGAAAGATCGGATCCTCGGTGCCGTGGATAACGAGGAGCGGCGCCGTCATTTGACCCAGCCGCCCCTTCCAGTCCTCCCCGCCCTTGAGCATGAAATGATTGGTCGCGCTTAGAAAACCGCCGGACCGCTCGTAGTCCTGTTCGACGAAAGCCCTCGTTCGCTTCTCGTCGAATGGATGCGCGGTGCCTGCGATCGCATGCGCGTCCTTGACGATGAAGTCGACCACCTGGGCTCGGTCAGACCAGTCGACCTTCGCGCCTTCGGCCGAATGCTTCATATAGGCCTCGGTCGTGCCAGGCAGATGCGACGTGTCGATTCCTACAGGAGAAGTGCTGATCGCCGTAAGCGAGACGACCCGTGATGGATGTTTCAGCGCCACAAGCTGCGCGATCATGCCGCCCATCGACATGCCGACCACATGCGCTTTCGCGACGCCATGGCCGTCGAGAACGCGGATGGCGTCGTCTGCCATGTCATCGAATGTGTACGGCGGCTCGCCCGGCGCATATTTGATCGAACGGCCGGTATCGCGATTGTCATAGCGGATCACGAACAGACCCTTGCCGGCCAGTGTCCAGCAGAACGCCTCCGGCCACCAGAGCATAGAAGCCATGGCGCCCATGATCAGCAGCACCGATGGGTGCGTGGGGTCGCCAAACGTCTGCGACGCGATTTCTGGTTCCGCAGCCTTCATCATCATTGCAGTCTCCTCCTCTCTAAACTGATTGCATTTTGCAATCAGTTGCACGATAATAAAACTGATATGATAATGCAACCGGTTTCTGTTGGAGAATCGCATGAGCATCGATCGTCGGTCTGGGTGCCCGATCAACCTGTCGCTTGAAGTGTTTGGCGACCGGTGGAGCCTGATCATTCTTCGCGACATGATTTTCGGCGGCAAACGCCACTTTCGCGACCTGCTCAACGGATCGCTGGAACGCATCGCTTCCAACATCCTCGCCGATCGTCTGAAGCGGCTGATGGAACTCGGCATGCTGACCAGGGCCGACGACCCCACCCACAAGCAGAAGGCGATCTACAGCCTGACCGAAATGGCGATAACGCTGGTGCCGATCCTGGCGCATCTCGGCGCCTGGGGTCGCGTCTGGCTGCCGGTCAGCGAGGAACTCTCGATCCGCGCCGAGCTTCTGGAAAAGGGCGGCCCGCCGATGTGGGAAAAGTTCATGGACGAGCTGCGCCACGAACATCTGGGCACACCTTCCGACACGCCGCCGGATGCCACCGTGCGTGCGAGTTTGCAGGCTGGATACGAGGCGGTTGTCGCCCGAAAGGCGCCGGGCGCCGGGTGCGACCCTGGCGCCTGACCAACTTATTTTCCCCATCGCAAGCCGGCTCTGCTATTAAAGGGATTGAAAGCTATAATTTACGGGATTGGAAAAGCCCTTGGTTGAGAACTCTAAGGATACTGCCCGCGCGCGGGCCGATTTGCGTTTCAAGAAGCAGGAAGAGGCAGCCACGGTTCGTCAGAAGGCGATGGCGGAATATGTCGCCGAGAGCGACGCCCGCCAAATAAAGACCAACAAACTGAGGGCGCTGCGCCTCGCCAAGGAAGCGGAAGATCTCGCCAATGCGCCGGCTGCTCCGGCAAAGAAGCCGCGCGCCAAGAAAAAATAGAGCTGGTTCCTTGAGCATGACACTGGAAGCCGGAATCGGTTTCCGGAAAGGATCATGCGCTGATTCAAAGCCGCCACCGCGGGCATCAAGACGGCTGGCTTCACCGCCGATCCAGGCTAAGGCCGGGCCTCTAGTTCACGTTTATGTCACGAGTGGCCGCCCGCATCGACACCGAGAAACCGGCCAGGACGTCGACCAGTGCGATGACCATCAGCGTGAAGAAGACCGAGTGCGCCGCACCCTTCACCAGCAGGAACTCGACCAGGAACGCCACGAAGACGAAGGTCGACAACAGGTGGTCCATGACCGAAGCGTTTGACGTGCGCGTCGATTTCACGATTTCGATGAAGAAGAGGATCAGCCCGATCAGCACGATCAGATCGCCGAGCGTCATCGAGAACACCCCGCCCGACATCATGCGGATCGAGAACATTTCGCTTGCCCAGGGGTCGTCGCCGCCGCCGAATATTCCCAGAAGCCCGAGATTATAGAGGACGAAGGGCACGATCAGCAGCGGGATGGCACCGAACATCAGGCGGCTCCGGTTGGACAACCTTCTCTAGTATGCGCTGGGCGTTCGCCGTCAAGAAATTTCGCACATGACCGCGAACACGGACAAAGACCGTGCGAAATAACAGTGCCAGCCGGCCCGGCTGCCACCCGGCATGGCTGCTGGGCTGTTCGAAAATGAACTGGTGGGCGATCATCTGCGCACAATGCAAAAAGACCGGCGCAATGGCCGGTCCTTCGATAGTCACAAACCGTCGAAAGCTGTTTCAGCTTTCCTTCGGTTCCAGAACCTGGCGACCGCGATACATGCCGGTCTTCATGTCGATATGATGCGGGCGGCGCATCTCGCCGGAATTCTTGTCCTCGACATATGTCGGGGCCTTCAAGGCGTCGGCCGAACGGCGCATGCCGCGCTTCGACGGAGAGGTTTTTCGTTTCGGTACGGCCATGGATATGCTCCACTACATGGTCAAAATGCCCCGGCTGCCCTCGTGAAAGGGCCGCTTCAGGGCCGGAATCTGAGAAAGTCGGGTGCCTATACACGCCCTGCGCCGTTTTGGCCAGCGCCGTCGCAATTTTTTTTAAGCTATCGCAGACAGCCTACATAGGCGCCGGACCGACCCGCGCGCCGCTCGATCAGCGCCGCCAGCCGCCTCAGCCCCGGTCCGGGCTTCGCCGGGTTGCGTGCGATCGGGTTCGGCAAGGTGACGGCAAGCAGTGCCGCCTGGCGACGCGACAATCGTTTTGCCGAAACTCCGAAATGATGCTGGGCGGCGGCCTCGATGCCATAGATGCCTGGCCCCCATTCGGCGATATTGAGATAGATTTCCATGATGCGCCGTTTCGACATCACCATGTCGACATAGACCGCCAGCGGCAGCTCGACGACTTTCCGGACCGAGCCCAGCGGCCGCGACCACAGATAAAGGTTCTTCACGGTCTGCATGGTAATGGTCGATGCGCCGCGCGTCATCTCGCCGGCCAGCGCGTCGTCGACGACGCCCCTCAACTCGCCAAGGTCGATGCCGCGATGGAAACAGAACTGCCCGTCCTCCGACATGATGACCGAATTCGCAAGCGCCGGCGCCACATCGTCGATCGAGATCCAGCGTCGGTCATAGCCGGAAAACATCGCCAAATCCTTCAGCATCAGTGTTGATACCGGATGCACGAACGGCGGCAGATAGAGAAAGGTCAGCACCACTGGCATCAGCGCCAGCACGACGGCGACAGTGATACCGCGCCGGACCCAGTGCCGGGGCCAACGTTTGAGACCGATGCGGTTGCCGCGTTTCGGCCTCACCATGTCCAGCCCTTCGGTTTCGTGATCGACGATCGGTTCCGCCAAGCCGCTCAATCCATGCTGCTCCCTGCCCCGGCATAATGGCGCTTGGCTTCTTGCGCAACGTCTGAGTGTCGGCTACCCGTCCCCGGCATGACGAAAGACGATCAAATACCGTTCGAGGCAGCGCTTGTCGCACGCACAGGGCCGATCGAGGCGCTGCTCAGGCAGTTGCTCGGCGACCGCCCGCTTTCAGGCGAGATCGCGCGGCCGCAGCGTCTGATGGAGGCGATGCGCCACGGCGTGCTGAACGGCGGCAAGCGCCTGCGCCCTTTCCTGGTCATGGAAAGCGCCGCGCTGTTTTCCGCCGACGGCGAGGCGGCGCTGCGCGTAGCGGCCGCGCTCGAATGCGTGCATTGCTATTCGCTGATCCATGACGATCTGCCGGCCATGGACGACGACGATTTGCGCCGCGGCCAGCCGACCGTGCACAAGGCCTTCGACGAGGCGACCGCCATCCTCGCCGGCGACGCCTTGCTGGCGCTCGCCTTCGACATCATTGCCGACGAAGCGACGATGCTGCCGGCCGAGCGACGGGCGGCGCTGGTGCTGGCGCTGGCCCGCGCCGCCGGAGCCGGCGGCATGGTCGGCGGCCAGATGCTCGATCTCGAAGCCGAGCGTATCAGGCCGGACGAAGCCGGCATCATCCGGCTTCAGGCGATGAAGACCGGCGCGTTGATCCGCTTCGCCTGCGAGGCGGGCGCAATCCTTGCCGGCGCGGCAGCGGCCGACCGTGAGAGACTGGCGGAGTTCGGCTCGGCGATCGGACTTGCTTTTCAACTTGCCGACGACCTGCTCGATCTGACGGCGGATGCGCACCAGATGGGCAAGGCGACCGGCAAGGATGCCGCCGCCGGCAAGGCGACGCTGGTGGAACTGCACGGCGCCAACTGGGCGCGCGACCAGCTTCAAGGCCTCGTCGATCAGGCCCACGCCTTGCTTCATCCCTATGGCGAACACGCCGTGCTTCTGAAGCAGGCAGCGAAATTCGTGGCGGCCCGCAACAGCTGACGCTGTTCCAACTGTACTCCCGACGTCTTACGGCGCGCCGTGTAGCCAAGGAGGGTTGGTGAACTGTTCGGCCAGAAAATCCACGAACACGCGCACACGCGGCGACAGAATTCGACCAGGCGGATAAACAGCGCAGATTGGCGGTCCGTCATGATGATTGTATCCGGTGAGCAATGCGGTCAGCCTGCCTACCCTGATGTCCGGCCCGACCAATATCTCCGACATGCGGATGATGCCGACACCGGCGAGCGCCAGCCGGCGCAGGGCTTCGGTGCTGTTGGCCTCTATCGGGCTGCGGATACGCATGCTTTGCGGACCGTCCGGGCCATCGAATTCCCAGATGTTGAGGCCGCCGCGTGATGTGATGCCGAGACATGTATGATGTTGAAGGTCGCCTGGCGTCATCGGTGTGCCGTGTTTTTCGAGATACCGAGCTGACGCGCAAATGACACGGTGATTGGGCGCCAGCCGCCGCATCACCAGCCTGGAATCGCTCTGGGCGGCAACACGCACGGCGACATCCGTCTCCTCAGCCAACAGGTCAATGATCGCATCTGTAAACATCAGCTCGAGCTCAATAGCCGGGTAGCGATCGATGAAAGCCGGCAACAACGGCACGATCACAAGATGGCCGAAGGCGCTCGGAAGACTGACGCGCAGCCGGCCGCGCGGTTCTGCGCCGGGTTGAATCGCGATTTCAGCCTCTTTGATGTCGCTCAGGATACGGCGAGCGCTGTCGGCATAGGTGCTGCCTTCCGCCGTCAAGCTGATGCGCCGCGTCGAGCGCTGCAGCAAGCGCACGCCGAGGCGGGATTCCAGGCGACCTACGATTTTGCTGACGGCCGAGGGGGTCATCCGCAGCCGGCGCGCCGCCGCCGAGAAGTCGCCTTCCTCAACAACCGACAGGAACACACCCATCGTTTCTTGCCGGTCCATGTCATCTATTCCATTTCGTCACAGATAATCGGAATTTATCACCGATTATCGGCGCACGCACTACATAATATAATTTCCTCCTCAGCATCCAAAAATACTGGCAGAGAGTGCGATGAGTTCAGAACAGCCAAACCTGCGCGATGCTCACGAACTGCATCGGTGGGCACGTCGCCAGCGCAGCGCCGCAATTGGCCGGTTATGCCTTCGGATTGTCCGCGTGCTCATTCGGTCACGGCAAAAAATGAGGAACCGCTCAAGGAGCAACGTCCGGGCTAGCGCAGCCGGCCGATCGGAATGATTTCGGGCGATGTCGGAGCGTATGGCTCGCCACGCCAGCTGCCGAGCCATTCTTCGACGACCAGCCCGGTCTGGTCCAGCATCTGCGCAAGGCTTTCCTTTGTCGGGAAGGCTATTTTCGATTCGGCGCTGAGCACCCGTCCGCTGTCGGGAATTTCGTAATGGGTCGAGTAAGTGACGACACCGGTAGCGGGATCGTGCCGGAAATCGTTCCACGCTCTTACCGTGCCCAATCCGGGATGACTGAGTTCCCGTTGCGACCGTTCCGGCGTCCACTCGAGCCATTCCTCCGTGGCTGGATTTCGCGTGTCGAAGATGAGGCGCCCATCGGGAGCCAGATGAGCGGCGATCGTGCGAAGTACCGCCTCTCGATCTTCTGGCGTGAGAAACACCTGGAAGGCGTGCCCGGTCAAAAGCACCAGATCGAAGCGTCGTCCGAGCCGGACGTTTCGCGCATCGGCCTCGACCCAGTCGACCCTCTGCCCGCCGGCTCTGCGGCGGGCGATATCGAGCATCGCCGGCGCCGGATCGACGCCGGTCACGCTGCGCCGGTCGGCGAGCGCGGCGGCCAATTGTCCGGTGCCGCAGCCGAGGTCGAGAACCGAGCCCGCATTCTTGGCAAAGCCGAGGCAATTGTCGAAGTCCACGCCGCCTTCGTTTTCGATATCGTAAAGCTGGACGAGATCGGGATCGCTGTAGAGACGGTCGGTCATCATGGGCCTATAGCTCGAGCCATGGATCAGCAGAATTCGTGAAATGAAAGCACAGCTTCGGCGGTTTGGCGGCCAATCAGTCGGTAACCCTACCGATTCCGCACCACAATGCATGCACCGCCGACGCTTTGCAGTTTCTGGCAGATCTTGTCGGCCTTGGCTTTGGAGTCGGCGCCGATCCGGACCGCATAGATGCCGCGCCTGCCGATCGGCGAGCGCACCCGGCTGACTACCGGATTATGGCCGCCAAGCAAGGCCGGAAACCGGCGCTTCACACCATTCCATTGATTGAGCGCGGCGGCGCGGCGGAAATTGCCGGCCACCTGCACGCCCCACGGCTTGATGTTGATCGACGCCATGGCCACGGTTTGGGACTTGATGACCGGCAGCTTGCGGCAGGCGACCGCGAAGCTCGCTTTCTTGTCGAGCGGCTGGATGATGCCGGCATAGGCGATGTCGGTGAACCTGTCGGCCGGCTCGCCCATGATATCCAGAACGTAGTCTTCGGTCTCCATCGGCAGGAAGCCACCGGAACTCAGCCAGCGCGAAACCCGGCTTTCACCGGCATTGTAGGCGGCGGCCGCCAGGCCCAGATTGCCGAAGCCGGTTTTCATCTCGGCAAGATATTTTGCCGAGGCGGGGATGGCCTGTTCGATATCGAAGGAATTGGCGAGACCGCGTATCTTGGCGGTACCCGGCATGAACTGGGCTATGCCTTCGGCGCCGACCGGACTGACCGCGTTGGGATCGAAGCGGCTTTCCTTCCAGATCAGCCGGGCAAAGAAATCCTTGGGCAGGCCGTTTTGATCCGCATGGGCCTCGATCAAGTTGCAAACACGGTCGAGCAGCCGCTGCTTGGCGGGGCGCGGCGGATCGGCGTGGGCGGCTGTCGCCCAGCCCAGCCCGCCAAGCAAAACCAATCCAAGCAAAATCGGCGTCGCCCACGGGAAGCCCCGCATCGACCTACTCCGCCGCAGCCTTGCCAGGTTGCCCAAACCGCTGCTCGATATAATCGGCGACCATTTTTTCGAAGTCGGCGGCAATCGAAGGGCCGCGCAGCGTCGCCGCCTTGCTGCCGTTGACGAATACCGGCGCCGTCGGCGTCTCGCCGGTGCCGGGCAGCGAAATGCCGATATCGGCATGCTTGGATTCACCCGGACCGTTGACGATGCAACCCATCACCGCGACCTTGAGGTTCTCGACGCCGGGATATTTTTCACGCCACACCGGCATGTTCCTGCGCAGATCCGCCTGGATATTCTGGGCGAGTTCCTGGAACACGGTAGAGGTCGTGCGGCCACAGCCGGGGCAGGCGGCGACGATCGGCACGAACTGCCGGAACCCCATGGTCTGCAGCAGTTCTTGCGACACTTGCACCTCGCGCGTGCGGTCGCCGTTCGGCTCCGGGGTCAGCGAGATGCGGATCGTGTCGCCAATGCCTTGCTGGAGCAGGATGCCCATCGCTGCGGACGAGGCGACGATGCCTTTCGAACCCATGCCGGCCTCGGTGAGGCCGAGATGCAGCGCGTGGTTGGAGCGGGTGGCAAGCTCGGTGTAGACCGCGATCAGATCCTGCACGCCGCTGACCTTGGCCGACAGGATGATCTTCTCGCGGCCAAGGCCGATCTCCTCGGCCATTTCGGCCGATAGGATCGCCGACTGCACGATCGCCTCGCGCGTTACTTCCTGCGCGGTCAGCGGAAAGCCCTGCCGCTGGTTGTCGTCCATCAGCCGGGTCAAAAGCTCCTGGTCGAGCGACCCCCAGTTGACGCCGATACGCACCGGCTTGTCGTACCGGATCGCCATCTCGACGATCGCCGCGAACTGCCGGTCCTTCTTGTCCTTGAAGCCGACATTGCCGGGATTGATGCGGTATTTGGCCAGCGCCTCGGCGCAAGCCGGATGGTCGGCAAGCAGCTTGTGGCCGATATAGTGGAAATCGCCGACCAGCGGCACGTTGATGCCGAGCCGTCCGAGCCGCTCGCGGATGGCGGGCACGGCGGCAGCACTCTCGTCGCGGTCTACGGTGATGCGCACGATCTCGGAGCCGGCGCGATGCAGCGCCGCAACTTGAGCGACTGTCTGGTCGACATCGGCGGTGTCGGTGTTGGTCATCGACTGGACGACGACAGGGGCACCCCCGCCGACCATCACGCCGCCGACATCGACACCGACCGAGGTGCGGCGCGGGAAGGGAGAGGAAAAATATCCGGTCATGGCCGGTTGCCCTTTGTTAGCCCATCACCCCGAATTCCGGAAAGAATGATGCGCAAAAATCAAAATACAGCGTCGTTTACGCGTCCGAAAGGACGCGCGGCGCTGTAGAAGGTCCCGGCATGAGGTGGAGGAGCAAAGATGGCTTGTCAATGGCGACAGGCAGGCAGACCTGCCAAATCGATAACAGGAAGACGGTGGCAAGCCATCTTTCCTGTCCATGTCGCTGCAACAAAATAAAAGAACGCTCCGGCGGCGTTGGTTGCCACCGGAAAAGATGTCGCGCGCCAAAGCGGCGCAGTTACCCCTGCGCATGACCGAAAATCAAAATCGATTTTCGGTGGGATCATGCGCCAAATCAGGAGTACTCCAGCGTCCTTTGCGCGTCCAAAGGACGCGCGGCGCTGTAGAAGAGCGTCAGTGCTTGGTCGGTTTCGCCTTCAGTTTTTCAATCTCGTCCTTGAGTGCCAGCTTGCGCCGCTTGAGATTCACGATTTCGAGGTCGTCGACCGATGGATGGTTCATCGCATCATCGATTTCGCGTTCGATGTCGCCGTGTTTCCGCTGCAGCTCATCAAGATGGGATGCAAGAGACATGATTGGTTCTCCCTTTCATGGTTTCCTCGATCGCAGCCGTCAAGGCGCGTCCACCGCAAGTTCGCTTCTGTGACGGCATAATGACAGTGTGCCACTATCGGGCATCGATGTCGAATGCTGCGTGGTAGCATTCCACGACAATACGAAATGTGGTATTGGCTGCGCGCCGGTGCAAGATACCTCCGGCCTCGCCCAATCAGGCCCATTTTTGGGCGCCGCAGACGTGCAGACGGTAGATAATGTCCGAACAGGAACAGGCTGATATCCGCCTCGAATATTCTCGGCTGAAGCAGGAGCACGCCGATTTCGACGCGGCCATCAACGCGATGATCGCCATGAACTGCGACCCTCTGCAGATCCAGCGCATGAAGAAGAAAAAACTTTTCCTGAAAGACCGGCTGATGGCACTGGAAGACCGGATCATCCCCGACATCATCGCGTGAGCGAATCCCACTTACGGTCGCGACAATTCTGCTCATCCCATGATCGAAAGCCTCGCGGCGCGTTCGCGCAGCAGGGCGATGAGATCGCCGGTCTTCTCCTCGGAGGTATCGATTGGAACCACCAGGCATATCGTCGCCTCGACCTTGCCGGCAGCTGAAAAGACCGGCGCGGCAAGGCATTTTGTATAGGCGTCGACAAGACCTGAGGTTACACAGTAGCCGGCAGCCCCAGCCGTAGCGATATCGGCTATGAAGTCGTCCAGCAGCAATCTGCGGCCGTCTGGCAGGACGAGATCATCTTCGGACACCATGTCTTCGATCACCGCCCTTTCGAAACCGGCGAGAAGCAACCGCCCGGAAGCGGTCCAGGGAAGCGGGATCTGCAGACCTGTGGCCGAACTGATCCGGAACGGCCTGGTACCTGGACTGGAATGGACAATCGTGTAGCGGCCGCTTTGCAGCATGCACAATTCGGAGGTCTCGCCTGTCTCGCGCGACAGGTTGTCGACTTCCTGACGCCCTCGCCTGAGCAGGTCGTTGCCGCGCACATAGTCCATTCCGTAGAGATAAAGCTTCTTCCCGAAATAGACCCGATTACCGTCGCCGGCCATTTCCAGCAGGCCCGCATCCACGAGCGAGCGCACGAGCGTGTAGATCGTCGAGCGCGGCGCATTCACTCCCTTGGCGAGATCACCAATCCCGATCGCACGCTGGTTCGCGTGAAGAAACTCCAGGATATGGAGCACCCGGTTGAGACCCTTCTCGCGAGAGCCCGAAATCCTGTCTTCGTCCGGACCAGCGTCCGGCCGAACTGCCAAGGCATTGCCATCTTGCATTACTTATTCCTGATGTTAGTATCTGTCTTGTACAGGATACATGTGTCTTTTGTAAGAGACAATCCAGCAGATCACTCAATCCAGCAGATCACTGATGCATGTATCGGCAAAGGGGAACACAACACGAAAAGGAGGTCGCCGTGAACGACACATCCAAAAGACGTGAATTTCTGAAACTGGGAATGGCCGGGCTTGCAACGGCCGGAGTAGTGGGCGCAGCAGCAACGGTCGATGTTCAGAAGGCGGCGGCGCAAGCGGCACCGGACAGCCTGCTGCGCACCATTCTCGAGCGCGGCAAGGTGATCGTCGGCACCGGCAGCACCAACGCGCCATGGCACTTCGAAAACGATGCCGGCGAACTGGTCGGCATGGACATCACCATGGGGCACATTCTTGCCAAGGGGCTTTTCGACGATCCGACCAAGGTCGAATTCGTCATGCAGGATCCGGCCCAGCGCATTCCGAACGTGACCACCAACAAGGTCGACATCTCGATCCAGTTCATGACCATGACCGCCCAGCGCTCGCAGCTGATCCACTTCTCCCGGCCCTATTACGTCGAAGGCATCGCCTTGCTGACCCTTCCGAACGCCGAAAACAAGACCTTCGACAAGCTGCTTGCCGGCGGTTCGGCGACACGGATTTCCATCCTGCAAAACGTCGATGCCGAGGCCAATGTGCACATCGTCCTGCCGGAGGCGCTGGTGATGCAGATTGACACGCAGGCCAACGTGCTGCAGGCACTGGAATCGAAGCGCGTCGACGCCGCCGCCGTCGATCTGTCGACGGTCCGCTGGCTCGCCTCACGTAATCCGGACAAATACTTCGATGCTGGCAAGAGCTGGTTCTCGATGCTTTACGGCGCCGCACTTCGGCAAGGCGACCCCGACTGGCTGACCTTCGTCAACACGACCTTCGACACCGCCATGTTCGGCCATGAGACGGCGCTCTATGACGCTGCATTCAAGGACTATTTCGGACAGGAGCCGCCGGCGCGCCATCCCGGCTTCCCGGTCATCTGATGCAAGCCGGCGGAAGGGCCGCGCCCTTCCGCCTCCTTCTCGTCGACAGCCCTCGATATGACAGGGACACATGGGCTATACCCTAAACTTCAACCTGATCTGGCGGCATTTCGACAAGCTCTGGGGCGGGCTGCTGCTCAGCCTTGAGCTGGCAGTGATCTCCATCGCGATCGGCATCGTCATCGGGCTGCTTCTGGCGGTCTGGTACGTATCGGCCGGGCGGCTGGTCCGGACCGCCATCGCCGCCTATGTCGAATTCATCCGCAACGTACCGCTGATCCTGCTCGTCTATCTCGTCTTCTACGGCCTGCCGACGGTGGTCGACATCGCCTACAGCGCGCAGACCTCATTCATTGCCACGCTGTCGCTCTATAGCGGCGCGTATCTGGTCGAGGTGTTCCGCTCGGGGCTCGAAGCGGTTCCGCGCGGGCAGCTCGACGCCGGCAAGGCGATTGGCCTGACGCCATGGCAAAGGCTGCTCCATGTGCGCCTGCCGACGATGCTGCGCATAACGCTGCCCGCGCTTTCCAACACGTTCCTATCGCTGTTCAAGGACACGTCCGTTGCTTCGGTCATTTCGGTGCCCGAGCTCACCTACGGCGCCCAGTGGATCAACTTCAACACCTTCCGGATCGTCGAGGTCTACCTTGTGGTGACGGCGATGTACCTCTTGACGGGCTACGCGCTTCTTTATGCGCTTCGGCTTGTCGAGCGCCGGTTCAGGGCGGCGCACTAGGATGCTTGGCCAGATCGCCTATGCCTTGCCCTTCCTGGCCCAGGGTTTTGCCGTGACACTGTGGGTGTCGCTGCTGGTCGTGGTATTGTCGCTCATCGCCGGTGTGATGATGGGCGTCGGCCTTGTCTATGGCCCGGCTCCGCTGCGCTGGGCAGTGCGCATTTTCAGCGACACCATTCGCGGCATTCCGATCCTGGTGCTCATCTTCTTCGTCTATTACGGCCTGCCTGCCGTCGGCATCCATCTGGAATCCTTCTGGGCAGCCGTGCTGGCGCTCACTCTGTTCAAGACGGCACAGGTCATCGAGTATCTGCGCGGTGCGGTTGGTTCCATACCAAAGGGGCAGTCCGAAGCGGCGATGGCGATCGGGCTGACCTTTCGCCAGCGACTGGCTTACGTCATCTTCCCGCAAGCGTTCAGGCGCTTCCTGCCGCCTTGGATCAATGGCGTCACCGATGCGGTGAAGGGCAGCGCGCTGGTCTCGCTGCTCGGCATCACCGACCTGATGCACGCCATCAACCAGGTCATCGGCCGCACCTACGAAGCGATGCCGCTCTACATCCTCGGTGCGGTCATCTATTTCGTCGTCAATTACGCGCTCTCCCTGGCCAGCCGACGGTTGGAGCGGCGTTTCTCCTTCATCCGGGAATAGCAAGATGTCCATCTCCCCGCCCGCCAATCCGGCGCTTCTCGACATCTCCGACGTTTCCAAATCCTTTGGATCCGTCGAGGTCCTGCGCTCCGTCAGCCTGCAGGTGACACGCGGCGAAGTGGTGACTGTCATCGGACCTTCCGGCAGCGGCAAGACCACGCTGCTGCGCTGCGTCAACTTCCTGGAGAGCTACGACAGCGGCTCCATCCGCATCGACGGCAAGGAGGTCGGCTTCCGCGACACGGGAACACGCCAGCGCCGCAGCGAGCGCGACCTGGCGAAGATGCGCGCCGAGACCGGAATGGTGTTCCAGAGTTTCAACCTGTTTCCGCATCTGACGGCGGCCGGCAACATCATGCTTGGCCTGCGCAAGGTGCGCGGCAAGAGCAGTACCGAAGCACACGCCATTGCCGAACACTGGCTGGGCCGGGTCGGACTTGCCCACAAGGCCGACAGCCTGCCCGCCGAGCTTTCCGGCGGCCAGCAGCAGCGCGTCGGCATCGCCCGGGCGGTGGCGATGGAGCCGAAAATCCTGCTGCTCGACGAGATAACCTCCGCGCTCGACCCGGAACTCGTCGGCGAGGTGCTCGAGGTCGTGCGCAGCCTGGCCGAGGACGGCATGACGATGGTGATGGTCACGCACGAGATGGCCTTTGCGCGCGACGCGTCGAGCCGCATCGTCTTCATGGCGGATGGCGGTGTCAGCGCCGCGGGCCCGCCTGCCGACATTCTAGGCACCGAGATCGACAATGAGCGTCTTCGCAGCTTCCTGGCGCGGTTTCGTGCCTCGCATTTCTGACACCGGGCGGCGAAAGCTGTCGCAAGGAGCCTTTTCATGACGCCTTACATCCGGCTCGCCGAATTGGGCCTGACGCTGCCCGAGCCGCCGACGCCGATCGCCAATTTCGTCACCCACGCCGAAAGCGGGCGGCTGATCTTCCTCTCCGGCCAAGGGCCGCTGCGCGCCGATGGCACGCTTTGCACCGGCAAGGTGGGCGAGGACGTCACCGTTGAAGAGGCCTATAAGCATGCCCGTCTCACCGGCCTGAACCTGCTCGCCGTCATGCACGCCGCGGCAGGCGACCTCTGCCGTATCGTGCGCGTCGTCAAGCTGCTTGGCTTCGTCAACGCCATCCCGACCTTCAGCGACCATCCGCAGGTGGTGAATGGCTGTTCCGATCTTTTCGCCGAAGTCTTCGATAGTATCGGCGGGCACGCCCGCTCGGCGATCGGTGTCGGTTCCTTGCCGGGAAACATTACGGTCGAAATCGAGGCGGTCGTCGAGATCGCTGCCTGACATCCACCAATGGGATCTCTCGAGATGAAAAACTATTCCGCAAACGGCTCCAATACGACAATCCGCGAACGGCTCGGCCTTCGCCCGATTATCAATGTTTCCGGCACGATGACGGCGCTCGGCGCCTCGATCATCGTCCCGGAAGCGATCGCCGCGATGTCGGAGATCGCTTCGCAATGGGTGGAAATGGACGATCTGCAACGCGCCGCAAGCACGGTCGTCGCGCGCCTCACAGGAGGCGAGGCCGGCTTCATCACGGCTTGCTGCGCCAGCGGCATCACCATGGCGATTGCCGGCACGATGACCGGCACCAACCTTCTCGCGATCGAGCGGCTGCCGGACGACACCGAGGGCCTCAAGTCGGAGGTCATCGTCCAGCTCGGCCACATCGTCAATTACGGCGCGCCGATCGACCAGTCGATCCGGCTTGCCGGGGCCAGGACCATAGCGGCCGGCACGGTCAGCGTGACGCAGGATTATCATGTGCGCGACGCGATCCGCGACCGCACCGCGGCCGGCCTCTACGTCGTTGCGCATCACACGGTGCAATACGGCATGCTTTCGCTCGAGGAATTCTGCGAGATCTGCCACGCCAGGGGTGTCCCGGTGATCGTCGACGCCGCCTCCGAATACGACCTGCGCGGCTTTCTCGCACGCGGCGTCGACATCGTCGTCTATAGTGGGCACAAATTCCTCAGCGGACCGACAAGCGGCATCGTGACGGGGCGCAAGGATCTGGTGCGGGCCGCCTATCTGCAGAATCGTGGCGTTGCGCGGGCGATGAAGGTCGGCAAGGAAAGCATCGCCGGAACCATGGCCGCGCTGGAGGCCTGGGAGCGGCGCGACCACGCCGGCATCCGCAAGCGGGAAGAAGCCGCTCTGCATCTGTGGAAGGACGCATTGCAGGGCTCGCCCGGTATCGCTGCGCATATCATTCCCGATCCGACCGGCAATCCGCTCGACCGCCTGCAGGTGTTTGTTACGCCCGAAAGCAGGTTCACCGCCGCCGGCCTTGCCTCGGCGCTGGCGGCCGGTTCGCCCCCTATTATCGTCCGCAACCACGAGGTCGAGCGCGGTCACTTCTTCCTCGACCCGTGCAATCTTCATCCTGGCGAGGCGGAGATCGTCGCCGAACGCCTGCGGGCCGTGTTGAGCGCGGCCGAGCGTCCGGCGGATGCGATGAAGTCCGCCCGCAAGGATAGCGCCGGCGCCTTGCGCTGGCCGGATTAGGTAATGATGGTGCCTCGCGCCCGAATGCTGCGCGGAGGCACCACATCCTTGCCGTCGATCCCGAATTCCGCTAATGCGCGCCTTTGCCGCCGGGAGCAGAAGCTTGGACGATCACCGCGCCGACGTCGCCGTCATCATGGGCAGCCAGTCCGACTGGGCGACGATGCGCCACGCCGCCGAAACGCTGGAGGCACTGGGCATTCCGCACAAGCGGCTGATCGTCTCGGCTCATCGCACTCCCGACCGGCTCTATGATTTTGCCAAGGGCGCCAAGGCCGCCGGTTTTCGGGTGATCATCGCCGGCGCCGGCGGTGCGGCGCACCTGCCCGGCATGACGGCGGCGATGACGCCGCTCCCGGTTTTTGGCGTGCCGGTAGAATCGAAGGCGCTTTCCGGACAGGACTCGCTGCTCTCCATCGTGCAGATGCCGGCCGGTATTCCGGTCGGCACGCTGGCCATCGGCAAGGCGGGCGCCACCAATGCCGCCCTTCTGGCCGCGGCCGTGCTGGCGCTGACCGACGAAAAGCTCGCTGCCCGACTCGATGCCTGGCGCGCCGCCCAGACCGCCAGGGTCGCTGCCGAGCCCACGGACACGCCATGAGCCTGCCCGCGGGATCGACCATCGGCATCGTCGGCGGCGGCCAGCTCGGCCGCATGCTGGCCATGGCCGCGGCCCGCCTCGGCTACCGCATAGTCGTGCTGGAACCGCAGCCGAATTGCCCGGCGGCACAGGTCGCAAACCGGCAGATCACCGCCACCTACGACGACACGGCTGCGCTCGCCGAACTGGCTGCAGTCAGCGCCGTCGTCACCTACGAGTTCGAGAACGTGCCGGTCATGGCTGCCAGCGCGCTTGCCGTCACGGTCCCGGTCTATCCGCCGGCGCGCGCGCTGGAAGTGGCGCAGGACCGGGTGGCGGAGAAGAAATTCCTCAACGGCATCGGCGTTCCCACTGCGGATTTTTGTCCCGTCGACAATGACGACGAATTGACGGCGGCGCTGAAAAAGTTCGACGGCAGCGGCATATTGAAGACGCGGCGCATGGGCTATGACGGCAAGGGTCAGCGCGTCTTCCGCAACATGGAAACAGGCGGCTTTGCCGGCACCTGCGAGGCGATGGGCAACGTGCCGCTGATCCTCGAATCCTTCGTCGCCTTCGAACGCGAGATTTCGGTGATCGCGGCGCGCGGCATGGACGGTTCGCTCGCCGCCTACGATCCGGCAGAAAACGTCCACCGCAACGGCATCCTGCACAGCTCGACCCTGCCGGCCAGGATAGAGTCCGAAACCGCCGCTGCAGCGCAGGCGGCGGCGGCAAAGATACTTGCGTCGCTCGATTATGTCGGCGTCATCGGTATCGAGTTCTTTGTCCTTGCCGACGGCGCGCTGCTGGCCAATGAGATCGCGCCGCGCGTCCACAATTCCGGCCACTGGACTGAGGCCGCCTGCATCGTCTCGCAGTTCGAGCAGCACATTCGCGCCGTCGCCGGCCTGCCCTTGGGAAATCCCGGCCGCCATTTCGACTGTGTCATGGAAAACCTGATCGGCGACGATATCCTGCGTGTTCCAGCCCTGCTCGCCGAGCCCGATCTGATGCTGCATCTCTACGGCAAGGCGGAAGCGCGCCCCGGCCGCAAGATGGGCCATTTTACGCGAATGAGCCGTCACCGTTGAGGCTATAGGACGGCACCGCTCTAACGCCGTCGGTCGAGCAGGAAACCAAACTCCGCCACGCTGGCTTCATCTATGAAGCACGCTTGCGGTTGACACGGACAAGGCTCCTCGTTTATGAGCCACGCACAAGTTGAGAGGCGCGCTTTCCGAGCGCGCCTTAATAATTCGGCCCAAGCGGGCCCAGACCGACGGGCAAGACCATGAAGATCAAGAATTCGCTCAAGGCGCTCAAGGCGCGTCACCGCGACAACCAGCTGGTTCGCCGCAAGGGCCGCGTGTACATCATCAACAAGACCGCTCCGCGCTACAAGGCGCGTCAGGGTTGAGTGTTTCGCGTGGAGGCGCCTGCCTCCGCCTGCATGATGTAATTTGCCGGCCTGCCGGCCCTTTCACGCTAAATTCAGTTTGACGATCTGCCGTCCGGGGTTAGATTCCCGGCCATGCGGATTCTCTTTGCATTCTTCGCGGCGCTTTTTCTTTTCGGTTTCGCCCCGCTTCCGGCTCAAGCGGACGATGCAGTCGCCCCTCCGGTTGCCACGACTAGGGAGGCAAGGCTCGACCAGCTGTTCGTCGACCTGAAGCGCCAGCGCAATGAAAAGGCCGCCGAGCGCATCGCCGCTCGCATCTCGCACGAGTGGTCGCAATCCGGCAGCGCCTCGATCGACCTGATGATGCAATGGTCGCAAAAGGCGATCGAAGATAAGAAATTCGACGTGGCACTCGATTTTCTCGACCAAGTGGTGACCTTGCAACCGGCCTATGCGGAAGGCTGGAACCGGCGCGCCACCGTACATTTCATGATGAATAACTTTGGAAAATCGATGTCGGACATCGACCGCACGTTGCAGCTCGAGCCGCGCCATTTTGGCGCACTGTCCGGCCTGGCGCAGATCATGGCCGTAACCGGCCACAAGCAGTCGGCGCTGGAAGCCTGGCAGCGCGTGCTCGGCATCTATCCGATGATGCGCAGCGCCCAGGATCAGGTCGGCACGCTTTCGGAAGAACTTGCCGGCGAAGGAATTTGATTTCCCGGTTGGCGGACAATTCCACTTGAGTGAAAGTCGCTTTAGCTAGACTGTGAACTAATTTCGCTCCGGTCCGTACCTCTCCCCATGAACCTGATCTTCGCCGCGCTCGTCTTCCTCATGGCGCTTGTGTTCACCCTTGCAGGTGTCACCCTCGCCGGCTCATGGCTGATCGAGCGCCGCAATCCGCCGATCGGCGACTTCGCGGATATAAACGGTGCCCGCATCCACTACGTTCACGTTCCGTCGCGGAAAAACGCTGAACTGCCGCCGATCGTCTTCATCCACGGCGCCAGCGCCAATCTCAGAGATCAGATGCTGCCGCTGAGGCCCTTGCTGGAAGGCCGTGCCGAGATGCTGTTCTTCGACCGCCCGGGTGCAGGCTGGTCGGGGCGCGGCCCCGGAAACGACGAGACCCCATCGGCACAGGCCAGCACCATCGCAGCTCTGATGGACCATCTCGGCATCGGGAAAGCCATCATCGCCGGCCATTCCTTCGGCGGCTCGGTGACCACCGCCTTCGGCCGCGAGCATCCCGACAAGACGCTCGGCCTTGTGTTCATGGCGCCCGCCACCCATCCCTGGCCGGGCGGCGCGACCGCCTGGTACTACAATTTGACGACCATTCCGATCGTCGGCCGGCTGTTTTCCGAAACGCTGACCTATCCGTCGGGAACGCTGCAGATGAATACCGCCATCGCCTGCGTCTTTGCCCCCAACAAGGTGCCGGACGGCTATGTCGCCGAAGTCTCGATCCCGCTGGTGCTTCGGCCGAACGCCTTTCGTGCCAACGCCACCGATGTCGCCGGGCTTTATCGCTACACGCTCGATGCCGCGCCGCACTACCGCGATATCAAGGCGCCGACTGTGGTCATCTCGGGCGACCGCGACAAGGTGGTTTATTCAACGATCCATTCGGTCGGCCTCGTCAGCGACATCGCCGGCGCCGAGCTGGTCTGGGTCCACAATCTCGGCCACAAGCCGGACTGGATCGCGCCCGATCTCGTCGTCGGCGCGATCGAAAAGGTCGCCGGCAGGGACGTGGACCTTCGGCAATGGCGAAGGCCGTGGAAGTCAGTATCGCCAACGACACTAACGGCGCCGGCAAATGCGCCGACATCAAAGCGCCGGAAGCCGAACTCGCGCCGATTTAGAGCAACCTCGCCGAAGCGCGTCGAATTCGTCGATGACGCCCGTCATTTCAGCCGGCCGCAGCCAGGCGACGAGCGCGGTCGGATCCGTGAAGGCCGCGTAGAGGTCCTCGGGCCGGGCTTCGATGACCCTCGACGTGCGGGTCCAGCCGCCCGCATGATCTTTACTCATGTGGCCCCCAATGGTCGCGACACGGAGAACAGGATCTCCCTGCCGCGAATCCGCCCAGTGTGAGCGGCCTAGCGGCGGGCCTGCACCTCCGACCCGACATAGGCGATGCGCAGCATGTTGGTGGAGCCCGGCGTCCTCAGCGGCACGCCGGCCGTGATGATGACCCGGTCGCCCGGCTTGCCGAACCCCTCGTCCAAAGCGATGCGGCAGGCGCGGTCGACCATGTCGTCGAGGTCGATGGCGTCGGGCGAGACGACGCAATGCGTGCCCCACAAAAGCGATAGCCGCCGCGCCGTGTTGACAATCGGCGACAGTGCGACGATCGGCACCTGCGGCCGCTCGCGAGCGGCGCGCAGGCCGGTCGTGCCGGACGCCGTATAGCTGATGATCGCCGACAGTTTCAGCGTCTCGGCGATTTCGCGGGCGGCAAGCGAGATGGCGTCGGCGCCGGTCGCTTCCGGCTCCGAACGCTGCGCATTGATGATGCCGGCATAGGTCGGGTCGGTTTCGACCTTGCTGGCGATGCGGTTCATCATCGCCACCGCCTCGACCGGGTAGGCGCCGGCCGCGGACTCCGCCGAGAGCATGATGGCGTCGGCGCCTTCGAACACGGCGATCGAAACGTCCGACACCTCGGCGCGGGTCGGCACCGGCGCGGTGATCATCGATTCCAGCATCTGCGTGGCGATCACCACCGGCTTGCCGGCGCGGCGCGCGGCGCGGGTGATCTGCTTCTGGATACCGGGCACGGCTTCGAGCGGCATTTCGACGCCGAGATCGCCGCGGGCAACCATCAGTGCGTCCGAAAGTTCGATGATCTCGGCCAGCCGGGCGACGGCCTGCGGCTTTTCGATCTTGGCCATGATGAGCGCCCGGCCGCGCGCGATCTTGCGCGCTTCCGCCAGATCCTCCGGCCGCTGGACAAACGAGAGCGCCACCCAGTCGACGCCGGTGGCCAGCACCGCATCGAGGTCCCTGCGGTCCTTTTCGGTCAGCGCGCCGACCGGCAGGTCGGTGTCGGGCAGGCTGACGCCCTTCTTGTCGGAGATGCTGGTGCCGGCGACGACGGTGCAGACGATCGCCTTGCCGTCGCTCTTCACCGCCTTCAGCTCGAGCTTGCCGTCGTCGATCAAAAGGCGGTCACCAGCCTCGACCGATCTCAGGATTTCGGGGTGGGGCAAATAGACCCTGGTCGAATTGCCGGGCTCGGGACTGTCGTCGAGCGTGAAAGTCTGGCCGAGTGTCAGCGCCTCCTTGCCGCTGGCGAATTTGCCAACCCGCAGCTTGGGCCCCTGCAAGTCGGCGAGAATACCGATCGGCCGGCCGACTGCTTTCTCGACGACGCGGATGCGACCGACAAGTGTGTGCATCAATTCATGATCGGTGTGGCTCATATTGATGCGAAACACGTCGGCGCCGGCTTCGAAGAGCTTCTTCAGCATATCCTCGGAGGAGGAGGCCGGCCCGATGGTGGCGAGTATCTTGACCTTGCGGCTGCGTCTCATTGACTGTTTGTTCCCGGGGCGGCTGGAACGCCCCCCGTTGCGGGGTCATCAGTCAGCTGGACCATCCAGCTTGCCTGCTCGCCCGTGTCATATTCCTGGAATCCGGCGCGCTGGAATCCCCGGGCGACGCAATCGGCAACGCCGGCGATCTTGAACTCTTTTTCGGCCACGCACATGTTGATCGGGCCATCCCAGCGCCCGCCGCGCTCAGCGTCTTCTGCATAAAGATAGTAAAATCTTGATGACAGCGGCCCTTCGATCAACGTCTTGCAGCTCGATCCTTCGATGTGCCACCAGCCTTCGGTGATCCAGCCTGCCTTGGCGCGATAGCCGATGCCGACGCCGACCAGGTTCTGCGTGGCGTTGCAGACACGGAAATCGGCGCGCGCCGGCGAGGCAGCAAGCAACGCGGCGAGGCCCACAGCAAGGGTCAGGAGCGGCATGGCGAAGGCATAGCGCACGCGCGGCCTGCCGGCGGAACCCATCCTGAAATCCCTCAAGAACCACATTTGCATCTCTCAATGCCCCTTTTCGGAAAAGTCCGGGCGCATGTCAACGCGCCCTTTTGCCCAATTCCAATCGATTTAGAAAGGCTTCGGCGCACGGTCTGTCGCCTTCTGCCAGATTTCCGCAGAAACCGTGGCCAAACGACGGCATTGCGAAATCGTCTCCTTCGTGGAAAGACGATACCATCCTCCCTGGAAGCCAGCGAACAGACCATTTCCCGCCGATGACCCGATCCACAGTTTTCGCGCCTTTCGACGTCGTCGAAGGCGACCGCAAGCGGGGCATCGTGCTCCTGGCCGATCACGCCCGTCGCGACCTGCCGGAAGAGTATGGCAGCCTCGGCTTGCCGGCGGCGGAATTCGACCGCCATATCGCCTACGACATCGGTGTCGAGACGGTGACGCGCGAATTGGCGGCTTTGCTCGGCGTGCCGGCAGTACTCGCCAATTTTTCGCGGCTTCTGATCGATCCCAATCGCGGCGAAGACGATCCGACGCTGATCCGCCAGCTCTATGACGGTACCGTCATTTCGGGAAATTATCCACTTGCCTTGAAAGAACGTGAAAGGCGGCTCGACCGCTTCTATCGGCCCTATCACGATGCCGTCGGCGCCATGATCGCCTCGGTGGCGCAGGCTTCCGCAAGCGCCCCCTTCATCTTGTCGATACATTCCTTCACCCCTTTCATGCAGGGATTCGTGCGCCCTTGGCATGTTGGTGTCTTGTGGGATCGCGACGACCGGGTGGCGCGACCGCTGATCGACATGATCGCCGAGGACAAAAGCCTTATGGTTGGCGACAACGAGCCCTATGACGGCGCATTGCGCGGCGACACCATGTTCAGGCATGCCATCGTCAACGGCTTTGCCCATGCGCTGATCGAAATCCGTCAGGACCTGATCGCCGATCGGCAGGATGCGGTCGCCTGGGCCGAACGGCTGGCGCCGGTCGTTGACGCTATCAACCGCGGTCCCGATATACATCAGGTCAAACGATTCGGCTCGCGCACCGGGCCGCTGTAAGGAGGTTTCGATGACCGAACTCAGCGACGAGCAAAAACGCGATTTCGAAGCCGCCGCCTTCCGCCGGCTGGTTGCACATCTGCGCGAACGCACGGACGTGCAGAACATCGACCTGATGAACCTCGCCGGCTTCTGCCGCAACTGCCTCTCCAACTGGTATCGCGACGCCGCGGAGGCCAAGGGCGTCGATCTCAGCAAGGACCAGTCGCGCGAGATCATCTATGGCATGCCTTATGCCGAATGGCAGGCGCTCAACCAGACCGAGGCCTCCGATGCCAAGAAGGCGGAGTTCGAGGCAAGACGCCCCAGGGATCATTAAGACCACGATCCCGAAAAGTGGAATCCAGTTTTCGGACAAGATCATGGTCGAACAAAAAACCCTGTCCCGATCGGCTCTCATCAACCTCGGATTCAAGCGAGCCGCTTGGCCCAAGCACTTCCAAGAGCGAGCGCTTGACTGAAGATTGAATCGATCTAATTTGCCGCGCGAAGCTATTTTCGCACCGGACTCCTACACGATGGACACGCTAAAAATCATGCAGACCGCCATTCGCGGACGATGGGCCGTGGCGGCCATCTTCCTGGCCAATGGTTTTCTGACCGGCGCCTGGGCGCCGCAGATCCCGGTGGTCCTGACCCGGCTGGATATCAGCAAGTTTACGCTCGGCCTGCTGATCCTGCTGTTCGGCGCCGGCGCGGTCACGGCCATGACCTGGTGCGGCCACCTGATCTCCAGGCATGGTTCGCGCAGCGTGCTGCGCTGGTTCGGTCTCATCGGCAGTTTCGGCCTGCTGGTTGTGGCGCTTGCCCCCAACGTGCCGCTGGCGGCCATCGCCATGTTCATCTTCGGCGCTTCGATCGGCGGCATGGATGTCGCCATGAACGCCAATGCGGTCACGGTGGAACGGCGGTTGTCCCGCGCCATCATGTCGTCCTCGCACGGCTTCTGGAGCCTTGGCGGTTTCGCCGGTGGCGCTCTCGGCGGCTTCGCCATCCAGAATTACGGCCATCTCGCCCATGCGGCGGTGGTGACGGCTCTTGCCTTTGCCGTGATCGCTGTGGCAGTTCGCTACCTGATCGCCGAGGGCAAGCCGCCCCAAGGATCATCGGGGATTACCGGACGTCGCAAATTCGCGCTGCCTGGAAATCCGCTGGTCTATCTCGTCGGGCTGATGGCGCTGATGACGATGATCTCCGAGGGTGCGGTGCTCGACTGGGCGGCACTTTACCTGCAACAGGAACTCGGCACCGACCTCGCCGTAGCTGGTTTGGCATACGCCGCTTTTTCCGGCGTCATGGCCGTCATGCGCTTCGTTGGCGACGGGGTCCGCAACCGTTTCGGTGCCGTAACGACGCTGCGCGTCTCGGCCCTTGTCGCCGCCGCCGGCATGCTGGTGGCGGGGCTAGCGCCTTCGCCCTGGCTCGCCATCTCAGCTTTTGCCCTTTGCGGCTTCGGCATCGCCAATATGGTGCCGATCCTGTTTTCGGCCGGCGGCAACCAGGAAGGCATGTCGTCCGGCACCGGTATGAGCGTCGTCACCACGATGGGCTATTCCGGCATTCTGGTGGCGCCGTCGGCGATCGGCTTCATCGCCGAGCACTCGAGCTTCAGTCCGATCTTCGTCGCTTTGTCGGGGCTGCTGGTCGTCGTATTTTTGATGGCCGGGCTCGCCCACCGCGCCGAATTCGCGCCCGACGCAGCACCGGCCGAATAGCGCTTCAACTCCTCATAGAGGAAATCCGCGACACGGCGGATGCGCACGCTGGTGCGCACGTCGCGGTGCATGGCCAGCCATACCGGCAGCGTCGGCAGCGCGAGGCCCGGCAGCACTGTCTCCACCAGCGGATCGCGATCGGCCAGCGGCTCCTGGCCGAAGCCGATGCCGTTTCCCGCCCGCACCGCCTCCCAAAGCACGATTTGGTTGTCGGTCCTGAAGCGGAAGGCATCGCGGGTGAGTGGGACGCCGAACTGGGCAAAGCCACGAATGATCTCATCGCTGCGGTCGAAGCCGATCAGGTCGTGGCCGGCAAGATCGCCGGGCTCGCGCGGACGGCCACGCCGGTCGAGATAGGATTTTGCCGCGCAGGCGCGGAGCGGAATGTCGGTCACCTTGCGCGCCACCAATTCGTTCTGCGCCGGCTTGATCATGCGGATGGCAATGTCGGCATCGCGGCGCAAAAGGTTCTCGACCTGATTCGACGCGACGATCTCGACCTCGATGCCGGGTTCCTCAGCGCCCAGCCGCGCCGTCATCTCGGGCAGGACATAGGCAGCCACCACCTCGCTGGCGGCAATGCGCACCGTGCCTTCGATCGCCTCGACTGATCCCAGCGCCAATAGCGAAAAGGCGCTCGCCTGCTCGCTCACCGCCCGGCCGCGTTCGTAGAGCGTGCTGCCGGCTTCCGTAAGCGCATAGCCGCGCCGCCCGCGCCGGAACAGGGTGACCCCGAGGGCCTGCTCCAGCTCGGCGATATGGCGGCCGAGCGTCGGCTGGCTTGCAGCCAGCTTGCGCGCGGCAGCTGACAGGCTGCCGGTTTCCGCCACGGTGACGAAACTCTTGATCAGGTTCCAGTCGATTTCCATTCAAAACTGAATATCACATCGCCAAATTCAGTCAATTTCCATTCGTTTGCGGGCGAATCATATTGTGACCGTACCGCAAACACGGAGACGAAAAATGACCAAGATCGCAATTCTGGGTGCCAATGGCCGGCTCGGCCGCGTGGTTGCCAAGGCCTTCATCGACGCCGGCTATGATGTTCGCGCCATCACCCGCAGCGGCAAAATACCGGCAGAACTCGCCGGCGCCACAGCCGTCGCCGGCGACGGGCTCGATCGCGAAGCGCTTATCCGCGCCACCGAAGGCGTCGACATCATCTTCAACGGCCTCAACCCGATCTATACCGACTGGGGCAAGTGCCTGCCGATGGCCGAGAACGTCATGGCCGCGTGCCGCGCGAACCACGCATTGCACCTCGCTCCCGGCAGCGTTTACAATTACGGCTCGCCGATGCCGGCTGTCGTCACCGAAGACACGCCATTCCACCCGACGACGGAAAAGGGCCGCATCCGCGTCGCCATGGAAGACCTCTTTCGCCGCGAGGCCGAAGCAGGCCGAGTGCGCACCATTCTGCTGCGAGCCGGCGATTTCTTCGGCGGCACCGGCACCGGATCGTGGTTCGATCTGATGGTGGCCGCCAAGATGGACAAGGGCGTCTATACCGCCCCTGGGCCGGCCGATCTCGTGCATGAATGGGCCTATCTGCCTGATATGGCCAAGGCTTTCGTCGGACTGACTGAGAATCTCGCCAAGCTCGGCGCCTACGAGGCGCTGAACTTTCCCGGCCACGCCGTTACCGATCTGGAGATCAAGGCGGCCGCGGAGCAGGCGCTCGGGCGCACGCTGAAACTGACGTCGATGCCGTGGTGGGTGCTGCGCGCCGGCAGTCCGTTCGTGGCGATGTGGCGCGAGCTCGTCTCGATGTCCTATCTCCGCTTCGAGCCACACCAGCTGGTCTCGGAAAGGCTGGAAGGCATCATCGGCACAATCCCGCATACGCCGCTGGACAGGGCGGTGGCAGAAGCTCTCGATGCTATCGGTGTGGCCACGATTGATAGCGTTTCGAAAGCTGCCTGAAACGGAAAGCGGCCATTACTAACGCATGATCCGAGCCGAAGGCTCGGAAAGGACATGTGAAAAATCAAATGGTACAGCGCTGCGCCCTCAAAAGGCGCGCAGCGCTGTACTTTGTTGAGCGCACCAAACTCCGGGTCAAATCCTGCCCATCAGCAGCAACACCAAGAGGACGATCAGGATAACGCCGACGATGCCGGAGGGACCATAACCCCAGGAACGCGAATGAGGCCATGCCGGCACCGCGCCGATCAGAATGAGGATCAGAATGATGACGAGAATGGTGCTGAGCGTCATGAGAGACTCCCCGCTTCGAGGTGTTGCATGACAGGACAATGCAAAAGGCCGCTGGGTTGTTCCCGGCGGCCTTTTCTTTGCGCGACCAGAATACGCGCGGCACTCCAAGCAAAGTTGGCCTATTCGGCGGCCTTCGGGAAGGCGAACGCCGGCTCGTCGAGCGAGCCCGGTCTTGCGGAGGTCTCGACAGTCGCACCGACTGTCTTGCCGCGCCGGAACACCCGACGGAAGAATGCATAGAAGCGGCTGTTCTTACTACGCGTGAACACCATCAGCATCGACGGTGTCACCACCAGCGTCAGCAAGGTGGCGAAGGACAGGCCGAAGACGATCGCCGACGACAGTGAAATCCACCATTGCGTCGACGGCGCGTTGATCGTCGTCTCGTGATGGAAGATTTCGAGACCGAGGCCGAAAGCGATCGGCAGCACGCCGAGAATCGCCGACACCGCCGTCAGCACGACCGGGCGGGCACGTTCGCGGCAGGTCTGCAGCACCGCGTCCATCTTGTCCCAGCCTTCTTCGCGCAGCCGGTCATAGGTGTCGATCAGCACGATGTTGTTGTTCACCACCACACCGGCCAGCGCGATGACACCGATGCCCGACATGACGATGCCGAACGCCTCTCCAGTCAACAGCAGTCCCAGGAACACACCGACGGTCGCCATGACCACGCAGGACAGCACCAGCCAGACGCTGGTGAACTTGTTGAACTGCATCAGGAGCACGAGGAAGATCAGGAAGATCGCCGCACCGAAGGCCTTGCTGAGGAAGGCGCTGGCCTCGGCGCTGTCCTCGTTCGAGCCGGCGAGCTTCCAGCGTATGCCGCTGCCGAGATCCATATCGGCGACCGCCTGGCTGACCTGCTGCTGGACAAAAGCGACCTGCTCGCCGGCGGCGACATTGGCCTGGACGACCACCGTGCGCGCGCCGTCGATGCGGTTGAGGATACCAACGGTCGGCTCGGGCTTGCGCACGACGAAATTCGAGATCGGCACCGACCCTTGCGAAGTCTGCACCCTGAGGTCATCGAGTGTCGACAGCGTGCGCCGGTCCTCGGGCAGACGCAGCCTGATGTCGACGGCGTCGTCAGCACCGGCTGGCCGGTATTCACTGAGCTTCAGCCCGTTCGTCACCAGTTGCACCACCGTTCCGACCGAGGTCGGGCTGATGCCGTATTGTGCCGCTTTGGCGCGATCGACGTCGAGCGCCCAGTCGACGCCGGGCGGCGGCAGGCCGTCGGAAATATCGATGACGCCGGGCACCTTGGCAATGCGCGCGGCGACGGCGCGCGCATTGTCGTCGAGGCCTTCCGGGTCGACGGCCGAAAGCCTGATCTGGATCGGCTTGCCGGTGGGCGGGCCGGCCTCGGGCACGCGAACCTCGACGTCGACGCCGGGAATGCCGGCCATGACGCCGCGCAATTCGTCCAGGATCGCGTTCGCCGATTTGCGCTCGCGCCAGTCGACGAACTCGTACTGGATCACGCCGACCACGTCTTCCGGAATATCCTGGCCGCCGCCTTGCGTCTTGCCGACACGGGTATAGACCGATTTCACGCCCGGCCAGCCGAGAAGCCGGTTTTCCGCGGTCGTTGTGGCGGCATCCATTTCTGCGAGCGAAAGGTTGCCGCGGGCGTGCACATAGAGCAGGCCGTAGTCAGGCTCGACATTCGGGAAGAACTCGACGCCGGCGCCATATTTCGAATAGGCAAAACCGACACCGAACAAAAGGCCGACGGTGAGCAGAAGCACGGTGATGGGAAAGCGCACCGCCTGCTTGACCACAGCCATGTACCAGCCGTCGCGATTGTCATTCTCGTGATGCGGCGGCGCCTTGGCGAACAAGGCGCCCAGCGCCGGCGCAAAGACCAGCGCATAGAGCATCGAGGCCGAGAGCGTGACGATCAGCGTGATCGGCATGTATTTCATGAAATCGCCGATGATGCCTGGCCAGAACAACAGCGGCGAAAAGGCGGCGATGCGCGTCATCGTCGCGGCGATGACCGGACCGGCCATGCGCTTGGCGGCAAGCGCGAAGGCCTCTGCCTTCGGCATGCCTTCGCTCATCCGCCGCTCGGCGAATTCGGTGACGATGATGGCGTCGTCGACGAGCATGCCGACCGCCAGGATGAGGCTGAACAGCACGATCATGTTGATCGTGTAGCCCATCATGGCCAACAGCAGGATGCCGATCAGGAAGGACGATGGAATGGCCAGTCCGATCAGCAGCGAGGCACGGCCCGACAGTGCATAGAGAATGACGATGAACACCAGGATCACGGCGATCATGACGTGGTTCTGCAGATCGCCGAGCAACTGGTTGACGAAGACCGATTTGTCCTGCGTGTAGGTGACGTGCATGCCTTCCGGCATGGTCTTTATGAAGGCATCGGACACGGTCCTCACCTGGGCGATCGTGTCGATCAGGTTGGAGCCGATGCGCTTCTTCACCTCGATGGCGATCGCCGGCTTGCCGTCGAGACGGGTTACCGTCTCAGCGTCCTTGAAGGTGGAGCGGACGGTGGCGATATCCTTGGCCTGTACCACGGCATTGGGGCCGGCGACGACCGGAAGCGCCGCCACGTCCTCCGGCGTCTCGATCAGCGACGGCACCTTGACGGCGTATTTGCCCTCGGACCCTTCGATGTTGCCGGCGGCGACAAGACTGTTGGAATCGCCGACCGCACCAATCAGCTGCTCGAGCTGCAGCCCGTAGGAAGACAGTTTCATCGGATCGATGACGACTTCGACGAGATCGTCGCGCGCACCTTGCAGCGCGCCTTCCAGCACGCCCGGCACTTCCTCGATGCGGTCGCGCAACTCACGCGCCGCCGCCGTGAGCATGCGCTCGGGCACTTCGCCCGACAGCGTCACGACAAGGACGGGGAATTCGGAGACGTTGACTTCGGAGACTACAGGCTCCTCGGCTGCCTGCGGCAGGTCGGCCTTGCCGTCCTGGACCTTGCTGCGTGTGTCCTGCAACGCCGTCGCCAGATCCGTCTGCGGGTGGAATTCGACCAGCACATAGCCGCCGCCCTGGAAGGCGGCCGAGCGCATCTCCTTGAGACCCTTGAGGCTCTTCAGCTTGGCTTCCATCGGCCGCAGCAGAAGGCGCTCCGAATCCTCGGGCGAGATGCCCTGATAGATCAGGCTGACATACATCATGGGAATCGGAACGTCGGGTTCCGCTTCCTTGGGTGTCGACTGATAGGCGACCGCACCCGCGAGGATGAGGAAGACCAGGACCGAAATGGTCAGCCGGGCATTGCTGATTGCGAGTTTGACGATATCCATGATTACTGCGTCCCGGCCGTCGCTTCGCCCAACAGCTTCTGGATGGTCGCCTGGTCGGCCTCGACCGGCTTGACCACTTCGCCTTCCTTCACCAGTTCCTGGCCGGCGACGATGATGCGCGCATCGGCAGGGATGCCGCCGAGCACCAGGCCGGTTGGCGTGTCGTCGACCAAGTCGATCGGGAAGAACACGACCTTGTCGTCCTTGTCGACTGCGCGAATGCCGAGGTCGCCCTTGTCGCCCAGCGTCACCACGGAGCGCGGCAGCATGACTGCGTCGGTCGGCTGGGCGCTCAGCGCGATCTCGGCGGTCATCCCGGCCGGAATGGTGCCCTCGGGGTTGGGGATTGCGATCTCGACGCGGAAGGTGCGGGTGGCGGACGAGGCGTCGCGGCTGATATAGCGCACGGTGCCCTCGACATTCTGGCCGCTGACCAATCGTACATTCGCCTTGTCGCCGATCTTCAGATAGCCGAGATCACGTTCGCTGACCTCGCCGCGGGCGATCACCGGATCGAGGCTCAGAATGGTCGCCACTTCGCCGCCCTGCATCACGGAACTGCCAAGCTCCACCGGTACACGGTCGATGACGCCGTCGAACGGCGCCTTCACCTCGTTGCGGTCGAGCTCGGCCTGCGCGGCTTCCAGGTGCGACTGGGCTAGCGTCAGGCTGGAGCGAGCCGTATCGAGCTGCAGCTTGGGCAGATTGCCGGTTTTCATCAGCCGCAATGCTGCATCGAGTTCGGCCCGACGCTGAACCAGAAGCTGCTTGGCGTTGCTGACCGCCGAGAGCTTTTCCTCGGCTGCCAACATCAGCACGAGGTCGCCGGTCTTGACGCGCTGTCCCTGCTTGACCGGCAGCTTGTCGATGACGCCGGCGACGCGCGTCGCCAGGACCGCGCGCTTGTCGGCTTCGGTCAGTCCGGAAATGCGGATGGCGCGCGCATAGGTACGCCTAGGCGGGGTTATGATCGCGACGGTGCGCAACGGCGCCTTGGGCTGCTCTGCCTCAGCGGGCTTGGCCTGGCCGGCGTCAGCCGCCTTTGGCTGCTCGACCTCCCCCGCCTTGGGTTTATCGGCGGCCGCGCTGCCGACGGACGAAAACTCGCCCGTCACCATCCATGCAGCGAACCCGACAAGCACAACAATGGCTGCAAGCTTGTGAAACCTGTATTTCGGCATCGTCGTTTTTCCATTGCGCGGAGTTCGGCCAGGCCGCGTCTTCTAACTCGGCGCGTCGCCGATATGGGTGCGCGCAAGGCCGTGTTCAACTTGCCGTGATCGGCGAACGAGCTTCTACATCAAAGTTGCACCGCAATATAGTCAGAAAAGTTGATGGGTAATACTTCGCTGGACAGGATGCGCCCGCCGCCGTCAGGCGCGCCGGACCAGCGCGGCCGTTCGTCTGCGACATCGCACTCCGCGCAGCGCGGATGCGAAAGCAACCGCTAGGCCGCGTTCCTCGGGCAAGTCTTGGCTGCATCGACCGTCATCGGTGCCGTGCCTTGGCTTTCCTCTGCCGCTGGGGAGGCGCCATCGAAACAGCATGGCAGCAACTGTCAGCATGATGGCAATACTTCATGCAAAGGTCACCTCCTTCGACAAGGGCAGTGTCCGGATGCGCTTGCCTGCTAGTGCGAAGATGGCGTTGGCGAGTGCCGGTGCCGCCGGCGGCGTGCCGACTTCGCCGACGCCGCCCATCTTGTGAAAATTCTCCAGGATGGCGACTTCGAACGCCGGACACTGGGAGATGCGCATGGCGTCGTAGTCATGAAAATTCGACTGTTCGACCATGCCGTCGGCGAAAGTAATTTCCTGACCCATCGCTGCCGACAGGCCGTAGATGGCGGCGGAGACGAGTTGCGCCTCGATGATATCAGGATCGAGCGCGGTGCCGACATCGGCGGCGATCCACACCTTCTCAATGCGGATTCCGGACGGCGTGTCGGCGACCTGGACGATCTCACCGACCCAACTGCCGAAGGACAGCGTGAACGCCATGCCCTTGGCCTTGCCGGCGGGCAGCGCCTCGCCCCATTTCGCCATCGCGGCGACCTTCTCGACAACTTTCACCGCCGCCGGATAGGCAGCCATCAGCGTCTTGCGCAGTTCGACCGGATCGACTTTCCCGGCGGTGGCGATCTCGTCCATGAAGCCCTCATGAAAGAAGCCGTTGATCGAGCAGCCGACCGATCGCCAGAAGCCGACCGGGATGGAGGCGGGCGCAGCAATGCCGCTGACCCGGTAATTCGGGATGGTGTAGGGCTGGTCGTAGGCCCCATCGACAATGGACTTGTCGGGGCCAAGCGGCGGGATCGAGGGAAACAACCGGCGCAAGGTGCTGGCTATCAGCGATGGCGAGGCGATTGTCATGTCGACGGCGAACGGTATGCCGTCGTTGCCAAGCCGCGCCTGGAATTTGCCGACCGAAGCCGGCCGGTAGGCGTCGTGGCGCATGTCCTCCTCGCGCGTCCAAATCACCTTGATTGGCCGGCCTGCCGTTTCTTTCGCCATCAGCGCAGCACAGAGCGCATAATCCACCTCGATACGTCGGCCGAAGCCGCCGCCCATGAAGGTGGTGTGGACGCTGACCTTGTCCTGCTCAATGCCGACAGCATTGGCGCAAAGCTGCCGCACCAAGGTTGGCGCCTGGTTGCCGCACCAGATGTCGAGGACGCCGTCCTTCAGCCGCGCCGTGGCGTTCATCGGCTCCATCGTCGCATGTGCCAGATAAGGCACCGCATAGTCGGCCTCGACGATCCTTTCGCGCGGCGCGTCGGCGAAGGCGGTATCGACATCGCCATCGTCGCGCATCACCGACCCTTTGGTGCCGAGCGCCTGCTTCAGCACCTCGGAAATGCCGGCGCTGTCCAGCGGATATTCGGGATCGGCCCATTCGGCGTCGATCGCCTCCGCCGCCTTGAACGCCGCCCAGGTGTTTTCTGCGATGATGCCGAAGCCGTGGCCGTAATTCGTGTCGATCGGCACGATCTTGATCAAGCCAGGCATTTTCTCGGCGTTGGAGAAATCCGCCTTGACCGGCTTGGCCCAGAAGCGCGGGCTCATCTTGACCGTGCCGTACAGCATCTCCGGCAGCGTCACGTCGATGCCGAAGATCGGCGCCCCGGTGACCTTGGCCAGCATGTCGATGCGTCTTTGCGGTTTGCCGAGCAGTTTCCAGTCGGCTTTGTCTTTGAGCCTGATTTCCGCGGGCGGCGCCATCGTCGCGGCGGTCGCGGCGACAGCGCCATAGGTCAGCGACTTGCCCGACGCCTTGTGCAGGATCGAGCCATTGGCCGTTTCCAGATCGGCGGCAGCTATACCGAACTTTTGCGCGGCCGCTGCAATCAGCATCTGACGCGCGGCGGCGCCTGCCTGCCGCATCTTGCCGAAACCATCGAGCGTCGATGTCGAACCGCCGGTGCCTTGCAGGGCGAGGAATTTTCCGACCACGCCCATGCCGGCGCGCACTATTTCCGCGGTCATGCTTTCGTCGAAGAAGGCGAACGGACCGCCCTCTTCCAGGATCGCCGCATTGAAATAGGCGTAGGAGGCCGGGCCGTGCTCGACCTTGATCTGGTCGAGCCCGACATCGAGCTCTTCGGCAACCATGGCAGCAAGCGTCGTCGAGATACCTTGGCCCATCTCGGCGCGCGGCGCGACGATGGTGATGGTGTTGTCGGCGCCGATCTTCACATAGGGGTTGAAGGTCGCTTCATCAGCGGCGAGGTAGCCTTCCAGCGGATTCGGGTAGGGTTTGCGGTAGTAATAATAACCGACAGCGATGCCGCCCGCGATGGCAGCCGCTCCGATGAGAAACGTGCGGCGGGCGATCTTTCCGACACTGGCCATGGTCAGATCCCCGCCGTCTTGAGCACGACCGCTCTTTTGATCGCCGCACGGATCTTCGGGTAGGTGCCGCAGCGGCAGAGATTGCCGCCCATGGCATCGTCGATGTCGGCATCGGTCGGGTCGGCAACCTCGTCGAGCAACGCCACCGCGCTCATGATCTGGCCGGCCTGGCAGTAACCGCATTGGGCGACCTGCTCTTCCAGCCATGCCTGCTGTACCAGATGCAGTCTGCCTTCGGTACCGATGCCTTCGATCGTGGTGACCGCGCCGGTGACCTCACCGACCGGCAATGAACAGGAGCGCACCGGCTGGCCGTCGACATGCACCGTGCAGGCGCCGCAGGCGGCGATGCCGCAGCCGAACTTCGGCCCGGTCTTGCCCATGAGATCGCGCAGCGCCCACAGCAGTGGCATTTCGGGATCGGCATTGACGTCGAATGCCTGCCCGTCGACGGTGAGGCGCATCGGGATACCCTTTGTTGTCGTCCACAGCCCGAGGCAAAAGGACGGTCGGCCATTTCGTCCTCATACATCTTGACAAATTACGTCATTTTGTCAACAGAGCTTTTGCAGGATAAAGTCGCGCCATGATCGAGATCGAGGACATCGCCACCGACCCCAAGCGCGTCCGCATTCTGGACAGCGCGATGAAGGTGTTTCTGGCCTATGGTTTCGCCCGCACCACCATGGACGACATTGCGCGTGCCGCCGACATGTCGCGGCCGGCGCTTTATCTCCAGTTCAAGAACAAGACCGATATTTATCGCGCCATCGCGTTGATGCTGCT
Organism: Mesorhizobium sp. WSM4807; assembly: GCF_055811615.1. Lineage (NCBI taxonomy): Bacteria > Pseudomonadati > Pseudomonadota > Alphaproteobacteria > Hyphomicrobiales > Phyllobacteriaceae > Mesorhizobium > Mesorhizobium sp. WSM4807. Next base: position 287,325 of record NZ_JBVVQY010000005.1, read on the forward strand.
CTCCCGCTCGCTCGAGCAGGCGAAAACGGCACTCGCCGGCGAAGAACCATTTGCCGAGCGCACGATGCGGGCCATCGACGAAGCGCTGATCTCGATGACGCGCACCGTCCACGCCTCGCCGCATGGCGCCGAACTCCTCGACATGAAGTCGAGTCTCGCCGACTTGATCGGCTGCTGGCGCAGCCGGTTTGCCGAGCATATCGCCGCAGCGATCCAGAGCGAGGCCGGACGCAATGGCGTCGATCTCACCGCCAAGGGCTTGTCGGCAAAATTGCTGGCCGACATGCTGCTCGACGGGCTGGAAGGCATGAAGATGCGCATCAGCGATCCGGACGAGCAGCGGCGGGCCGCGGCCGCGCTGATCAAGGTGATCGATCTAGCCTTGCAAAAAAGCTGACAATTCAAAACGCCTCAGGCTCGGCGACGCGCTGCTTCGGGCTTCTTGCGTGCCGCGAGGAACTCCTTGACCCGCCGCCCTGGTGCCGGACCACGCACCGGCTTGAAGCCGTCATCGAGTTCGCCTGAGAGATCAAGCGTCGGCCGCTTGCCGACGGCGTCGTAATTCTCCTCCAGCCAGTCGCTGGCGGCGGTGCGGCCAAGGTCTCGCAGATAGGTCAGGAACGCCCATTCGGCATTGACCTTGGACGATGCCGACAGGTCCTTGAACGCCTCGTCGGCATCGATGCGGTGCATGCGGATGTCGCGGTATTCGCCATGCGGCAGCCGGCCGGCTGCAATCAGCTCCTTGATGAAAGCGATCGAGCGGAATTCGCGCAAGAGTCCGGCGTTGAAGGTGATCTCGTCGATGCGATTCTGGATTTCGTTGGCGCTCTTCGGCGTCCCCTCGCGGACCACCGGATTGATCTGCACCAAAAGCACGTCCTCGGTGGCAGTCGTCTTGAAGAACGGGAACAGCGCCGGATTGCCGCCATAGCCGCCATCCCAGTAGGGCACCCCCTTGATCTCGACGGCGCGGAACAGCTGCGGCAGGCAAGCCGACGCCATCACCGTGTCGAGGTCGATCTCGCCATCGGAAAAGACGCGTAACTGCCCGGTCTCGACATTGGTCGCGGAGATGAACAGTTCCATCGACTTGCAGGCGCGCACATTGCCGAAATCGATCTCCTTTTCAATCACGTCGCGCAGCGGATTGAGGCCGAGCGGGTTGGCGACATAGGGCGAAAACACCCGCGACATGGTGTCGAAAAAGAGATAGCCTGGTGTGTTCTCGATCGACCAATTGCCCCAGGCCACGTCCCACGGCATGCGCTGCACCGGGCTGAACCGGCCCTTCCGCGCCACCGCGCGCCAGAAATCGTCGAGCTTCTGCCGCGCGCCCTCGACGCCGCCGCGGATGAAGCCGTCGGCCAGCGCCACCGCGTTCATGGCGCCGGCGCTGGTGCCCGAAACCGCCGCGATGTCGAGCCGCCCGTCCTCCAGCAGCTGGTCGAGCACCCCCCAGGAGAAGGCGCCGTGCGAGCCGCCACCCTGCAGCGCGACGTTGATCTTCTTGGGCTCCTCCACCTTGCCGTTCGTCGTCATGGCGTTGCCCTTGATTTGTCGGCCAGATTTGTTCGCACGCTCAAATTCACTGGGCGGTCCAGCCGCCGTCGACCGAAATATGAGTGCCGTTGATCTGCGCTGCCGCATCCGAACACAGGAACACCGCGGCAGCGGCAACCTGCTCGACCGTGACGAACTCCTTGGTCGGCTGCTTTTCGAGCATGACCTCGCGGACCACAGTGTCGCGGTCCATCTTGTTGGCCTTCATCTGGTCGGGGATCTGCGCCTCGACCAGCGGCGTCAGCACATAGCCGGGGCAGATCGCGTTGCAGGTGATCTTGTCGCGCGCCAGTTCCAAAGCGACCGTCTTGGTCAGCCCCATGATGCCGTGCTTGGCCGAGACATAAGCCGACTTGAACGGCGAGGCGACCAGCCCGTGGGCCGAGGCGATGTTGACGATCCTGCCGCCGCCGGCTTGTTTCATCAGCGGGATCGCGGCAGCGATGGTGTGGAAGGCCGACGACAGATTGATGGCAATGATCGCGTCCCATTTCTCGATGGGAAATTCTTCCACCGGCGCGACATGCTGGATGCCGGCATTGTTGACCAGGATGTCGACCGAGCCGAACGTCTCGGCTGCTTTCTCGATCAAAGCCCGGCATTCGGCCGGCTTCGACATGTCTGCCTTGATATAGGCGGTCTTCACGCCGTGATGTTTGGCGATCGCATCGGTGATGGCCCGGTCGTCGGCAGTGTCGGAAAAGGAATTGACGATGACATTGCAGCCGTCCGCCGCGAGCGCATGGGCGATGGCCAGGCCGATGCCCGAGGTGGAACCGGTGACGATGGCGGTTTTTCTGCTGGGCAAGGCGAAATCCTTCAGTACGGTGCTGACGGAAGCATATTGCAGTGCAGCATATATGTCTCGTGCGGCGCAAGAACAGCGGCGCGGATTGGCGATGACATGAAATTTTTGTCATGAATGAGGACACCCTCACTCGAAGTTGTGCCCTGACAGACGGTGTGAAACCAGTTTGTCAGCGATCCCGGGTAGCCACTTCGGGGTGCTCCTGAGATTGCGTTTTGGATGAAATCCGGCTCATGAAAAGATGGAGAGCTCTGCGCGCGGCGAGCGATGGCGGCTCGGACGGATGCCACTCCGGAAAATGACCATCGATCGCCATGCGCGCCAACCCGTAGACAAACGCGCGCGCGGCAAGCACCAGATGATCGAAGTCGGTGTCCGGAGCAAGCCGACCTTGTTGTTGCGCTTGGGTCAGCAGGTCGATCATCTTCCGGCGAACGGTTTCATTCTGATCACGAAGACTATCCGACGCGTCGAAATCAATCAGCGTTCGAGAACTTATGATCTGGAAATGCGTCGGATTGCTGATCGCCCATTCCAGATAGCCCTGTCCGATCGCTTCGAAGGCCACGATGGGATCTGCGCTGTCGACTTTGGACTGTGCATCGGCAACGGCTTCGGTCAGCCGGTTCATGGCCTGTTCGGCGACTGCGGTCAGCAGTGCTGTTTTCGACCGAAAATGCCGGAATGGCGCGCCGGGCGAGACGCCGGCACGTTTTGCGGCCTCACGCACAGAGACATGCTCTGCTCCGCGCTCTTCGATGATCTCCACGGTAGCAGCGATCAAGGCCTCGACCAGATTGCCGTGATGATAGCGCTTGGGGTTGGCGGCGTCGCCGGAATCCGTGGGGTTGGTCATGCCTGCCCAATAGCACGAGGCCGAAATGTAATCACCGATTATTTTCTTGCGCCCGAGCGATTCGTATGTAATCAGTGATTACAACGTCAACGGAGGTTACCATGCTTCGCATCATCGCAACGACTGTCCTCGCTTTCTCTTTATTGTCGCTCGGGTCTGCCCAGGCCGAAGATCGGCCAACCCTGCAAATCGTCTGGCCGGTGGCCGGTTCGGTCATCGAACTCGGCAACGATCCCGAGAAGGCGATAGGCGTCATCGTCAGGAGCAACTTCACGCTGCTGCCAGCGGGTGAATGCGACGGCGTCGGCCAATGCGGCCACGTGCATTTGAAGATCGATCCCACCGGAGATACCTGCAACATCCCCGGCAAGCCGTACAACAGCATGAACAGCGACTTTGGCGGCGATCTTATCAAGGCTCGTTTCGGCCATTGTCCGGATGCCGCCGGCAAGCACGTGATCGGCGTGCTACTTGCCGATGATCATCACAAGCCCATTCTTGTGGACGGCAAACCCGTTACCGCGCTGGTGACGGTGACGACGAAATAATGCATGTCGCGCAAAAGTGTGCAGCGGTTTTGCGATAACGACATGCATAAAAACACCACCTAAAGCGCGTCGCATGAGGCCGGTCAAACGCGACGCGCTTTAGGTGGCTGGAGGCCCTCAGCCTCATTCGAGGCGGAGATGCGCTGACACGGTCTGCTGATGAGAGATTTTGGCCGGGTTTGGTCCGGCCGGCGATCACGACATGGTGTCGAGCTTGCGCTGCATGGCGGCGATCTGTTCCTTCAACTCCTGAAGGTCGTCAGGTTTTTCCGACGTCTCTTTCCTGGCCGGCTCCGCCGGCGCTGCGGAAGAGCCATTCGAGCCTGCGGGTGGAAAGGGCGTGAACAAGCGCATGGCGTTCTGGAACATCTCCATATTGCGGCGCGTCTGCTCTTCCAGCGCTTTGATCGGCGTGGCGATCTTCATCATGTCCAGTGGCGACTTGCCCAAGGCACCCTTCATCTGCTCGCGGAAGCGTTCCTGTTCCTTCGAGAAGGCGATCATCGACTGCTCGAGGAAGCTCGGCACGATCATCTGCATCTGGTCGCCGTAGAAGGCGATCAACTGGCGCAGGAACGGAATCGGCAGCATGTTCTGCCCCTCCTTGTTCTCCAGTTCAAAGATGATCTGGGTCAGCACAGGATGGGTGATGTCGTCGCCGGTCTTGGCGTCCTGGACGGTGAACTCCTCGCCCTTCTTGACCATTTCGGCAAGGTCCTCGAGCGTCACATAAGTGCTGGTGCCGGTGTTGTAGAGGCGGCGATTGGCATATTTTTTGATGATAATCGGTTCGTCTTTCGCGGCCATCAGCATCCTCCCGGGACACCGGCGCACTTGAGTAAGCTGCCGGTAACGATTGCGCCTTTTCAAGGATATGCGCAAAAGCGTCGCAATTCCAAGTGCTTTGTGCACTGCGGGATCAATTAATGCTGCAGGGCGGGCTAAAAATGCTGCGCAGCAACGGACGGGCTATTTCCATGACGATGCGCAACCTGCTTGCGGCGCATGGCCGACATGCCCATTTCCGGTTTGACTTGGATCATTGAAAGGGCAAGAAAAGCCCTGACGATTCCAAAAACTCGATGCCTCGAAGTCTGGAGAAGAACATGTCCGCTGCCATCGTTGTCGCCAGTGCGGCACGCACGCCCGTCGGTTCCTTCAACGGCGCCTTTGCCGCCACCCCGGCGCATGAGCTTGGTTCCGTGGTCATCAAGGAACTGTTGTCTCGCGCCGGTGTCGAGCCGACGGAGGTCGACGAGGTCATCCTCGGCCAGGTGCTGACCGCGGCTCAGGGCCAGAACCCCGCCCGCCAGGCATCTATCAATGCCGGCCTGCCAAAGGAAACCACCGCCTGGGGCCTCAATCAGGTTTGCGGCTCAGGTCTGCGCGCTATTGCTCTCGGTATGCAGCAGATCGCCACCGGCGACGCCAGGGTGATCGTCGCCGGCGGGCAGGAATCGATGTCGCTGGCCCCGCACGCTCAACACCTGCGTGCCGGCGTCAAGATGGGCGACTACAAGATGATCGACACCATGATCAAGGACGGGCTTTGGGATGCCTTCAATGGCTACCACATGGGCAACACCGCCGAAAACGTCGCTCGCCAGTTCCAGATTACCCGTGAGGACCAGGACGGGCTCGCATTGGCCTCCCAGAACAAGGCAGAGGCCGCACAGAAGGCCGGCAAGTTCAAGGACGAGATCGTGGCTTTCATCGTCAAGGGCAAGAAAGGCGACACGACAGTCGACCAGGACGAATATATCCGCCACGGCGCCACGATCGACGCCATGACCAAGCTAAGACCGGCCTTCGACAAGGACGGCACGGTGACCGCCGCCAATGCCTCCGGCATCAATGACGGCGCCGCCGCCGTGCTGCTGATGACCGAGGCGGAAGCCGCAAAGCGCGGCATCACGCCGCTGGCGCGCATCGTGTCCTGGGCGACCGCTGGCGTCGATCCGCAGGTCATGGGCACCGGGCCTATTCCCGCCTCGCGCAAGGCGCTGGCCAAGGCCGGCTGGTCGGTCGGCAATCTCGACCTGGTCGAGGCCAACGAGGCCTTCGCCGCCCAGGCCTGCGCCGTCAACAAGGACATGGGCTGGGATCCGTCCATCGTCAACGTCAACGGCGGCGCCATCGCCATCGGCCATCCGATCGGCGCCTCAGGTGCCCGCATCTTCAACACGCTGGTTTACGAGATGCGCCGCCGCGGCGCCAAGAAGGGCCTCGCCACGCTGTGCATCGGCGGCGGCATGGGTGTCGCCATGTGCGTGGAAGCACTCTGAAGACAGACTACAGCGCCGGGCGTCCCTTGGGACGTGCAAAGGAGGCTGTAGCACTTGCGCATGATCCTTTTTCGAAAATCGATTTCGATTTTCGGGGTTCATGCGCCAGCCAAGCCATGAAATAGTCGGTGGCGAACGGGCTCAATGGCCGTTAGAGCGTTCAGCGCCCGCCACTCACGAATTAAAAAGGGAGGAAACCATGACAAAGGTAGCACTCGTCACCGGCGGGTCGCGCGGTATTGGCGCCGCGATTTCGATCGGCCTGAAGACCGCCGGCTACAAGGTTGCCGCGAACTACGCCGGCAATGACGAAGCGGCGCAGAAATTCAAGGCAGAGACCGGCATCCCGGTCTACAAATGGTCGGTGGCCGACTACGATGCCTGCGCCGCCGGCATTAAGCAGATCGAGGCCGATCTCGGCCCGGTCTCCGTTCTGGTCAACAATGCCGGGATCACCCGCGACGCCATGTTCCACAAGATGACGCGCGAGCAATGGAAAGAGGTCGTCGACACCAATCTTTCCGGCGTGTTCAACATGACCCACCCGCTGTGGGGCGGCATGCGCGACCGCAAGTTCGGCCGCGTCATCACCATCTCCTCGATCAACGGCCAGAAGGGTCAGACCGGCCAGGTCAATTATTCGGCGTCGAAGGCCGGCGACATCGGCTTCACCAAGGCGCTCGCCCAGGAAGGAGCGCGGGCCGGCATCACCGTCAATGTCATCTGCCCCGGCTATATCGCTACCGAGATGGTCAGGGCGATGGACGAGAAGGTGCTCAACGAGCGCGTCATCCCGCAGATCCCGGTCGGCCGCCTCGGCGAGCCGGAAGAGATCGCACGCTGCGTCGTCTTCCTCGCTTCCGACGATGCCGGTTTCATCACTGGCTCGACCATCTCCGCCAATGGCGGCCAGTACATCACCTGAGGCGTCGGAACCGGATAGTAGCGGCTGTCAGGCGACAAGCTTCAGCCCTGGTTCGGCTGCAGGCTTGGTCTGGGCGATCGGCTCGCGCGAAGGTGCCGGCAGGCGGGCAAGCGGCGCCCGGCTGAGGCCTGACAGTTTCAATGCGATACGAAGCTTCAGGAATGGATTGAGGTTCAGCACCGAAAGCACGAGATTGCGGACGAACCGCTTCACCGAACTGCGGGTAAGCGCCATGTCGGTCATCGTGCCCGCCAGTTCAAGCACCTCTTGGGCCGCCGGGCGGCGCAGCGTTTCGTAGAGGTCGAGCTCGGCTTCCGGGCGCACGCCGTTCATCACGTCGCCAAACAACTGGCCAAGCACGACCGCGTCGATGATGCCGGTGTTCATGCCTTGTCCTCCCGCCGGGCTGTGCACGTGCGCGGCATCGCCCATGAGGAACAATCGGTCCTTGCGGTACGAGCGGACCAGGCGGTGATGCACACGAAAACGCGAGCTCCACGACAGGTCGAGCACCCGGGTTCTTTTCTTGGTCGGTCCACGGCTGTCGAGCAGCGCCTGGATGTCGGCGATCTCGGGCTTTTCCGGTGCGTCATCCATTGTCGCGACGACCCGGTACGATCCGTCCGGAAGCGGCGCCACCACCACCAGCCCGGCCGGTGCAAAGAACAGCGACACTTCCGTCGGCCCAACCGGCCAGTCGAGACGAACATCGGCGAGTACGAACGAAGCGTCATAGGCCGCGCCGTCGAACTCGATGCCGGTCGACCTGCGCACCAGGCTTTGCATGCCGTCGGCACCAACGACATAGCGTGCCGATATCAGTTTCTCGCGGCCGTTCTCGACCACCGTCACGCGCGCGCCGTCAGCATCCTGAACGACCGCCTTGGCCTCGACCATGCGGTGAATCACGCCGCCCAGGGCTGCGATCCGTTCGGCGAACACCTGCTCGGTCAGGTTCTGAGGCAGCATCATCAGATAAGGATGCCTCGACGGAAGCTTGCCGAAATCGAGCTTGAGCAGCGCCCGATTGCGGTCGCGGATGGCGAAATTCTGCAGCTTCAGGGCAAGTTCGCTCAGCCGCTGCGTAACGCCGAGAGGCTCCAGCGTTTCCAGCGTCTGCGCGTGGATGACGCCAGCCCGCGAGGTCTGAAGGCCCTGTGCCAGCCTGTCGATCAGAACATGATCGACACCGGCCTGGTGCAGCACGATGGACAGCGCCATGCCGGTCGGGCCGGCGCCAATGATCAGGACTTCCGTTGTATCGGGCAACATTTTTTTCTCCATTTTGTCAACGATCGTTGACTTTCTAGTCGAAGCTATTGCATTTGTCAACGGCCGTTGGCATATGAATTTTCATGACCGAGAATCAGCCGAAGAAACCCAGCAAGTCGGACCGCACGCGCTCCCAAATCCTCGAGGCCGCGAGGCTCCTGTTCGCCGAGCACGGCTATGACGGCGCCTCCATCCGCGACGTCGCGGCGCATGCCTCGATCGATCCGGCCATGGTGATCCGCTATTTCCGCAGCAAGGACGAGCTGTTCGCCAGGGCGGCGGTCGTCGACCTGCAATTGCCGGCACTTCGGGTAATCGACCGAAACACCATCGGTGAAACGCTGATCAGGCGTTTTCTCGAAATCTGGGAGGGCGCGGCCAGCGGTCCTGGCATGGCAATTCTGCTGCGTTCGGCGACGTCGAACGAATTCGCCGCCGAAAAGCTGCGTGACGTATTTGGCAACCAGGTCAGGCCGGTGGTTGCGGCGGTCGCTGATCCCGCCGACGCGGGTCGACGTGCCGGGCTCGTTTCGAGCCAGTTGCTGGGTTTGGCGATGTGCCGATACCTGCTGCGGCTTCCGCCCGTCGTCGCCCTGTCCCACGATGAAATCATTCAGAACGTCGGCCCTACTTTGCAGCGCTATGCCGTGGGAGAGGACGTTTCTTGAACCTGGAGTTTGGTCCTGCGCGACTGCGCCGACCGACGGACGTGACACCGATTTGTGCCGAAGCGGCACGCAAAAGTTAACGGCGGCCGCACAGCCTGTGCAAACCCTGTTCCTCGCCTGTTGATAACAGGTGGAAAACCTGTTCACGACACAACATATTGGGGTGAACAAACCGGGAAACACCCGCCAGCGCTGATTCGTCGCCGTTTCGTTCCGGCTTTGACCGGAAGGTTAACGACAAAGGCTGAAAACATCCCTCAAACCGTAAAGGCGCGTTAGGAAAGATCAATAATTTCATAATGTTGGGTGATGCCCGCCGGCCTGCGCCGATCGTTCACCGGCAACTGTTAAGGAGGACATCCGCCCTGCATGAATCGGGCCAGTTCGGCGATTCAGCATGTGGTGAGACTCGTCGGCAAAAAATCCAGATGTAGCCGTGAACAAAACCTGAATCAGCAAGAGTCAGCGATTCGTAGCTGATTCGTTCCAGACTCGTTCCAACTGTTAATCAGGACCAGTTGACAACACCAGACGAGAGCCTTCGAGCTGCCGTCGGAACATTCCGCTTTCGCTTCGCACTCGAAATCCCTATGTGTCGACTGTCACACGCGCCGCCACGGGGCGCGCTCCCGACAACGCGAAGAAGAGAGCCTGATTTCCAGGTCGATGAACATCCCGCCGAAACATATTGAGCCGCTGATCCTCTCGGGCCGCGACGTGACTGCCGTGCTCGGGCCGACCAACACCGGTAAGACCCATCTCGCCATCGAGCGCATGGTGGCGCATGAAAGCGGCATCATCGGCCTGCCGCTCAGGTTGCTCGCCCGCGAGGTTTATTCACGCGTCTGCGAGAAGGTCGGCGCTCACAAGGTGGCGCTCATCACCGGCGAGGAGAAGATCCAGCCCGACGGTGCCAGATATTCGGTCTGTACCGTCGAAGCCATGCCGCGCGAGACCAACGCCGCCTTCGTCGCCATCGACGAGGTGCAGCTGGCTGGCGATCTCGAGCGCGGCCACATCTTCACCGACCGTATCCTGCATCTGCGCGGCCGCCAGGAGACATTGCTGCTCGGCGCAGCCACCATGCACGGCATCCTCCAGCGTCTGCTGAAGGGCGTGTCGGTGGTGACCCGGCCACGGCTGTCGCATCTCGCCTATGCCGGCTCGAAGAAGCTGACCCGCCTGCCGCGACGCACGGCGATCGTCGCCTTTTCCGCCGACGAGGTCTATGCGATTGCCGAACTGATCCGCCGCCAGCAAGGGGGTGCGGCCGTCGTGCTCGGCGCGCTATCACCCCGCACTCGCAACGCGCAGGTGGAGCTGTTCCAATCGGGTGATGTCGATTACCTGGTCGCCACCGATGCGATCGGCATGGGCCTGAACCTCGATCTCGATCATGTCGCCTTCGCTCAAAACCGTAAATTCGATGGCTACCAGTATCGCAACCTGACGGCGGCCGAGCTCGGCCAGATCGCCGGCCGCGCCGGCCGGCACTTGCGCGACGGCACTTTCGGCGTCACCGGCCAGGTCGATCCGCTCGACGAAGATCTGGTCAAGAAGATCGAAGGGCATGAGTTCGACCCGGTGAAAGTGCTGCAATGGCGCACCGCGCATTTCGATTTCGCCAGCCTCGATGCGCTGAAGCGCTCCACCGAGACCAACGCGCCGGTCGAAGGCCTGACGCGTGCGCTGCCGGCGGTGGATGCGCAGGCGCTCGAGCATTTGTCCCGCGACGAGGATATCCGGGCCTTGGCCACCAACGCCAAGCGCGTGGCGCTGTTGTGGGAGGCCTGCGCCCTTCCCGACTACAGGAAGATCGCGCCTGCCCAGCACGCCGACCTGATCGCCTCGATCTACATGGACCTTGCCAGGCATGGCCATGTCGACGAGAATTACATGGCCGAGCAGGTGCGCCGTGCCGACACCACCGAGGGCGACATCGACACGCTGTCGCACCGGATCGCCCAGATCCGCACCTGGACATTCGTCTCCAACCGGCCCGGCTGGCTGGCCGATCAGGCACACTGGCAGGAAAAGACGCGCGAAATCGAAGACAGATTGTCGGATGCGCTGCATGAGCGGTTGACGAAACGCTTCGTAGACCGCAGGACTTCCGTCCTCATGCGGCGCCTTAGAGAAAATACCATGCCTGAAGCCGAAATTAGCCCAACCGGAACTGTCCTCGTCGAAGGCCATCATGTCGGCGAGTTGCAAGGGTTCCGCTTCACCGCCGACCAGAGCGCCGGCGGCGAGGACGCCAAGGCAGTGCGCACAGCAGCCCAGAAGGCGCTTGCAGCCGAATTCGAGGCGCGGGCCGAACGCTTCGGCGCCTCGGCCAATGGCGACATCGCGCTCGGCTCCGACGGCACGCTGCGCTGGATCGGCGCGCCGATCGGCACGCTGGTCGCAGGCGACGAGCCGTTGAAGCCGCGCCTTGTGCTGCTTGCCGACGAGCAGCTCACCGGACCAGCCCGCGACAAGGTCGCGGCGCGCGCCGAGCGCTTCGTCAATTTCCAGATCGAGTCCTTGCTGAAGCCGCTGGTCGACCTCAAGAACGCCGAGCAGATCACCGGCATCGGCCGCGGCATTGCCTTCCAGCTCGTCGAGCATTTCGGCCTCATCAACCGCCGCGACATCGCCCAGGAGATGAAGTCGCTCGACCAGGAAGGCCGCGCCGCCCTTCGCCGGCTCGGCGTGCGCTTCGGCGCCTACCACGTCTTCGTGCCCGCGCTGATCAAGCCGGCCCCGGCCGGACTGGTGACGCTGTTGTGGGCGCTGCAGAACGACGGCAAGGACAAGCCCGGCTTTGGCGATGTGGTCCAAGCGCTGGCCTCCGGCCGCACCTCGGTGGTCATCGATCCCACGTTCGACAAGGCCTTCTACAAACTGGCCGGCTACCGCAATCTCGGCCGTCGCGCGGTGCGCGTCGACATCCTTGAACGGTTGGCCGACCTGATCCGGCCCGCAACCAACTGGAAGCCGGGCCTCGGTCAGCGGCCCGACGGCGCCTATGACGGTCAGTCTTTCATGGTGACGCCGCCGATGATGTCGATCCTCGGCGCTACGGCCGACGACATGGAAGAGATTTTGAAAGGCCTCGGCTACCGAGCGGAGCCGAAGCCGGCAGTCGAGGTGAGGGCGCGGCTCGAGGCACAGGACAATGCCGCGCGTGAAGCCGCCGCGGCCAAGCAGGAGGCGGAAGAAGCTGCGCGAGCCGAGCAGGCCAAGGCAGCGGACGCCGCGGTTGCGGACGCAGCCGCCGAGGCGCCGGCCGAGAGTTCGGAGCCGGATGCCGTGGCAGAGGCCACAGTCGAAGCGCCCGCGGAACCTGTCGCAGAAGCTCAGCAGCAAACTCCGGCTGAGGTCACGGTAGAGGGACTGCCTCCAGCCGAAGCCGCAGCTGAAATGTCTGCGGTACCCGCGGCTCAGCCAGAGGCAGAACCCGAAGCCACCGAGGTTGAGGTCGCCCCGGCGGAGCCGGCTTTCGAAGCCTCGGCCGCAACGGAAGCCGTGTCGGCCGAACCTGCCGCGACAGCGGAAGCCGCCACCGGCGAGGCTGCTCCAGAGGCCGAGAAAGAGGCCGAAGAACCAAAACCCATCCTGTTGTGGCGGCAGGGCCGCTTCGACCAGCGTCCGCGCCACCGCCACCACGACAGCCGGCCCCGTGACAGGAACAATCGCCCGCGCAACGGGCAAGCCGCCCGCGATGGCCGTGGCGACGCACCGGCAGATGCCACCGGCGGACAACCGGCCGGCGCTCCAGGCAGCCGGCCCCCCCATCAAGGACGCCGCGACGGCGACGGCGCCGGCAAGCCGCGCTTCGACCGCAGCAAGTTCAAGCCCAAGCCTCAGGGTGAGGCAGGGGAACGGCGCGACGGCAAGCCGCAGGGCGAGCGTCCCGATCGTCGCGAAAGCCGGCCGGACTGGAAGGGCGGCAGGCAGGACGGCAAGGGTGGCGCACCAGGTGGAAAGTCCGCGTTCCAGCCTAAGCCTCGCGAGGAGCGTCCCGTGCGCTTCGACCCGGATTCTCCATTCGCCAAGCTCGCCGCGTTGCGCGACCAGCTGAAGAAGTAAGTTCGCTCGCTCCGATGGTCGCCGAAGGCCGCCAGCGCATCGACAAATGGCTGTTCTTTTCGCGCGCGGTGAAATCGCGCTCGCTGGCAGCGAAGCTGGTGGTGGCCGGACGCGTCCGCATCAATCGCGACAAAGCAGCGCAGGCCTCCGATCTGGTCCGGGCCGGCGATGTCCTGACCATCACTCTTGAGCGGCGCATCTTCGTCTGGAAGGTGCTCGGCACGGGAAGCCGGCGCGGCCCTGCCGAAGAAGCGCGCATGCTCTACGAGGATATGTCGCCACCGCCCGCGCCGAAGGGCGAGGCCGTTGCCGATGTGATTCCCGCGCTGCGCGATGCCGGCAGCGGCCGCCCGACCAAGAAGGAACGCCGGGAGACCGACCGGTTGTTCGGCGACGACTGACGCATAACCGGCTTTCGCCGCATCGCCCCTCTGGAATTCCATTCCGGAAACACCGGTATCGCGCGCAATGGCTCCCCTTGCAAGCGGCGGCCAAAGACGTTACCTCACCAAAAAAGCCTAACAGAAACGGGACGTCCCGGAGCCGACCGATGACCTATGTCGTGACCGACAATTGCATAAAATGCAAATATATGGACTGCATCGAGGTCTGTCCGGTCGACTGTTTCTACGAAGGCGAGAACATGCTCGTCATCCATCCCGACGAATGCATCGACTGCGGCGTCTGCGAACCGGAATGCCCGGCCGACGCGATCAAGCCCGACACCGAGCCGGGTCTCGACAAATGGCTGCAGATCAACACCGAATACGCTGATAAATGGCCCAACATCACCGCCAAGAAGGAGCCTCCGGCCGACGCCAAATCCTTCGATGGCGAGGCCGGCAAGTTCGAGAAATATTTCTCTCCCGAGCCCGGCGAGGGCGACTGACAAGACCGCTGTTTCAGCCAGCATAACGCCGCGTAAAAGGCATGGTACATTAACTGCCTTGACAGGCGGCGATGGCGCATGGCCTTCGCGCGTGCAGCAAAACCTTGATTCTTCCGACTTTTTGTGCTACATGAACCAAACATGCCGGTGACACAACGTCGATTTATGGCGCAAACGCCCCAAATCACTGAAAGGTGAATTTCTCAATCCGGACCAGAGTGATCTGGGGCAGGCAGTCGCAATCATGCGGTTTGCCGGCCTCGGCTTTTCCGGTGGGTTCGTAGTTGTGCGGCTAACGATCGGTTACCCGATCGCGCGAGTTCGGCCGGCAGAGTGCCGGTACCACACCAAGGAGTTCATGGCGTAATGGCAACAATCACCCCGCAGAAGAAGTCCAGCGCAGCGCGTCACGGTTTTAAGACCGGCGAGTACATCGTCTATCCGGCGCATGGCGTCGGCCAGATCGTCTCGATCGATGAGCAGGAAGTTGCGGGCCACAAGCTGGAATTGTTCGTCATCGACTTCCAGAAGGACAAGATGCGTCTGAAAGTGCCGGTTGCCAAGGCGACCTCCATCGGCATGCGCAAGCTGTCGGAAGAGGATTATGTCGATCGCGCGCTGAAGGTCGTGCAGGGCCGCGCCCGCGTCAAGCGCACCATGTGGTCGCGCCGCGCCCAGGAATATGATGCGAAGATCAATTCCGGCGACCTGATCTCGATCTCCGAAGTGGTGCGCGACCTCTACCGCGCCGACAACCAGCCGGAGCAGTCCTATTCAGAGCGCCAGCTTTATGAGGCGGCACTCGACCGCATGGCGCGCGAGATCGCGGCCGTCAACCGCATGTCGGAAACCGAAGCGGTGCGCCTCATCGAGGTGAATCTCAACAAGGGTCCGAAGCGCGGCGCCAAGGCCGACAACGAAGAAGCCGAGCAGGAAGAAGCAGCCTGAGCGCATCTCGCCTTCGAATTTGGAAGAACTCGGCCTCGCGCCCGGTTTTTTCTTATTATGCATGTCGTTATCCCAAAACCGCTACGCAGTTTGGGCGACATGCATTAACCTTCGCCGCCGCCTTCCTTCTCCGCCTCCTGCTTCAGCGTCGCGATGAACCGCTTGGTTCGCTGCCGCTCCGGATTGCTGAACAGAACAGCGGCGGGGCCTTTCTCGATGATGGCGCCGGCGTCGAGGAACACCACTTCCTGCGCGATCTTCGAAGCGAGGCGCAAATCATGCGTCGCCATCACCATGGTGGTGCCCTCACGAGCGAGCTGGCTGAGCACGTCGACCACCTCCTGAGCCAGTTCCGGATCGAGCGCCGAGGTCGGCTCGTCGCACAGCAGCACTTTCGGCGATGGCGCCAGCGCCCGGGCAATCGCCACGCGTTGCTGCTGGCCGCCTGACAGGGTCGCCGGCCAGGCATCGGCCTTGTGCGCCATGCCGACCTTTTCGAGCAGAGCGAGCGCCCGCTCGCGCGCTCGCCCGACCGGCCATTTCAGCACCGTCACCAGCCCCTCCATGACATTTTCGATTGCCGTGCGGTGCGGAAACAGCTGGAAATTCTGGAACACCATGCCGGTCTGCAGCCGCAGGCGCTGGATGGCCCTGCCGGAAACCTTGCCGCCGGGATGGAATTCGAGCGCGTCGTCGCCGATGCGCACCGTGCCCGAAGTCGGGATCTCGAGCAGGTTGATGCAGCGCAGAAGCGTGCTTTTCCCGCCGCCCGAGGGACCGACAAGGGCGGTGACGCTGCCTTCCTCGATGGTGACCGTCACGCCCTTCAGCACTAGGTTGTCGCCGAAGCGCTTCTCGATGTCGGTGAGACCGATCATGAGCGCGCCTCCAGGAAGCCGCCATAGCGGTTGAGCCGCTTTTCCAAGCGCGTCTGCAACGCCGACAGCACCGAGCTCAGCGCCAGATAGAGAGCCGCCGCCTCGACATAGAGGATCAGCGGCTCATAGGTGGTGGCGACGATGCGCTGCGCCGCCTGGAACATCTCCGGCACGGTGATGGCGGCGGCCAGCGATGTATCCTTGACCAGCGAGATGAAGGTGTTTGACAGCGGCGGCACCGCGACGCGGCCTGCTTGTGGAAGAATCGTGCGCCGCATCGCCTGGCCCCAGGTCATGCCGATCGAATAGGCCGCCTCCCACTGCCCCTTCGGCACCGAGCCTATGACGGCACGGATGATCTCCGACGTATAGGCGCCGATGTTGAGCGTGAAGCCGATCAACGCAGCTGAAAAAGCGTCGAGCAGGATGCCGACCGAGGGCAGGCCGTAGAAGATCAGGAAGAGTTGCACCAGAAGCGGCGTGCCACGGAAGATCCAGACGTAGAAGCGGACCACGGCGACCAGCGGCTTCGGGCCGAACAGCCGGACGAGCGCCGCAACCAGTCCTACGAAGAGACCGAATGCGAACGACAGCAGCGTTAGCGGCACGGTGAAGATCAGCGCGGCCCATAGCAGCGTGGGCAACGAGTCCAGCGTCAGTTGCAGCCAGTGCGGCACGAAAACCCTCCTTGCGAGATTGCCGCCCAAAACCGCCCCGGCAGCATCGAAGCGCGATCATACGGCCGTCATATCACGCGAAAAGCGGCGGCCGTCAAAGACAGCTCGCCGCGATACCTGCCATGGGGGCCAACAACCGGCCCGCTCCGTGAAATGCGCTTACTTCGAAACGTCCTGGCCGAAATAGGTGTCGGCGATCTTCTGGTAGGTGCCGTCGGCCCTGATATCGGCCAGCGCCTGATTGATGGCGGCGACCAGTTCCGGATCGCCCTTGCGCACGAGGACGCCGGAATAGTCGGCGTTTTCTTCCTGCGCGGCGATCTTCACATTGGCGTCGGGCTTGTGGTTCTTGAAATCGAGGAAGGACAGGCTGTCGTTGATGGTGGCGTCGGCACGGCCGGTAAGAAGCAGCTGGATCGACTGGTCGAAACCATCGGTGCCGACGAGTTCGGCGCCGTTCGCTTCGGCGAGCTTGCCGAAATTCGAGGTCAGCGACTGCGCCGCCTTCTTGCCCTTGAGGTCGGCAAAGCTCTTTATGTCGGTATTGTCGCCGCGCACGATCAGCACCGCCTTGGACGCGATATAGGGATCGGAGAAATCATACTTGGCCTTGCGCTCCTCGGTGATACCGACCTGGTTGATGACGGCGTCATAGCGCTTGGCGTCGAGGCCGGCGATCAGCCCATCCCATTTGCCTTCGAGGAATTCGGCCTTGACGCCGAGGCGCTCGGCGATCGCCTTGGCGATCTCGACATCGAAGCCGACCAATGCGCCCGAGGCATCATGATAGGTGAAGGGGGCATAGGTACCCTCCGTGCCGACCTTGAAGACACCGGCCTGCTTGATCTGCTCGAGATTGGCGCCGGCATGGCCTGATGTGACGGCCAGTACCTGCAGTGTTGCGGCGACGATAAGCGAATTGAGCCATTTCATTTTTCTGTGATCCCGTCATTGGCCGGCGTACGCCGCATTTGTGAGCGCCGGAAACTGACAGATGCAGGCTGGCGAAATAAGGAACCAGATTTCAAAAATGAGACGCTTTCGAAATCCAATTCTCAAAACCACATCGAGTCGCGCCAACCGACCACGTAGCGACCACCGCAACGAGCTTTCGGCAGTGCAATCCACGCGACATCAGTGGCGGAACCATTCACCCGCGTGGCACGTTCTTGGCTGTTGTAGGGCGCGGCGTCGCCAATTCAACCACGATGCCAGCTTAGGGTTCGAGCGATCGCACCGCAACGCCCGGAACAGGGAGCGTGGCATGATGGAAGATATGGCAGGGCGAACCATGGTCCGCGCGGCGATGAAAGCCCCCTATCTTGAGCGCGACGAAGAGCATCTTCTCGCGATGCGCTGGAAGGAAGACAACGACCAGCAGGCGCTGCACCAAATCGCCATGGCACATATGCGTCTGGTCATTTCCATGGCCTCGAAATTCCGCCACTACGGTCTGCCGCTCGGCGATCTGGTTCAGGAAGGCCATGTCGGCCTGCTGGAGGCGGCGGCCCGCTTCGAACCGGAACGCGAGGTGCGGTTTTCGACCTACGCGACATGGTGGATTCGCGCCTCGATGCAGGACTATATCCTGCGCAACTGGTCGATCGTGCGTGGCGGCACCAGTTCGGCGCAAAAGGCGTTGTTCTTCAATTTGCGGCGCCTGCGCGCCCGCTTGGCGAACGGTGCCGAGCCGATCTCGAATACCTCGCTCTATCGCGAGGTGTCGGTCGCGCTCGGCGTCTCCGAGGCTGACGTGGCGATGATGGACTCCCGCCTTTCGGCACCGGATAGCTCGCTCAACCAGCCACTCGCCGACGATGCGGGCGCCACCGAGCGAATGGATTTCCTGGTTTCGGACGATCCTTTGCCGGACGAGGTCGTGGGCGACACGATCGATGTCGAACGCCGTTCTGTCTGGCTGAAAACGGCGCTCGGCGCGCTCAATGCCCGCGAGCTCAGGATCATCGAGGAGCGCCGGCTGAGCGACGAGGGCGCGACGCTCGAAGCCCTCGGCGAGGCGCTCGGCATCTCCAAGGAACGCGTCCGCCAGATCGAGGCACGCGCCATGGAAAAGCTCAAGGTGGCGCTGGTGAAGCAAAACCCCGAGTTTCTGGCGACAGCCGCCTGACTCTTATTTGTCGGTGATGATCTTGACCTTGTCGCCGGCCGAAACGGCTGCACCGGGCGACATCGCATTGAGCACCCTGAACAGGTCGAGCTTGCGGTCGACGCCGACCATCTGCGCGGCGAGCGAACCCATGGTCTGTCCGGGCCGCACCGTGACAACGCGGATATGCAGAGGCTTCAGCGCCGCTTTCTCGGCCGCGCTCAAGATACGGAAGGAGCCGCTGACCGAGCGCGCCACGGCATCCAGCGAGGCGCTGGTGGAAGGGGCAGCGGTCAACAGGCGGTAGACCTGGCCACCGGCGCGGATCACCGCGATGTCGAACTGCCAGCCCTCGGCGCTGGCATGCGCCGTCGCCGCCTCGTTGCCATTGATCGTTTCCTGGCGCACGCTGCTTTTGTCGAGACCGGCCACCCAGCCGCTGCGGATGTAGTCGGTCAGTGAGCGGCTCTTGTCGATCGAAACGCCGTCGAAGCGAATCGCTATGTCGCCTGGGCCGGTTGCCGTCACCGCTGCGGCCGAGTTGTCGATGATGAAGCCGTCGGGCACCGAGAGCGACACGCCGAGCCCTGGATGTAGGAAGGTTTCGCCACGCACATAGCCCTCCTCCGGCGTGTCGCCGTAGAGCAGGCCGTCTATGCCGGCGAGGAAGGCGTCGCGGTCGCGCGTGCCGACGCCAGGCGCGCCGAACTGGCGGGCATGACGCTGCGCCAGATCGATGCGCTGCGGCGTGTTAGGATGCGTCGCCAGGAAGTCGAGGCTGGCGTCGGTGGCGCCGCTGATCGAGCGGAAATCGGTGTAGGCCGACATCGACTGCAGGAAGCGGCCGGCGGCAAAGGGATCGAAGCCCGCCTCGCCGATCGACTTGATGCCGATGCCATCGGCCTCAAGCTCCTGATTGCGCGAGAACTGGGCAAGCCGCAGCTTGCCGCGGATCAGTGCCGCCTTGGCGGTCGGGCTGTCGCCGAGCACGTCGGAGACGACCTTGGTTGCAAACCCCTCCTCAGCCTCGAGCTGCTGGCGCTGCAAGCCGTGGTTTGCAGTGACGTGGCCCATCTCATGCGCGATGACCGCGGCGAGCTCGGCCGAATCGTTGGCCAGCGCCAACAGGCCGCGCGTGATGTAGAGATAGCCGCCCGGCAGCGCGAAAGCATTGACGTTGGGCGAATTAAGGATGGTGATGCGGTAGGTCTGGCTCGGGTTGGCCGACACCACGGTCAGGCTGCCGACGACCTTGGCGACCATGCGCTCGAGCTTGGGATCGGAATACTCGCCGCCATAAGTGGCCAGGATGCGCGGATGCTGCGCCTTCGCCATTTCGGCGAGCTTGCTGTTGGCGGCGACATTGTCGACCGTGATCGGTTTGCTGGAAGGTTGGAAGCCGGATTCCTGAACGTCCGGCGGCGTGAACATCTGGCAGCTTGCCAGCGCCATGGCAAAGCCGGCCAGCGCGAGGAAGCGCGCCAGCGGTTTCCTTCTCACTCTGTCGGTGCCGGTCGGCAGAACAGCTTCCTTTCGGGTCTCAGCACATGGCCCCGAAAATCGGGCATCGATTTTCAGAAAGGATCATGCGCACAATCAACTGCCACAGCGTCCTTCGCGGCCATGAGCACGCATGGCACACCGTAGTGGCAAATCACAACCTATGCCGGACCAGTATCGGAGGACCTAGTCACACTACTTTGACCATGGCAAGCAAGCACCACATCGCCTGAAGCCGGTTTGGCCGTAAATTATGTCCGCTTCCGGGCAACATCTCGTGATCCCGCGCCAAACGGACCTGCACCGATATAGCGCCGGAAGGCCTCCGGTCCAGCCTTGGTAAAAAAATCGGCGACAGTCCCGGTTGCGGCAACCGTGCCATTGTCCAGGAACACCATGTCCTGGCCGATACGGTGGGCATCCTCCGGCTGATGCGTGACGAACAGCACCGTCATGCGCCGCTCCGCATGGACGCCGGCTACCAGATCGAGCATGTCGTCGCGCAAGGCTGGTCCGAGCGAGGCGAACGGTTCGTCGAGCAAGAGCACCGGCCGGTCGCGCACCAGGACGCGGGCGAGCGCGACGCGCTGCCGCTCGCCACCGGAGAGTTCGCGCGGCAGGCGCTGTTGCTTGCCGGCAAGGCCGACGCGCTTGAGCGCCCCGGCGATTGCAGCGTGGTCGCCCTCGGCCAGCCTGAGCGACGGCGAGCGGCCAAGGCCGACATTTCGTTCGACCGAAAGATGGGCAAAGAGATTGTTTTCCTGGAACACCATCGACACTGGCCGCGCCGACGGCGGTTTGGCGCCGACATCGGCGCCGCCGATCAGCACGCGGCCCGATCGCGGCGTCTCGAAGCCGGCCACCAGATTGAGCAGCGTCGATTTTCCCGAACCGCTCGGCCCCATGATCGCGGTGATCTTCGAGGCGGCGAACTCGACATCGAATAAAAACGGCGCTTCGCGATAGCTGAACGAGACCTTTTCCAGCCGCACAGCCGTACCGCTTTCCGCGCTGTTGAGCATCATGATTTTTCTCCCTGCCCCAGCCAGTCAGCGGCCAAGACAAGCGCAAGACAAACCAGGCCGAGCAGCAACGCCAGGCCTGCCGCGTCCATCGTGCGGTAGCTGCCCATGCGCGCCAGCAAGAGGTAAGGCAGTGTCTGCAGGGAGTCGCTGCCGAACAGGGCAATGACGCCGAGATCGCCGAGCGACAAAGCCATGGCGAACGCGAAACCGGTGGCGAGCGGCCGCCGCAGCGACGGCCAGTCGACCAGCCGGAACCGGTTCCAGCCCGAAATGCCAAGCAGCAAACAGAGCCGTTCGTGGCGTTCGCTCGCCGCATCATAGCCGGGGCGAATGGCGCGGATGGCAAACGGCATCGCCATTACCGCATTGACGGTGACGACCATGACAGGGGCGATGGCAAAGACGTCGCTGACAGTACGCAGGAGCAGGAACCAGCCGGCGCCGATGACGATGGGCGGCACGACGAGGACGAAGCCGGCGCCGGTATCGGTGGCGTATTCGAGCAGCGTCCTGGCGCCGACGCGACGCCTCAAGGCCAGCGCCCGTCGTGCCATGACGAGCGACAGCGACAGCGCCACTGAAAGCAGCGCCGCCAGCAGGGCGAGCACGGCGCTGGTCAGCGTCGCCTGCCGCACCGCGATCTCGCCCGCCAGCCGGCCGAGATCGGCGCCAAGGCCTGACGTCACCATGGCAGCCATCGGCCCGGCGACGAACAGCAATGCGAGAGCGATCAATGCTGTATTCAGCACGGTCTCGGCCGGGCCGGCCGAAAGATAGCGGCGCGGTGCCACCGGCAGGTTGGCGTCGCCGACGATGTTGGCGCCAAGCCGCATCAATGCCAGCACCACGACGAAGGTCAGCGCGATCTGCAGCAGTGTCAGCGTCACCGCGCGGGCAGGATCGAAATCGAAACGCAGTGCCTGGTAGATGGCGACCTCCAACGTCGTCGCACGCGGCCCGCCGCCCAGCGTGAGCACGATGGTAAAGGATGTGATGCAGAGCATGAAGACAAGCCCGGCGACGCCCGGCAGCGCCGCACGCAGCGTCGGCCATTCAATCAGCCGGAAGGCGGGTCTGGCGCCCATGCCGAGCTGGCTCGCCAACCGCCACTGGTCGGCCGGCACTGTCGTCAGCGCTTCAAGGAACAGCCGCGTGGCCAGCGGCAGATTGAAGAAGACATGGGCGATGAGGATGCCGGACAGGCCGTATATGCCCGGCCAGCCCTGACTGGCAATCGCGGTGAGCACGCCGGCGAAATAGCCGGCACGGCCATAGAGAGCCAGAATGCCGAGTGCGGCGACGATGGCCGGCAGCGCAAGCGGCACGGCGAAGAGCTGCAGGATCAGGCCGCGACCAAAGAAGCGCGGGTGCCGCGACAGCGCCCGCGCAACGAACAGCGCCGGCACGACGGAAAGCAGTGTCGACAGCAAAGCCTGCCACAGCGTGAAACGGGCGACGCGGAAGAGGTAGGAATCGAAGGCCGACATGGCGCCGGACGGGTCGCGGGCGCCTTCGACGATGAGCCCGGCGAACGCTCCGCCGACCAGCAGCGCAACAGCGGCAAGCGCGATGGTGCCCGCGGTGACGCGGGGATCGGCAGGATATCCGGTATGCATGCCGCCTTGCCTAGTTCAACGATCGTCGAAGCAGAAAATATGGTTGAGGTCGAGTTCCCGCCCACCCCCCTCTGTGCTGCCGGACATCCCCCTCAAGTAGGGAGATTGGCAGCTTCACCCTCGCCTCGATTGGCGAAAGCGGAAGTGACATCGATCTCCCCCCTTGCGGGGGAGATGGCCGGCAGGACAGAGGGGGGTGGCGTGGAGCGAACACCATGCAGAAATCTAAGTCCTATTTGCTCATCACCGACAGCCATTCGTCGACCCAGGCCTTGCGGTTGGCGGCGACCACTTCCGGGCTGAAAAGCAAAGTCTTGGTCGGCTTGACGAGCTTGTCGAAAGCCGGATTGAGCGGCTTGTCGGTCTTGCCGGCCGGGAACATCCAGTTGGTCTCGGGGATGACATCCTGGAATTTCGGTCCGGTCATGAAAGTCAGGAACTGTTTCGCCAATGGGTTCTTCGCGCCTGACGTGGTGATGCCGGCAACCTCGATTTGCAGATACGCGCCCTCCTCGAAGGACGCCGCCTGATAGCGTTCGGTGTTTTCGGCGACCATATGATAGGCCGGCGACGTGGTATAGGACAGCACCATCGGCGCCTCACCCTTGGTGAACAGGCCATAGGCCTCGCTCCAGCCCGGCGTCACGGTGAGCACCTTTGCCCTAAGCCTGGCCCAGGCTTCCGGCGCCTTGTCACCATAAACCGACCTCACCCACAACAACAAGCCGAGACCGGGCGTCGAGGTGCGCGGATCCTGGATGACGATCTTCTCATCGGCATTGCCCTCGACCAATTCCTTCAGGCTCTTCGGCGGCGTCTTCAGCTTTTCGGTGTCGTAGACGACGGCGAAATAGCCATAGTCGAACGGCACGAAAACATCGTCGCTCCAGCCGCCCGGCACATTGACATCGATGGCGGCACCATGCGGCGAAAACAGGCCGGTGGCCTTGGCTTCCGCAGTCAGATTGGTGTCGAGGCCGAGCACGATGTCGGCCTTGGTCGCGGCCCCTTCCAGCTTGACGCGGTTGAGCAGGGCGACGCCGTCGGCGACCGCGACGAATTCGAGAGTACAGCCGCATTCGGCCTCGAAGGCCTTCTTCACCGCGGGGCCTGGACCCCAGTCGGCGGTGAAGCTCTCATAGGTATAGACCGTGAGTTTTTCCTGCGCGGATGCCGGCCCGATGCCGGCGGGAACAGTCACCGCAAGCAGCACTGCCGAAACTAGAGTGTATAAAAACGTGCGCATCGGCGCCTCCTTCGTTCGCGTTGAAAGGAATTGAGGCGTCGGGCTGTCCGAAACGTCTAATCCCTCCGCCGGTACAAACCGGATCAGGTTCAGCGGGTTGGCATGGTCGCCTCTCAGCTGGTTCGCGAAGATCGCGTCCAGCACCCCGTTAGAGCGTTTCGACACATAGGCCCGGCCCAGTTGCGGCGCAAGCGGAAGTTTGCCAGGCATCTGGAACGCGGCCTTCCGTTTGGCAAGCAGGGCTGGTAAGGGCCACGCATATGAGCAAATTCACCATCCTGCTTGGCGGCGATCTAATCCGCACGCCGCTGCTCGACCGCCAGGTCGAAGGCTCCCGTGTCATCGCCGCCGACGCCGGCATGAGCCATGCCCGGACGCTGAACCTGACGCCGGAACTCTGGGTCGGCGACTTCGATTCGGTGCCGGCGGACTTGCCGGACGAGCTGGCCGCCGTGCCCCGCCAGGTGTTTCCGGCAGAAAAGGACAAGACCGACGGCGAACTGGCTATCGCCGCCGCGCTCGAACGCGGCGCGACCAGTCTCGTGCTCGCCGGCGCGTTCGGCGGCAAGCGCACCGACCACGCCTTCCTGCACCTGGCGCTCAGTGTCCGACTGGCCGAGGCAGGGACGGAGGTGCTTTTGACCAGCGGCGCACAGGAAGGCACTCCCTTGCTTCGCGGAAAGGCCGGCTTCGACTACGCCGATGGCACGCTGTTTTCGATTCTCGGCTTTTCCGACCTTACCGGCCTGACCGTGACCGGCGCCAAATGGCCGCTGAACCATATCGAGATGGCGTTCGGTTCGTCGCTGACCATTTCCAACGAGGTCAAGGGCCGGCTGGAAATTGCGCTGGGCAGTGGCCGCGCGCTGTTGCTCGCCCACCCATTCCCCTTACCTGGAAGCTGACATGGCGCCGCCACTTCTCAATCTCGACGGCATAAGACTGACCTTCGGTGGCACGCCGCTGCTCGACGGGGCGGAACTGACGGCGTCGGCGGGCGACAAGATCGCTTTGGTCGGCCGCAACGGCTCGGGCAAGTCGACGTTGCTCAAGATCGCTGCGGGATTGATAGAGCCGCAGGACGGCGAGGTGTTCCGCCAGCCCTCGGCGACAGTGCGCTACCTGCCGCAAATGCCCGACTTGGATGGTTTCGCCAGCGTCCGCGCCTATGTCGAGGCGGGGCTCGGACCCGCCGACGATCCCTACCGCGCCACCTATCTGATGGAGCATCTCGGCCTGTCCGGCGACGAGCGGCCGAACGATCTCTCCGGCGGCGAGGCGCGCCGTGCCGCCCTTGCCCGCGTCATGGCGCCGGAGCCCGACATTCTCCTCCTCGATGAGCCGACCAACCATCTCGACCTGTCGGTCATCGAATGGCTGGAGGAGGAGCTCGCCCGCACCTCTTCGGCGCTGATCGTCATCTCGCACGACCGCCGCTTCCTCGAGCGCGTGTCGCGCGCCACCGTCTGGCTCGATCGCGGCCAGACCCGCACGCTGGACAAGGGCTTTGGCCATTTCGAGGAATGGCGCGACACCGTTCTGGAAGAAGAAGAACGCGAGCAGCACAAGCTTGGCCGCCAGATCGTGCGCGAGGAGCACTGGCTGCGCTACGGCGTGACTGCAAGGCGCAAGCGCAACATGCGCCGGCTCGGCGAACTGCAGACCATGCGCCAGCGCTTTCGTGGCCATCGCGGCGCCGAGGGTGCGGCGACCATGGTGGCCAGCGACGCCGCCGAATCCGGCAAGCTGGTGATCGAGGCCAAGACCATCGAGAAGAGCTTTGGCGACCTCTCTGTGGTCAAGGGCTTCTCGACCCGCATCCAGCGCGGCGACCGCGTCGGCCTGGTCGGCCCGAACGGTGCCGGCAAGACGACACTGCTGAAGATGCTGACCGGCGAATTGAAGCCGGACTCAGGCACGGTGCGGCTCGGCACCAATCTGGAGATCGCCACGCTCGACCAGAAACGCGACGCGGTCGATCCGCAAGAGACACTGGCGCAATACCTCACCGACGGGCGCGGCGAGAACCTCGTCATCAATGGCGAGCAGCGCCACGTCGTCTCCTACATGAAGGATTTCCTGTTCAAACCGGAACAGGCGCGCACGCCGGTGCGCGAGCTTTCGGGCGGCGAGCGGGCGCGGCTGCTGCTCGCCCGCGTGCTGGCGCGGCCGGCGAACCTGCTGGTGCTCGATGAGCCGACCAACGACCTCGACATGGAGACGCTGGAATTGCTGCAGGAACTGGTCGCCGGTTTTGCCGGTACGGTGATCCTCGTCAGCCACGACCGCGATTTCCTCGACCGCACCGTGACCAGCCTGGTCGCGCCGGACGGCGGTGGCCGCTGGATCGAATATGCCGGCGGCTATTCCGACATGCTGGCGCAGCGCGGCGGCACCAAGCTGGACGACCGCAAGGCACGGCCAAAGGCCGAGACCAGCGAAGTGGTGGCGGTAGGCAGGAGCGAAGCAGCTGCGCCGAAGGGCTCGGCAAAAAAACTGTCGTTCAAGCAAAAATTCGCGCTGGAATCGCTGCCGAAGAAGATCGAGGCGGTGACCGCCTCGATATCACGGCTGGAGGACAACATCGCCGACCCGGCCTATTACGAGCGCGATCCGGCCTCGTTCCAGAAGACCATCGCCGCCCTCGACAAGGAGCGCGCCACGCTGGCAGCGCTCGAGGAGGAATGGCTGGAACTTGAAATGTTGCGCGAGGAGATGGAGGGGTAGGCATTGCATGCGTGCTTTCGTGCGCCTATCTTATGCGCATGAATGGGAGCTGCTCCATGCTTCAATCGACTCCAAAAGCCCAACGAAAATCGGTCAATACCTCGATCGACTCCAGATTGATCGAGGACGCCAAGGCGCTCGGTATTAATATATCTCGCGCCGCCGAGGAGGGTATCGCCAAGGCGATTTCAGCCGAAAAAACGCGCCGGTGGCAGGAGGAAAACAGGGAGGCGATCGAGAGCTCTAACGACTATGTCAGGCGCAACGGACTGCCACTGGCCAAGTACCGGCCGTTTTGATGGCGCGTTACGATTTCTACCGGAGAGCTGAAGGCGACGGCTATCTGCTCGACGTTCAGGCTGATCTTCTTGAAGGTCTAAACACAAGGATTGTCATCCCGTTGATGCCGCCCAACATGGCCCCGGTGCCGGGGCGCCGGCTAAACCCCACCTTCACGATCAACGGCAGTGACCATGTCATGGTCACTCAATTCATGTCAGCCTTGATGGCTTCTGAATTGCGTGCCGCCGAAGGAAATCTTTCCAGCCGACACGACGACATCGTGGCCGCAGTCGACATGCTGTTCCAGGGCTTCTGAGCCAAGGGAACGTTGAGGCTGGTTAGCCGGCCTCAGCCCGCCGTCTTTGTTTGCCAGGCCTTCAGCGCTTCGTCGAACACCTTCTCGCCGGGAATGCCCTTTTCCATGGTGAGCAGCGCCCGCCGCCCGGTCTTGTAGACCACCGGCACGTCGATCCAGTTCTGGCCCCGGAGCAGGGTCAGATTGGCGTCTTCGTCCGCCTTGGTATCGTTGAGAGCGACCAGGAAGAAGCCGTCCGCGATTTTTGCCGGGATGCCGATCAGCGGGCTGCCGGCATCCTGTTCAGAGCCCTTCATGGCGACGCGCAGGATATTGTCGACGCCGCCGCCGTCGAAACCATCGGGCGTCAGGAAAATCATCTCGATGATGTGGCTGGCCGGCAGCGTTTGGTCGGTGTTGCGGCGGATGGTCATGCGCAACTGCACGTCCTTACCCGGAATGCTCGCCTCGGCGCGGATTGCCGGCTCGGGCGGCAGATTGCCGCCGGGCGATTCCTGTACCAGCGACCAGACGATGCTGCCGGGCTCGGCCGAGCCTTGGGCGGTGCTGGTGCGCTCCTCGTAGAAGATCGCCTTTTGGCCGACCGCCAGCGCGGTTTCCGCAGGCGCGGCTGTCGGCGCGGCCGGCGCAGCACCGGGGGCCGGCGCTGCCGGGGCGGCTGCGCTATCGGTCGGCGCCGCCGGCGCCGGCGTGGCGCCATCGGCAGGCGGCGTTGCGGGGGCAGCACCCGGCGTGGCGGGCGCAGTCGTGGCTGGCGTATCGCCGGCCGGCGCTGCAGGCGCAGGTGCAGCCGGCGGCGGCGTGGTCAGTGCTGCGACGGATTCGCCCTCTCCGATACCGCTTTGTCCTGGAGCGGGGCCGGGATCGACCTCACCGCCCTCGGGCGTCAGCCGCTGGGTGAACTTTGTGCCCTCGGCATCCGTTGGAGCCGCAGCTGCCGGAGGCCTTGCCGCGGCATCGGTAGCCGGGTCGGCCGGGGTCGGCTTTACTAGCGGCTCTATGGTTGCGACCGTCGTGCTGTTGAGACCTAGCATATTGCTGAACGCGTCCTTGTTCAGCCAGATGCCATAGCCGCCGCCGGCGACGACGAGCAAAGCGACGACAGCGGCGATCAGCCCGCCATAGCTGCGCCTACGCTCAGCAGGACGCAGACGCTGAAAGGTGTCCGGCGCCGGCTCTTCGTCGTTGGGAAAGACATCGTCTCTAAAGGTATCGCTCTTCTCGTCCTCCGCTGGAAGACCCGCGTCCGAAGGCACCGCATCGGTGTGCTCTGGAGGAGAAGCAACGGATGGCGGTTTTTGCCAATTCGGCGCGGCTTTGGCGACAGGCGCCGGCTGCCATGCCGGCTCAGTCTTTACCGGCTGCCATGCCGGCTCATTCTCTGCCGGCTGCCATGCCGGCTCGGTCTTTGCCGGCTGCCGAACATGGCTGGGTTGGTTCTTGTTGCGGTCGATGGAGGAGAAGATGTCTTCCAGCTCCGACAGCGGATCGGACGCCGGCACACTCCTGGTATAATCCCGCTCGACGCTGGCGATGGCGTCTTCCAGGGTGCGCTTATGCTGGGCAACGACCGAAGGCGCCAGCGGCGGTGTGATCTTGGCCAGCTTGTCCGCGATCGTCGAACGGGCCTTGTCATAGACCCTCGCGCGTACCTCCGGCGATGGCTCGCCGAGACCATTGAGCGTCTTTTTCAGAGCACCAACAAAATCTGCCATGCTTCAGTCGACCTGCATTTCGTTTCTGGGCCGGCCCCGCAAATCGGCCGCGATGCCCGGAACGGCTGAGAATCTAGTCTTGAAACGGATCGGTCACAAGTATTGTGTCGTCCCGTTCAGGGCTGGTGGAGAGGAGTGCGACCGGCGCGCCGATCAGCTCCTCGATGTGACGGACATATTTGACTGCCTGTGCCGGCAGATCGTTCCAGCTTCTGGCACCGGCGGTGGTGCCTTTCCAGCCCTCCAGCGTCTCGTAGACCGGTTCGACGCGCGCCTGCGCACCTTGGCTGGCCGGCAGATAATCGATCGCCTCGCCATCGAGGCGGTAGCCGGTACAGACCTTGATCTCGTCCAGCCCGTCGAGCACATCGAGCTTGGTCAGGGCGATGCCCTTGATGCCGTTGACGGCGACGGCCTGGCGGACCAGCACGGCATCGAACCAGCCGCAGCGGCGCTTGCGGCCAGTGACGACGCCGAACTCGTGGCCGCGCGTGCCCAGGAACTCGCCGATCTCGTTCTTCTGTTCGGTCGGGAACGGACCTTCGCCGACACGCGTCGTATAGGCCTTGGTGATGCCGAGCACATAACCGATGGCACCCGGGCCGACACCGGATCCGGCGGCCGCTTGACCGGCGACCGTGTTGGACGAGGTGACGAACGGATAAGTGCCGTGGTCGATGTCGAGCAGCGTGCCTTGCGCGCCCTCGAACAGGATGCGTTCGCCGGCGCGGCGCTTGTCGTCGAGGATCTTCCAGACGCGGTCCATATAGGGCAGGATCTCGTCGGCGACCGAAATCAGCTCACTCATGATGGCGTCATGCGTGACCTCGGCATGGCCGAGCCCACGGCGCAGGGCATTGTGATGCGTCAGCAGCCTGTCGACCTTCTCGGGCAGCGTTTCCAAATCCGCCAAGTCCATCACCCTGACCGCGCGCCGGCCCACCTTATCCTCATACGCGGGGCCAATGCCGCGACGGGTCGTGCCGATCTTCGTTCCGGAATTGGAGGCGGCGTCTTCGCGGAATCCGTCCAGTTCCCGGTGCAAGGACAGGATAAGCGCGGTGTTTTCGGCTATTTTCAGGCGCTCGGGCGTCACCTCGACACCTTGCGCCTTCAATTTCGCCACTTCCGCGACGAAGGCGTGCGGGTCGAAGACGACGCCATTGCCGATGATGGACAGCTTGCCTTGTCGCACCACGCCGGACGGCAGCAGCGACAGCTTGTAGACCTTGCCGTCGACGACCAGCGTATGGCCGGCATTGTGGCCGCCCTGGAAGCGCACGACGACGTCGGCGCGTTCCGACAGCCAGTCAACGATCTTGCCTTTGCCCTCGTCGCCCCATTGCGAGCCGACGACCACCACGTTGGCCATGTTTCTTTTCCCTTGAGGCGCCGTTCGGAGCGGCTTGAAATGGTTCGAAACGACACAGGCTTCTATCGCATAGGCCCGAAAATCGGAATCGATTTCCGGAAAGCACGATGCGGACATTCAAGCCTTGAGACGCGTACTTTGTCCGTCCAAGTGGACGCACGTCGCTCTATAACGTCAAGACCCGGCGAGCGCGACCATTCTTTACCGCCGAAAGCGCCCTCAGGCACAACAATTTTCGCCTTTGACATCATTTACTTGGGCGAACCACCACAATAGGTCGGCATAGACCCTCCGCCTGCCCCTCCCCCGGCTGGAATTTCGCGATGCATCGAACCGCCTATCTGTTCTTGCTGTTCACCACCTTGCTGTGGGGCGGCAACTCCGTGGCCGGCAAGCTGGCGGTCGACCACATTTCGCCGATGACGCTGGTCTTCCTGCGCTGGGTTCTGGCCGTTCTGATCATGCTGCCGATCGGCTGGCGAACGCTGCGCGAGGATTGGCCGGTGGTGCGCCGGCATTGGTTGCTGCTTGGCGGGCTCGGCGCCTGCGGCTTCACCTTCTTCAACGCGATCTTCTACACGGCGCTCAATTACACGACGGCGATCAACGTCTCGATCGAGCAGGCGGCGATCCCGATCGTGATCATCCTAGCCAATTTCGTGCTGTTTCGCCTGCGTGTGAACCAGGTGCAGATCGCCGGCGTCGTGCTGACGATCATCGGTGTCGCCCTGACCGCCAGCCATGGCGATCTGCGCCAGCTTCTCAAGCTGGATCTCAACTTCGGCGACGCCATTATGCTGATCGCGGTGCTTTGCTACAGTTTCTACTCGGTCGGGCTGCGGTTGAAGCCGGCCATACGTTGGCAAAGCCTGATGCTGGCGCTGTCGATTGCCGCACTTGTCACCTCGCTGCCTTTCTTCCTGTGGGAAGTGGCCGCCGGCAAGGGCATCGTCCCCGATGCGCGCGGCTGGGCGATAGCGTTCTACACCGCGATCGGCGCCTCAGTCGTCTCGCAGATCTTCTATATCAGGGGCAACGAACTGATCGGCGCAAACCGGGCCGGCCTGTTCATCAACCTGGTGCCGATCTTCGGTACGCTGCTGTCGGTGCTGATCGTCGGTGAGACATTCCAGCTCTATCAGGGTCTGGCCCTCGTGCTGGTGCTCGGCGGCATCAGCCTCGCCGAATACAGCGGAAGGAAGCTGGCGATTTAGCCGGCAAATGTTCGGGATCGGATCAGAATGGTGCAATCCAGAGCCCGTCGCAGCCATTATTGTCGAAACGCCCCGTGTGCTTGTAGAGCACGCGGCGCGCGCGCGGGCATGTTTTAGGCGCCGCCCACATCGAAATGCAGCCGCTTGGCGGAATCGATCGACTTGTGCGCCCGCACCTGTTCCAGCACGTTTTCCGGAAACGGAGCATCGAGATAGAGCAGCGCGATGGCATCGCCGCCAGGCCGGTTGCGGCCGAGCTGGAAATTGGCGATGTTGACGCCGTTCTCGCCGCAGACCGTGCCGAGCAGACCGATGATGCCGGGCGCATCGGCATTTGTCGTGTAAAGCATGTGCTGGCCGACCTCGGCGTCTAGGTTGATGCCTTTGATTTGGATGAAGCGCGGCTTGCCGTCCGAGAAGCAGGTGCCGGCGATCGAGCGCGTCCTGTGCTCGGTCTTGACCGTGAGCTTGATGTAACCGTCGAACACGCCGGATTTGTCACGCTTGACCTCGGCGACGATGATGCCACGCTCCTTAACCATGATCGGCGCCGACACCATGTTGACGTCGGAGACCTGCGGCCGGATCAGCCCGGCAAGGGTGGCGCTGATCAGCGCGCGCGTGTTCATCGTCGCGGTCGAGCCGTCGAAAAGGATCTCGACCTCCTTGATCGGGTCCTCTGTGACCTGGCCGACAAAGGCGCCGAGCACTTCGGCCAGCTTGACGAAAGGTTTTAGGCGCGGCGCCTCCTCGGCGGTGATCGACGGCATGTTGATGGCGTTGGAAACGGCGCCCTTGATCAGATAGTCGGCCATCTGCTCGGCGACGTGCAGGGCGACATTCTCCTGCGCCTCCATCGTCGACGCACCGAGGTGCGGCGTCGCCACCACATTCTCCATGCCGAACAGTTCGCTCTGCTCCGCCGGTTCGACCTCGAACACGTCGATGCCGGCACCTGCCACCTTGCCGCTTTTCAGCGCCGCGATCAGGTCGGCCTCGACGATCAGCCCGCCACGAGCGCAGTTGATGATGCGCACGCCGGTCTTCATTTTGGCGATCGCCGCAGCGTCGATGATGTTGCGCGTCTTGTCGGTCAGTGGCGTGTGCAGGGTGATGAAATCGGCGCGGGCGAACAGCTCGTCGAGTTCGACCTTCTCGACGCCGAGTTCCTCGGCACGGCTGTCCGACAGGAAAGGGTCGAAGGCGATGACATGCATCTTCAGGCCGACGCCGCGCGTGGCCACGATCGAGCCGATGTTGCCGCAGCCGATGATGCCCAGCGTCTTGCTGGTGATCTCGATGCCCATGAAGCGGTTCTTTTCCCACTTGCCGGCATGGGTCGAGGCATTGGCTTCCGGTATCTGGCGGGCCAGCGCGAAGATCATGGCGACGGCATGCTCTGCGGTGGTGATCGAATTGCCGAAGGGCGTGTTCATCACGATGATGCCCTTGCGGCTCGCCGCCGGGATGTCGACATTGTCGACGCCGATGCCGGCGCGGCCGACCACCTTCAATTTGGTGGCGGCGTTGATCAGCTTCTCGGTGACTTTCGTCGCCGAACGGATGGCGAGGCCGTCATACTGGCCGATCACTTCGAGCAGCTTTTCCTTGTCCTTGCCGAGGTCGGGCAGGTAGTCGACGTCGATGCCGCGATCCCTAAAGATCTCCACGGCAGTGGTGGAGAGTTTGTCTGAGACGAGAACACGGGGCATTGGCTTGGTCCTTTGCGATTGGCGCCCCTCCCCCTTGAGGGGAGGGTCGGCGCGAGCGCCGGGTGGGGTCGTTGCGGCCGGACGCCGCCGAAATCTTTTCTTTCTGGATGGCGGACCGTTGAGTTGGTGGAGGCAACCCCACCGGCCCTTCGGGCCACCCTCCCCTCAAGGGGGAGGGGTCAGGCGGCCGCCTTGAGCGACGCCTTTTGTGCGGCAAAGGCCCAGTCGAGCCACGGCAGCAGCGCTTCGAGATCGGAAGTCTCGACCGTCGCCCCGCACCAGATGCGCAGGCCGGGCGGCGCGTCGCGATAGGCGCCGATGTCGTAGGCGACGCCTTCCTTGTCGAGATCCGAGACAATTGCCCTGGCGAAGGCCGCCTGTCCGTCGGCGTCGAGTGCCGCGATATCCGGGTCGGTGAAGGAAAGACAGACGGACGTGTTCGACCGCGTCGCCGGGTCGGTGGCCAGATGGGCGAGCCATGCGGATCTGCCGACGAAGCCGTCGAGAACAGCGGCATTGGCGTCGGCGCGGGCGATCAGCGCATCGAGCCCGCCGATCGACTTAGCCCAACGCAGCGCGTCGAGATAGTCCTCGACGCACAGCATCGACGGGGTGTTGATGGTCTCGCCCTTAAAAATGCCTTCGATGAGCTTGCCGCCCGAGGTGAGGCGGAAGATTTTCGGCAGCGGCCAGGCCGGCTTGTAGCTTTCCAGCCGCTCGACGGCGCGCGGGCTGAGGATCAGCATGCCGTGCGCACCTTCGCCGCCCAGCACCTTCTGCCAGGAGAAGGTGACGACATCGAGCTTTTGGAAATCGAGCTTTTGCGCAAAGGCCGCCGAGGTCGCGTCGCAGATGGTCAGGCCCTTGCGGCTGGCCGGGATGAAATCGCCGTTCGGCGCACGCACGCCTGATGTCGTGCCGTTCCAGGTGAAGACGACATCGCGGTTGAAGTCGATTTTTGTCAGGTCCGGCAACGCGCCGTAGCCGGCTTCGATCCTGCGCACGTCGGCGAGCTTCAGCTGCTTGACCACATCGGTGACCCAGCCGGAACCGAAACTCTCCCAGGCGACCATGTCGACGCCGCGTTCGCCGAGCAGCGACCACAGCGCCATCTCGACCGCGCCGGTGTCCGACGCCGGCACGATGCCGATGCGGTAATCTGCGGGAATCTGGAGGACCTCTCGCGTCAGCTCGATCGCCTGTTCGAGCTTGGTTTTGCCGATCTTGGCGCGGTGCGAGCGTCCGAGCGCGGCATTGGCCAGCGCCTCGACCGACCAGCCGGGACGCTTTGCACAGGGACCTGAGGAAAAATTGGGATTTGCCGGACGCAGTCCGGGCTTCGTATGCGTCGTCATCGTGGTCTATCCTTCCAGATAGTGGCCCCTCGTTGGGGAGGGGTGGCCCACGGACGGCGATATGCGTTCAGGCTTCCGGCGTCAAGAGGAAAGTTTTTGTCGCTGACGGGATACTGTCGCATCCCCACCGAAAACAGAACGGCGGACCGAAGCCCGCCGCTGGCGTTCCGAGGCTTTCGCCGTGCCTACCAGAGATCGTAGCGGAGCCCGACCTTGATCTGATGATTGCTGATCCCTTTGTCGATCGGATAGGAATCCAAATCCTGTGCGGTGGCATATTCGGCGTCGGGTGCGGAAAAATATTGATAGCCCAGATCAACTGAAAGGTTCTTGGATACTTGGTAGGCAAGGCCGGCGTTCAGCGTATAGGCGAAAGAGTAATGGGTCTTGTTGTCATTCAGGACGAAATCGTCGGCGGGGTCGGCGTTGTCGGTGAAGTAGTCCGCCGAGAGGCGCCGCTTGGTCTGGACAATACCGATACCGGCGCCGAGATAGGGCGTGATCCCGACATAGGTGCCAAGATCGACATAGCCGTTGAGCATGCCCGATAACGCGTAGTTCTCCAGGTCCGCCGATGCCACGGTCGTTCCGTTGTCATAGCTGACGCTGATCTCGTTGCCGGGCAGATAGCCGAGATTGAGATCGGCGCGCAGATAGTCGTTGAAATGGTAGCCGAAGCCGATGCTGGCGAAGATGCGATCTTCTTCGTCGTCGAAGTTCGCTGGCGCGAAGGCGAAGTCCTCATTCTCGAAGCTCTTCTGCACCAGATAGGAGACATCGCCGCGTAGATACCATCCCGAACCGACTTCGACCGGCACATAGTCCGGCGCCTGGTCGACATAGATCGGCGGATCGTAGTCGGCGCCAAGCGCTTGAGGCAGCGGCACTAGGGCGATTGCTGCAAGCGCCAGCGCTACGCGCGATTTGACTGTCATGATAGCCGGCTCCCGAACTTGGCGCCTTTCGCGTCCGCGAGCGCCGTTTCAGGGCATTGTTAACCATAGTGGTTAAGTGGCGGTTAAGGATAACAGCGCGTTAGCGAATTGATTTTGATGCGCGTTCCCGCCACAACGAAAAAAACCGCCCGGCTTTTGCCGGGCGGCCCGCAAACCTGCTCTCGAAGCGATCACTTGGTGTAGACCGGTTCGGGTTCGTAGGCGATCGGCGTTGGCTGGGCGCAGTCCGAGTTGCCGAACTGATAGCGCAGGCCGCCGCGCACTTCGTGCACATTGATACCCTCGTCATGGCCAGGACCGACATTGCTGGCGAAGTTGAACATCTTACCGCCTTCGATACGGCTGTAACGGTAGCCGACATCGAGCTTGACCCGATCGGTCAGGCAGTAGGATGCGCCCGCCATGGCGGCATAGGCAAAACGCCAACCCTTGCCGCCATTGTGGGAGAATTCGCCGTCTTCAATGGTGTTGTGAAGCTTATCCCACTTGACCCAGGCGCCGCCAATGCCAGCGCCGACATAGGGCGTGATGCCGTGCCAGGTGCCGATATCGACATAGGCGTTGGCGAGCAGCAGCAGCGCGGTATAGGACGAGGTGTCGGTCGAAGTACAGGGATCTCCATCGAGGCAGATGCCGGTGGTCGAGCCGCGGAATTCGGATTTGCTCATCCAGTCCGCGGTCAGGTCGGTGCGGAAATACTGGTTGATCTGGTAACCGACGCCGGCACCGGCCGAGAAGGCACCGTCCAGCTCGCCGCTGTCAAAGCGGCCGGTGCCTGGATCCGGCCCGTAGGTGATGTAGTCGCCGCCGCGAAACTCCGACCAGTGATAGTCGATATCGCCGCGAATGTACCAGCCGCCATATTCGACCGGCTGCTCGTAGACCGGCAGCGGCGGGGCCGGCTCGACCACGGGCGGCTCGACGAAGTCGGCGGCGAACACTGGTCCGGCCACGCCCGCGAGCAGCGCGGCAAAGAGGGCCGTTCTTGCTGTATTCAACATGCTTGTCACCCCTGAGAACCCTCGGCACAGCGAACGCGTCCGAATCTGATTGGCTTCAGTCGTGGATAATGAATTGGAAAAGTTAAAAGGCGTTTAACCCTATCGCTTAACCATGAATCTCTAGATCTTTCAGGATTTCGCGTCATTTCCCTGGATTAATTGGAATGCAACCCAATAAAAAAGCCCGCCGGGAGGCGGGCTTTCGAACTGGCAAAGCTGCAGGATCAGGCGGCGCTGCGCGTTTCCGAAATGACCCCGACAATGTCGTTGACGACGGCCTCGACCAATTGCTGGTCATCGCCTTCCGCCATGACGCGAATAAGTGGTTCCGTGCCGGATGGCCGGATGACCAGGCGCCCGGCCTTGCCCAGCCGGTGGCGTGCATCTTCGATCGCCGCCTTGACCGGGGCTTCCTCGAGCGGCTTGCCGCCGGAAATATGGACGTTCTTCAGCAGCTGCGGCACCGGCGCAAACTTCTTCGACAGTTCGCTGACCGGCCGGTTCTGCCGCTTGATGCAGGCCAGCACCTGGAGCGCCGAGACGAGGCCGTCGCCGGTCGTGGAAAAATCGGACAGCACGATGTGGCCCGACTGTTCGCCGCCGACATTCAGGCCGTGCGCACGCATGTGCTCGACGACATAGCGGTCGCCGACCTTGGTGCGGTGCAACTGCAGGTTCATGTCGCCGAGGAAGCGTTCGAGGCCGAGATTGGACATCACCGTCGAGACGACGCCGCCGCCGGCCAGCCGTCCGCTCTGATGCCAGGACTCGGCGATCAGCGCCATGATCTGGTCGCCATCGACGATCGCGCCGTTCTCGTCGACGATGACGACGCGGTCGGCATCGCCGTCGAGCGCGATGCCGATATCGGCGCGCACTTCGTGCACCTTCTTCTGCAGGCCGGCCGGATGGGTCGAGCCGCATTCCTTGTTGATGTTGAAGCCGTTGGGCTCGACATTGATGGCGACGACCTCGGCGCCGAGTTCCCACAGCGCCTCGGGCGCCACCTTGTAGGCAGCGCCATTGGCGCAATCGACGACGATGCGGAGGCCCGACAGTGACATCGACCGTGGCAGCGTGCGCTTGGCGAATTCGATGTAGCGGTCATGGACGCCGTCGACGCGCTTGGCGCGACCGAGCCCGTCCGAATCGGCGAGCGCCAGGTCGATATCCTTGTCGAGCATCCCCTCGATGCGCTCCTCGATCTCGTCGGAGAGCTTGTAACCATCTGGGCCGAACAGCTTGATGCCGTTGTCGTAGTAAGGATTGTGCGAGGCCGAGATCATCACGCCGATGTCGGCGCGCAACGAGCGTACCAGCATGGCGACCGCGGGCGTCGGAATCGGGCCGAGCAGGAACACGTCCATGCCGGCGGCGCACAGGCCCGACACCATCGCATTCTCGATCATGTAGCCGGAAAGTCTGGTGTCCTTGCCGAGCACGACGCGGTGGCGATGGTTGCCGCGCTGGAACGAAAGACCGGCGGCCATGCCGACCCTCATGGCGACCTCCGCCGTCATTGGAAACCTGTTGGCGCGCCCGCGAATGCCGTCCGTACCGAAATAACTTCCTGCCATGCTAGCCAGCTTCCCGATGGTTCTTATCCGGCACGTCATGCCACAAATTGGCCCGAGCCTATCATCACAATGCATGATTATATGTCACCAATCCTTAGAAAATTGTTGGTTTGTGTGTTTTGTGTCACGCTAATGTATTGAGTTTCCTGCCCTGGTTGCGACAGCAGCGTTCAGGAACTTCAGACCGCATCCGGATTCTTTCATGTGCCAATCAGTAGGCATTGAATTCAGAACCCACACGTCGTGTTGCTCTGGACCGGGCATTCAGGTCCGCCGCACTGGCCGACCCGAACGACCCGTCATGTGGGCAGTTCCTGACTCTGGCCCGCCCTATACAAGTTTTCCGTGCAAATGCGCCCGGGAAAATTGCCTGGCGAACAGGAGCTGGCAACGATCTCATGAAAATAATGCACTTTCCGACAGCTTTCACGCCATTTAGCCTCTGGCGCAACCAGCCGTTGAGTGCTATTGCTTGCGCGGTACATAACGTGAACACCTGAGGGAGAAGACGCATGATCATCCATCGACTTGCCACTTTGACGGGTCTTGCCGTCGTGACTTTATTCCTGGCGGCGCCCGCCAATGCGCTGACCATGGCTGAATGCAGCACCAAGTATAACGCGGCAAAGGACGCCGGAACACTTGGCGGGCAGAACTGGAACCAGTTCCGCAAGGCAGAATGCGGCACCGAGGCCGCCGCAACCGACGCCACGCCAGCCAAGGCGGACAGCACCAGCGCTGCAACTACCGATGCGGCCGCCGCGGCGACGACCAAGGCAGCGGCAACTGTCAACGCCGGGAACGGCCTCAGCAGAGCGGATTGCAGCGCCAAATATCAGGCGGCCAAGACCAGCAATACGCTGAACGGCATGAAGTGGAACGACTTCCGCATGAGCCAGTGCGGCGCCGGTGCTTCCGACGATGACACCGTGCCGGCGGCCGATCAGGCAAGCCTCACCAGCCACCCGGAAACGCCGACCCTCATCCCTCCCCAGGGTGTGACGTTTCCGAAGGCGGTCTCCACCAAGTATAGCAGCGAATCCCCGGCCAAGGCCCGCATGCACACCTGCCGCGACCAATATCTCGCCAACAAGGAGGCCAATGCGCTGGGCGGCCTCAAGTGGATCCAGAAGGGTGGCGGCTTCTACAGCCTGTGCAATGCCGCGTTGAAGAGCTGATCGGCAGCAGCATCTGAAGACAGGAAGGCCCCCGCGCCCCCCGGGGGGGGGGGGTTTTTTTTTGGGGGGGGGGGGGGGGGGGCGGCGGGCGCCCGCGCAGCCACAGCCAATATCAGTTGTGTGGGTAAAATTATGGAAAAAATGCGGGGGCTAGAACCGTG
>NZ_JBVVQY010000006.1:0-96027 GCF_055811615.1 Mesorhizobium sp. WSM4807
GGAAGCCTCTTTGAATCACGCTAACCTGCGACAGACCACAAATTACACGCCGTCGTTAACCTGAACTCGTTGCCCTGGTGTCTTGCGGCTCAGCGTGCGGCGATCAGCGCACCGGTGCCGATCATGGCGCCGCCGGCAAACCTGTTCATCAAGCGATACCGAGGCCAGCCAGGAACGCGCGAACGAACCCGCGCGAGACGCCGTTGGTAATGACCGTGAATACCGCCGGGCCAGGCGTGGCGGCGGCGAATGTGATCGCAGCGCAGTAAGCCAGAAATGCCGTCAACGTCATGGTCGTATCTTCCCCTTCGGCACCCGGACACGCCGGAAAACAGCAACGATCTCTTCGCGGCTGCATTCGATGGCGCCTTGCCGCACCGCGCGGTCGCGCTCGAAGCCGGTTATGTCATAATGCGGCGCCGATGTCTTCGGCGGTCCCTGATAGGACGAGCGCTTGATGCCGAGCTGTGCTGCAAAACGATGCAGCTCATCGGTGTCGTCGGCCAGCAGGTGACACCAGCGGTGGCCGACCCATTTCCAGATCGCCGCGTCGACATAAACCGCCATGAGGCTTGCCGCACTCCTTCATCTTGCGCCGACCAGCGGAGCCGCAGTTCACTTGGGGCCAAGATCCAAACGTTAGCGATGATAGAAGGGATTCGGATAGAAAATGAAGCCGCCGGCGGCTTCGAGTTCGGCCACGATCCCGGTGACAGCCGCCTGCATACGGCGGTGCAGTTCGGCGAGCGCATCGTCGATCGAGCCCGGAAAGGCGTGCAATCCCAACGGCTCCGGCACCCGGATATGCGCGCAGCGCGGCCCGGCCGGCTGCGGCACGAAGCGGTTGATCGTGTCGCGCAGCGTGCCCTTGCAATAGTCGTTGCGGATGCGCTTCAGATGCTCGGCGATCTCCTCTTGCGTGATGCGCGAGTTGGCTGAGACCCACGGTCCGACGCGTTGGAGGCGCTGAATGGTGTCCGCCAGCGTCCGGACCTGTTTTTGTCGTTCGGCGTCGCCGGTGTTTTCCCGCAGCCAGCGGCGCGACCGGCGCAAAAGCTCGGCGATCTCGTTGGCGCCGGGATCAAACGAAATGCCCTCCCCCAGGCGCCGGCTCAATTCGAGCAGCAGTTGCGTCTGACGCGCTGCATACGAAGCCCGTTCGTTGGGTGCCATGCCACAGGCAAGCTCATCGCGCGACAGCAGCGTCGCATAGATATGGTGGACGCGCTCCGGCAGCGTATCGGCGGCACGGCGTTCGATCTTCAGGCTCTTCTCGACATAGGCGCATTCCTGCGCCAACGTCGGCTCGACATTTTTGGTGAAGGCGAGCTTCCAGACAACCGGCGCGATCCAAGCCCTAGAATCCTGATCCGTCGCGCGACCGCGCTTGAGCGCTTCGAACCCCATCTCGACCGCCCCCGGAAGAAGCGGACCGACGACATTGGCATGCCAGCCGACGCCGCCTTCGGGATGCAAGAGAACACCGTGCCCCTTCAGCGCCCAGGCGATCGAGTGTTCCTTGGCAGCCCCACTATTGCCGGGAATCTGGGCGATCAGATTGTTGGCCAGCCAGAATTTCTGCATGATCCGGCCGAGGCCGTTGACGACGCCATGTGTGGCCCAGGATGCCGCGAGCGGACTGACCTGCGAGACGATCTCCTTGTCGATCATCCAGTCGGTAAAGAATTCCGGATGGTTGGGCGTGATGAACGTCGCCTTGCCGGCGCCGCAACAGGCCTTCAGCCGCTGCCGGTCGTCGTCGGGAAAGTCGATATGACGGACATTGGCGACGCCGCGCAATCCGGCCAGGCGGTTGAACGGCAACAGGTCGCGAAACCCGGGAATGCCATGCAGCATGACAACCCGGTTGACTACAGTCATGATCCTGATCAGCGCCGGATTGGGTCTCGGCGCCACGAACACATCGATTCTGCTCAACCCACCCCCCGATCGACCCATCGGCGTAGAAGTTGAGATGCAATTGCGGCGTGTTCAAGTCATTCGCCGCCGCCTTGTGGGCGTGGCTAACCTGAAGCCTATTTCGGCGGACAGGCTTTCGACTGATCGAACAACGACAGATTGACCAGCTTGCCGGTCATCGAGAACTCGCCATAGTCCATGACGAGGTCGCGCGTGATTCCGTTGCCATGCAGCTTGAAGCTGATCCGGTACTCCGGCACCTCCTCGCCTGACTTGTCGGTGCCGTCGAAATAGGCGATGTCGACCGGCCAGTATTTGTCGGTGGCGAGTTTCGCCAGTGCCGGCGCTTCCGGATCAGCCTTGTCGGCATCGGCTTTCTTGCCGACGACAACGGTGGTGGTCATCACCTTGTCGGCATCTTCCGAGCCGTCGAACAGGTTGGTTTCGTAGAAATTTTCGCCCTTTTCGGCCTTGTCGATCAGTTCGGCCAGATGCTGGGTCGGAAACTGGGTGGCGGCGAGTTCGAGGCTGCTCTTCTCCGGCTTGTCGATGTCGACCTTGAGGCCCTTCGTCTCCTTCGTCGCGGTGCCCTTGACCTCCTTGTCGAGGTTCTGGTCGACGAAGGATTTTGTCACGAACGAGAACGTCTTGCCTTCGGCGTCCTCGAAAGTGGTCGTCTGCTGGTCGGTCAGCTTTGTTGCATTGTCGTTGGTGGCAATCTGGGTGACGAAGCGGAACTTCACCGTGTAGCCTTCGCAAGGCGAACCGTTGAACTCATAGACCATGCGGCCGGAAATGCCGGTGATGCCGGAGCGATCGGAGGCTTTGTCCAGGCTCAGATCATAAACCGCGCGATGCGCCTGCAGCGCCGGTACGGCAAAAGCCGGCGCCATCGAGAACACCGCCGGCAGCAGGACGGCGTGGAATGCGAGGCGTGTTGCGCGCATGAGGGGCTCCGATCATCGCGCCTGATGGCAGGCCGCAGGGAAAGAGGGTCCAGCTTAAAAAAAGTCGTGGCGGAAGCGAGGCAAAAATAGCAATTTCGGCCCGGCCTGCGCGGCGTCATCAAGCAATAGGGAAATACCATGAGTGAAACAATCGAAAAGCGGCTAAGCGATCTCGGCGTGACGCTTCCGGTCGCCGCCGCGCCCGCCGCCAACTACTTGCCCCATTCCAGGTCGGGCAACCTGCTGTTCACCGCCGGGCAGCTGCCGCTCAGCGAGGGCAAGCTGCAGGCGAGTGGGCTGCTCGGCCGCGATGTCGACACCGCAAGCGGCAAGGAAGCGGCAAAATACTGCGCGATCAACATATTGGCGCAGGCCAAGGCAGCCCTTGGCGATCTCAAGAAAATCCGCCGCCTGGTGAAGATCACCGTCTTCGTCGCCTCGGCGCCAGATTTTGTCGAACAGCACCTGGTTGCCAACGGCGCCTCGGATTTTCTGGTTGCAGTGCTCGGCGATCACGGCAAACATGCCCGCTCCGCCGTCGGCGCCGCCTCCCTGCCGCTTAATGCCGCAGTGGAAATCGAAGCCATCTTCGAAGTCGAATGAGCCTGTCATGACCGATCTTTCCTGGCTGACCGCCCGACCCGTTGCCCATCGCGGCCTCCACGACATGAACAAGACGCGCTGGGAGAACACGCTTTCCGCCTTTGCCGCGGCAGCCGAACGCGGCTATGCGATCGAATGCGACGTGCATCTGTCGTCTGACCGCATCCCGGTCGTCATTCACGACAGCGATCTGAAGCGGCTGACCGGCCAGGACGGCTTCGTCTGGCAGCGAACGGCAGCGGAGATGACTGCGCTCACGGTTGGCGGCACATCAGACCATCTGCCGACTCTGCAGCAGGCACTCGACCTGGTCGATGGTCGTGTGCCGATGGTCGTCGAGCTGAAAGGGGTCCCCGGCCGGGACGAGGGCCTGGTGGAAAGCGTCGGCAAGATGCTCAAGCACTACAAGGGCAAGGCGGCGATCATGTCGTTCGACCACTGGCTGATCCGCGATTTCCCGAAACACGCGCCCGGCATTCCGGGCGGGCTGACCGCTTATGGCAATGACGTCAAGCTGATCGAGGCGCATTTCGCCATGCTGGCGCACGACATCGCCTTCGCCTCCTACGCCGCCGGCGACCTGCCGAACCGGTTTGTCAGTTTCGTGCGCGAAAGGCTCAAAATGCCGGTCATCACCTGGACCGTGCTCGACCAACCGGCGGTCGACTTGACCTTTAGATACGCCGACCAAATGACGTTCGAAGGATTCGAACCCGATCTTGTACAGGTCGCTTGAAACCGAGCTTGCATGGACCGGCACGGAGCTTAAATAAGCCTCATGGATCAAGGCGATGAAGGCGACGGGCAAACGGCGAATGGAGCGTATGCGATCCGGGTTGCCTCCGGCATCGGAGCCTTCACCTGCGCGGAATGGGATGGCCTCGGCGGTACCGCACGCGGCGACACAGAAAACGGCTACAATCCCCTCGTTTCATTCGCTTTTCTGAGCGCACTTGAGGATTCGGGCTGCGCCGTGCGGCGCACCGGCTGGCAGGGCCATCATCTCAGGCTGGAGACAGCGCAGGGAAAGCTGCTCGGTGCCGTTCCCTGCTACCTGAAATCGCATAGCCAGGGCGAGTATGTTTTCGATCACGGCTGGTCGGACGCGTTCGAGCGCGCCGGCGGGCGTTACTACCCAAAACTGCAATGCGCCGTGCCGTTCACGCCGGTCACCGGTCCTCGCCTGCTGGTCAACAAGGGCGAGGACAGTCGCGCCGTGAAAGCCGGCTTGGCAGCGGGCCTGAAGGCGGTGACGGACAAGCTCGGCGTGTCTTCCGCGCACGTAACCTTCGCGCAGCAGAAGGATGTCGGGGCGCTGGAAGCGGCGGGCTTCCTGCACCGCACCGACCAGCAGTTCCACTTCTTCAATGAAGGTTATTCGACCTACGACGATTTTCTCGCCACCCTGGCATCGCGCAAGCGCAAGGCTATGAAGAAGGAGCGGCGCGAGGCGCTCGCTCACGGCATCTCGATCGACTGGCTGACCGGCAGGGATCTCACCGAAAGGATCTGGGACGACTTCTTTGCCTTCTACATGGATACCGGCAGCAGAAAATGGGGGCGGCCCTACCTCAGCCGTGAGTTTTTCTCGATGATCGGCGAGCGCATGGCCGACGACATCCTGCTGGTGATGGCCAAGCGCAATGGACGCTACATTGCCGGCGCTATCAATTTCATCGGTTCCGATGCGCTCTACGGCCGCAACTGGGGCTGCATCGAAGACCATCCGTTCCTGCATTTCGAGGTCTGCTATCACCAGGCGATCGACTTCGCGATCGACCGTAAGCTGAAAGTGGTCGAAGCGGGCGCGCAAGGCGAGCACAAGCTGGCGCGCGGCTATAGGCCGGTGACCATGCATTCGGCGCATTACATCGCGCATCCGGGCTTGCGCAACGCGGTCGCCGACTATCTC
The DNA here is from genome assembly GCF_055811615.1 of Mesorhizobium sp. WSM4807. Taxonomy (NCBI): domain Bacteria; kingdom Pseudomonadati; phylum Pseudomonadota; class Alphaproteobacteria; order Hyphomicrobiales; family Phyllobacteriaceae; genus Mesorhizobium; species Mesorhizobium sp. WSM4807. The sequence goes on from NZ_JBVVQY010000006.1 coordinate 5,383, forward strand.
AGGCGCGAGCGGCGCGAAGTGCAGCGGATGGGCGACTATCTTGAAGAGCACACGCCATTCCGCAAGGATATGGCGGGCGATTAGGGCGACGTGCGTCCAATTGGACGCACAAAGTACGCTCTAACACTTTGAATTTCCGCATCGTACTTTCCGAAAATCGATTCCGATTTTCGGGTCGGTACGGTAGAGCAAGGCACAATCCGGAGCGCACGCCATGGCCGAAGCAACCTACGACAGCAGCAATATCTTCGCGAAAATCCTACGCGGTGAAATCCCGTCGCATCGCGTCTATGAAGATGACGCAGTTGTCGCCTTCATGGATGTGATGCCGCAAGGGCCGGGTCATACGCTGGTTGTGCCGAAGGCGCCGTCGCGCAACCTGCTCGATGCCGATCCGGCAGTGTTCGGCCCGCTCTTCGCAAATGTCCAGAAAGTTGCGCGGGCAGTAAAAAAGGCCTTCGATGCCGATGGTGTCACAGTCATGCAGTTCAACGAGCCTGCTTCGGGCCAGACCGTCTTTCACCTCCATGTTCACATCATTCCACGCTTCGAGGGCATTCCTTTGAAGCCGCATAGCGGTCAGATGGAGAAGCCAGAAGTGTTGGCTGAGAACGCCGGCAAGATACGAACGGCGCTGGGAAACTGAAGCCGGGCGTCGCACACCAAATGCCTTCGGCAACTCACATCACTACCTCTTCATCTAACAAAAAAAGCCCCGTTTCCGGGGCTTTTCTAGTTTTCAGGCCATCACCCCTTGCGGGGCAGTTGCGGCACCAGGCTGCGCTTGCCGCCATCCTTGCCCTTGGGCTCCGCCTTCTGCGCGATCGCCTTTTTCGCGACGGGCTTCTTGATGGCAGCTTTCTTCGGCTTCGGCGTGTCGTCCGGTTCTTCCTTCTTCGGCTTGACCGGCGCCTCGTCGGCGAGTGACTCGAGCTTCAGGCCGGTCTCCCCGGTCTCCTTCTTCTCGACGGTGACGCGCACCGTGCCGCCCTTCTTGAGCTTGCCGAACAGCACCTCGTCGGCCAGTGGCTTCTTGATGTGCTCCTGGATGACCCGGCCGAGCGGCCGCGCACCCATTCGTTCGTCATAGCCCTTCTCGGCCAGCCAGGCGATCGCCTCCTGCGACAGGTCGAAGGTGACGCCACGCTCGGAGAGCTGGGCCTCGAGCTGCATGACAAACTTCTGCACCACCTGGTGGATGACCGGAATCGGCAGCGAGCCGAACGGGATGATCGCATCGAGACGGTTGCGGAACTCTGGCGTGAACAGCCGGTTGATCGCCTCGACATCATCACCTTCGCGCTTGGTCGAGCCAAAACCGATCGCCGCGCGCTGCGCATCCGAGGCGCCCGCATTGGTGGTCATGATCAGGATGACATTGCGGAAGTCGATCTGCTTGCCGTTGTGGTCGGTCAGCTTGCCGTGGTCCATGACCTGCAACAGGATGTTGAACAGGTCCGGATGCGCCTTCTCGACCTCGTCCAGCAACAGCACGCAATGCGGATGCTGGTCGACGCCGTCGGTCAGCAGGCCGCCCTGGTCGAAGCCGACATAGCCGGGAGGCGCGCCGATCAGCCGCGAGACGGTGTGGCGTTCCATATATTCGGACATGTCGAAGCGGATCAGCTCGACACCGAGCGAGGCGGCGAGCTGCTTTGCCACTTCGGTCTTGCCGACGCCGGTTGGTCCCGAGAACAGATAGGAGCCGATCGGCTTCTCCGGTTCGCGCAAGCCGGCCCGCGCCAGCTTGATCGCCGAGGTCAACGCCGTGATCGCGGTGTCCTGACCGTAGACGACGCGCTTCAGCTCGACGTCGAGACCGGCCAGCACCTTCTCGTCGTCGGCGGAAACCGTCTTCGGCGGAATGCGGGCGATGGTGGCGATCGTCGCTTCGATCTCCTTGATGCCGATGGTCTTCTTGCGCTTGGCCTCCGGCACCAGCATCTGCGAGGCGCCGGTCTCGTCGATCACGTCGATCGCCTTGTCCGGCAGCTTGCGGTCATTGATGTAGCGCGCCGACAGTTCGACCGAAGCCTTGATCGCCTCAGCCGTGTAGCGGACCTTGTGGAACTCCTCGAAATACGGCTTCAGACCCTTCATGATCTCGATGGCGTCCTCGATGGTCGGCTCGTTGACATCGATCTTCTGGAAGCGCCGCACCAAGGCGCGGTCCTTCTCGAAGAACTGGCGGAACTCCTTGTAGGTGGTCGAGCCGATGCAGCGGATCGTTCCGGACGACAGCGCCGGCTTCAACAGGTTCGACGCATCCATGGCGCCGCCCGACGTCGCCCCTGCCCCGATCACCGTGTGGATCTCGTCGATGAACAGCACCGCGCCCGGATAATCCTCGAGTTCCTTGACGACCTGCTTCAGCCGCTCCTCGAAATCGCCGCGATAGCGGGTGCCGGCCAGCAATGTTCCCATATCAAGCGCGAAGATGGTGGCGTTGTGCAGCACTTCCGGCACGTCTCCCTCCACGATGCGCTTGGCAAGGCCTTCGGCGATCGCCGTCTTGCCGACGCCGGGGTCGCCGACATAGAGCGGATTGTTCTTGGAGCGGCGGCACAGCACCTGGATGGTGCGGTTGATCTCGGACCCGCGGCCGATCAGCGGATCGATCTTGCCGGCCTTGGCCTTGTTGTTCAGATTGATGCAATAGGCGGTCAGCGCGTCCTGCTGCTGCTTTTTCTTGCCGCCGTCCTCTTGCGGCTCGGCGCCGCTTTGGCCGCCCTGTTCGTCGTCGGCGCCGCGCGGCGACCGCGTCTCGGATGCGCCGGGGCGCTTGGCGATGCCATGCGAGATGTAGTTGACCGCGTCGTAGCGGGTCATCTGCTGTTCCTGCAGGAAATAGGCAGCATGGCTCTCGCGCTCGGCGAAGATGGCAACGAGCACATTGGCGCCGGAGACTTCCTCGCGGCCGGACGACTGCACATGGATCACCGCGCGCTGGATGACGCGCTGGAAACCGGCCGTCGGCTTGGAATCCTCGTCATAGCCGGTAACGAGATTGTCGAGCTCGGTGTCGATATAGGTGAGAACCGTATGCTTCAACTCGTCGAGATCGACGTTGCAGGCGCGCATGACCGCGGCCGCCTCGGTGTCGTCGATAAGGGCGAGCAGCAAATGTTCAAGGGTTGCGTATTCGTGGTGCCGCTCATTGGCGAGCGTCAGCGCCTGGTGAAGCGCCTTTTCCAGGCCTTGGGAGAAAGCCGGCATGTTACCTCACTTCTTCTCCATCACGCATTGCAGCGGATGCTGATTCTGTCGGGCGAAATCCATGACCTGAGACACTTTGGTCTCGGCCACCTCGAATGTATAGACCCCGCACTCGCCCACTCCATGATTGTGAACATGGAGCATGATGCGGGTGGCGGCTTCACGGTCCTTCTGGAAAAAACGCTCCAGCACGTGAACCACGAATTCCATGGGCGTGTAGTCGTCGTTGAGAATGAGGACCCGATAAAGGCTAGGCTTCTTGATCTTGGTCTTGGTGCGCGTGATGACGGCCGTGCCGCGACCGGCCTCATTGCCGTCGCTGCCGTTTTGCATCCGCACTACATCTCTCGTGGCAGTCAAACCAATCGTCACGTAGCCCTGCCTTTTCGAATCCCCATATGAGTTCGACATGTAGGTCTTCGATGGACGATTTTAAGCCCTTCTGTTTAGCTGACAATATGGCTAGGTGGCCAAACTTGACCGATTTTTCGAAATCGTGAAGGCAGCAGAACCCTCTGATTTCAAATTGCCATGAAAAAACCCGGCCGCGCGCTCGCGACCGGGTCTGTCTTGCAGGCCCGAGGCCATCTTCACATTATAGCGAGGTTATTTCGCTTTTGCGACCATTGATTCGAACGGCTTGTAGGCTTCTTTGGCGAGTTCGGCATAGAGATCGCCGATCTTGGTGGCTTCGTTGACGAAGGCTTCGTACGACTGCTTGGCAAAATCGGACTGGATCTCGATCGCCTTCTCCAGCGACTTGGCCGACAAAAGTTTCTCGGCTGCTGCGCTGCCGGCCTCGAAGCTTTTCTTGGTGTACTCGCCCGCCTCGGTGGCGATGGCCTGCGCACCCTTGGAAAGGGATGCGAAGCTCTTCAAGCCGGTGTCGGCAAACTCCTTGCCGTATTTGCTGAAATCTTCATAGGTCTGGGTCATTTCACGCTCCCTTGACAGTTGACGTTGAACGGTAGACGCGCCCTGTCCGGGGCCGCGTTGTGCAATGCAAGTTATATATTGTGCACTGCACAAAAAGTCAATGTTTCACCGAGCGGGGTTCCAGCCGACCGGCGCGGCATACAGGCCCAGCCACCGGCAATGGCTAAAATTCGAATAAAGAGAAGCTCAAGCCCGAAGAAAATGGTGAACACGGTGGTTACCATAAACGGATTGGTAACGCTGACCGCGATAGCTTGGCTTGAAGTGAGGCAGGACCTTTGCCGCCTCCAGCAACAAAAAATTCAAAGGAACCATCGGTGCGTCAGGCGTTGTCGGGCATTCTCTCCAAATCCTCGTCCTCTTTGAAAACGATCATGATCCTCGCTTTGGCGATGACATTCGTCGTTGCCGACGCTGCTTCGTCGATGGCGGCGAGGTCAGCGGCTATCGTCATCGATGCCAAGACCGGCAAGGTGCTCTATTCTTCGAATGCCGATGGTCGGCGCTACCCGGCCTCGCTCACCAAGATGATGACGCTTTACCTGGCCTTCGAGGCCATGGCGAACGGCAAGATCAGCAAGAACTCCCGGGTCGTCTTCTCGGCCAATGCTGCCGCTGAACCGCCAACGAAACTCGGCGTCAGACGGGGCGGCGCGATCACGGTCGAGACCGCGATCCTGTCGATGGTGACCAAGTCGGCAAACGACTCGGCAACGGCGCTCGGCGAGCTTCTTGGCGGCAATGAAGCCAATTTCGCCCACATGATGACAGCCAAGGCGCGGGCGCTGGGCATGAAGGGCACTGTTTTCCGCAACTCCCACGGCTTGCCAAATCCCGGTCAATTCACGACCGCGCGCGACATGGCGGTACTCGGCATCGCGCTGCGGGAGCATTTTCCCCAGTATTACGGCTATTTCTCGCAGCGTTCCTTTCTCTACGGCCGCAAGCGCATCAACGGCCATAACCGCCTGCTTGGGCGCATCAAGGGCGTCGACGGTATCAAGACCGGTTATACTCGCGCCTCCGGCTACAATCTCGTTTCCTCGGTCGACGACGGCGATCGCCGCATCGTCGCAGTGATCATAGGCGGAAAATCCGGCGGCAGCCGCGACAACCAGATGGCCGCATTGATCAACACCTACATGCCGAAGGCCTCCTCGCGCGGCAGCGGCATGCTGGTCGCCAAGGCCGGCGGCGGCAATCCCATCACCGCTCTGGCAAAAGTGTTCCTGCCCAAGCGCGACGCGCCGACGCCGGACAGCAGGCCGGACGACGATGCCCCGGACGGCGATGCCATTGCCTCGCTAGTTGAGGAAACCGAACCCGCCGTTGAAGAAACCATCCCCGTTGTCCAGACCAGGCCCGTCTCTCAGACCAAGAAGGTCAACACAGTGGCCGCGGCCACGGCGGACGATGTGGCGACGGCGCGGGTCGCAGCAGCCTACGCCGAACCGGCGGCGGTCGATCCCGTCAACACGGCATCGGTGCCGTCCGGCTGGGCAGTCCAGGTCGCCTCTTCGCCAAAACAATCCGAAGCCCAGGCTCTCCTGGATGAGACGAGCAAGCAGGCGCCTTCGATCCTCGCCGATGCCACAGGTTTCACCGTCGCCTTCGAAAAGGACGGCGTCACCTACTACCGCGCCCGGTTCGGCTTTGGTTCGAAGACTGCTGCCTGGAAAGCCTGCAACGCCCTGAAGAAAAAGAAAATCGAGTGTTACGCCGTCCAGCAGTAGGCGGCGTCGAAAACATCTCCCGGAAAAATTCTGCGTCGAAGGAGACTAGTTGTGATCGGAGAGCAAGACGTCCTTGGCTTCGTTGATTCGCGCCGCCAGAAAAGAAGTGCCGCCGATATCGGGGTGCAGGCGCTGCATCAAGCGGCGGTGCGCCTTGCGGACATCCGCCGCGGCGGCCCCCGCTTCAAGACCAAGGATCTTGTAGGCCTCCTCCTTAGTCATGGCGCCCGAACCTGGCGAAACACCCAGCCCGTCGCCACCATTCGCCTCAGCGTCTTTGCGCCAGATGGGAAATCTGCCGTCAAGATACGTCTCTAGCAACTGGCGGCTCTCGGGGTCGCCAGGGAGTTCGCGATAAAGCTGCTGCAATTCCGCAAGGCTCATCGTGCCAAGCATCTTGCCTTCATGGCGGCCGGCGAGCACGAGCCCCTCCAGACTGCCGGTATCGTGATCAAGCTCCATTTCGAGTGCCGCGGTGCGCACCGTCGAATGCTTGCCCGGCTCCAGTTTCGCCGTCGGCCGCTTCATCCGCATCGAGCCATACCAGGCGAGCGCCGTCGACAGGATCAAGCCGCCGATGCCTGCGCGTCCAACCAGAAGCGCGGCGACGCCGATCAGCGCCAGCAGGGCGGGCCCAACTGTCCTCATCCAGCTTGCGAGTTTCGCGGGGTCGGCGCGCAGAAACACCGTGGCCACGCCGAGCAGCACCAAAAGCAACGCCACGAATGCGATAGTCGCGCCCATTATTTCCTGCCGCCTCGCAAATGCTCGATCATCAGCCGGTCTTCCGGCCTACCCCTCGCCTCCAGTGCCTTCAGCCCGCCGGTTGCAAACACGGCGACCGCCGAAAGCAGGTTGGCCAAAGTTGCGGCGGCCCGCCGATCAAATCGGAACCAAGCCCCTTTGGACAGCCGCGCAATTTCCTTGAATGCCTTTTCCGCGTCGGCATCATGGCCCTCCTGAAAGACGAAGACAGGAACGCCGTGCAGGCCGAGGCTCCCGGCTTTTTCGGCCAGATCGTCTATATTTTCTTCCATCGCATCGCCGATATAGACCAGCGCGTTGACCTTGGCCGCCGCCGTCTGTTTCAGCGCATGGACCAGCACCTTGCCTATCTGGGTGTGGCCGCTGCGGCATTCGATCCTCGTCATCAGCTGCTTCAGCGCGTTCGTATCGGTGACGAATGCGGATGAGCGGCACTCGCCAAGACCTCGAAAATAAACCAGTTGAACCTTGAGCGCCCCGGCCTTGCCGACGGCGTCGAACATCTCGCCCTGCAGCGCACAGGCGAGATCCCAGGTCGGCTGGCGGCTCATCGTCGCGTCGAGGGAAAGGATCAGCCTGCCTGACCCGGTCGCGGACGCAGCGAGCGTCCTCGCCTGACGGATAAAGGCGTCGATCTCGCCGGTGCTCGATTGGGGTTCGACCGGCGCAGGATTGGCCTTTGCGGGCACGGGCTGCTTCTTGTCGCTCATGACATTCAAGATGTGGCGTTGTCGCACAGCTTGCAAGCCCAGCATGAGGCGACTGGAGGGCCAGCGATCACGGCAGCTTTGAATTTGGGGCGCCTTCCTAGAGAAGGCCGAGATCGGCAAGCTCGCGCCTGAGTTTCGGCGGCATCTCGACCAATCCCGCTTTACCCTTGCCGAGATCGGCAGGTGCGTCCGTCGGTTTCAGGTAGCGCCAGCCTTGAAAGGCGCGGCGCGGCTGCCATTCGGTGCGCACGACCGCGGGATCGAGCATCAGATGACAGCGGCCGATGCCCTCGTCATCGGTGAAAGGACGGATTTCCGTGATCAACTGCCGGCATTGCACATTGCCCTTGATCACCCAGTAGAGGGAACCGCCATCGGTGACCTCGGCGCCGCGCGTCGGCATCATGCGTGTGGTGTGGTAGTGCTCGACCGGTTCACCGGCGCGCCGCCGTTCGTCGAGGCGGAAGGCGATCCACTCTTCGAGATCCTCGACGCTGTCGCAGCCGACACAGAGCTTTATGAGATTGAGAGACATGGATTAAGGTTTAGTTCGGCGTGCGAAGGCGTCAACGGTCGGGTCGACTTTCTCCACAGTGCCAGTGTTCGCAGTGTTCGCAGTGCCAGGTTTGGCTCAGCATTCCACGATATTGACGGCCAGTCCGCCGAGGCTGGTTTCCTTGTATTTCTCGTTCATGTCGAGCCCGGTCTGGCGCATTGTCTCGATTGCGGCATCGAGCGGCACGAAATGAACGCCGTCGCCCTTGATGGCCAGCGAAGCAGCGGTCACCGCCTTGACCGCGCCGAGCGCGTTGCGCTCGATGCAAGGCACCTGCACCAGCCCACCGACCGGATCGCAGGTCATGCCGAGATGATGTTCAAGCGCGATCTCGGCGGCGTTCTCGACCTGCTCGGGCGTGCCGCCCATGACGGCGCACAGCCCAGCTGCCGCCATCGCCGAGGCCGAACCGACCTCGCCCTGGCAGCCGACCTCGGCGCCTGAGATCGAAGCGTTGGTCTTGATGATGCCGCCGATCGCCGCCGCGGTCAGCAGGAAATCGCGGATGCTTGGCTGGTCGGCCTCGGGATGGAAATGCAGCCAGTAGCGCAGCACCGCGGGCAGCGTGCCTGCAGCACCATTGGTCGGCGCGGTGACGACGCGCCCGCCGGCGGCGTTCTCCTCGTTCACCGCCATGGCATAGATCGACAGCCAGTCGTTGGCGAGCAGCGGATTGGGCCGGTTCTGCTGCCACTGCTCCTGCAGCTTGTCATGCAATCGCCGCGCGCGTCGGCGCACCTTCAACCCACCCGGCATGATGCCGTCCTGCGACAGGCCACGCTCGATGCAGCTCTTCATGGCGCTCCAGATGCCGTCGAGGCCGGCGTCGAGTTCCTCGCGCGGCATCTGCGTCTCTTCGTTGACGCGCTTCATGTCGGCGATGGAAAGACCGCTTTTTGCCGCCATCGACAGCATCTCGACGGCGTTCTTGAAGGGGTATGGAACCTTCTTGCCTTCCGTCGTCACCGAGCCCTTCACCTTCATCCGCTGCAGTTCTTCCTCGGAAACCACGAAGCCGCCGCCGATCGAATAATAGATGCGCTTGAGCAGCAGGCGATCGTCGGCATCATAGGCGGAGAAGGCCATGCCGTTGGCGTGGCCGGAAAGCGGCGTCTTGCGATCCAGCACCAGATCCGTTGCCGGGTCGAAGCGATAGGAGGGATGGCCGGGCGGCGAAATCCGCTTGTCGGCGGCAATACGGTCGACGATGCTGTCCGCCTGATCGGGGTCCACCGTCTGCGGCATCTGGCCGGCAAGGCCGAGCACGACGGCACGGTCGGAACCATGGCCGATGCCGGTATAGGCAAGCGAGCCGTGCAGGCTGGCAGCGACGCGGTCGACCTTGGCGCCGGCCGGGCGTGGCCAGTCATCTCCCGCGACCTCGTCGAGAAAACGCCGCGCAGCCGTCATCGGCCCCATCGTGTGCGAACTCGATGGTCCAATGCCGATCTTGAACAGGTCGAAAACCGAAAGGAACACTCGCCGCTCTCTCCTATTAGAATTTACATATAGGAATTCCTGTGATGTTTCCGCTCTTTCGAAGATCGCGGCGCTGCACCTGCCGACCTTGTTTGCTCCGGCAGCGACATCGTTGCGTTCCGCCATCGAAGCGGCGCCACCGCTTGTGGTAAAAGGGTCGCATGGGCGATTCCTTTCATTTGTCGACGGCCGACCTCGTGGCGCTGGCCTTCTTCCTTTTCGTATGGGTGCTGCATACGCTCGCCTCCGACGGAAAGCTGGTCAGCCGCATGTCGCTGACGACGGCAATGAACGTCCAGCGCGAAGCCTGGATGCGGACCATGGCCGAACGCGAGATCCGCATCGTCGACACCGCCATTATGGCAGGTCTTCAACAGGGAACCGCCTTCTTCGCCTCCAGTTCGCTGATTGCGATCGGCGGCTGTTTTGCCCTGCTCGGCGCCTCCGATCAGGTTGTTTCGATGCTGAGCGATCTGCCGCTCGGCGCGACATCATCCCGCTCCGCCTTTCAGATGAAGGTGTTCGGATTGGTGCTGATCCTTGCCTATTCCTTTTTCAAGTTCGGCTGGGCCTACCGGCTGTTCAACTATTGCTCGATCCTGATCGGTGCGGTGCCGATCCCGCACGGCGAGGCTTCACGCAACCCGGTCAGCGAAACCGCGGTATGGCGGGCGGCGCGCATGAACATGCTGGCCGGAAAACATTTCAATTCCGGCATGCGCGGCGTCTTCTTCTCGATCGGCTACCTCGGCTGGTTCGTCGACCCAACGGTGTTCGTACTGTCGACGCTGCTGTTGCTGGCGGTTCTGGTGCGTCGCCAGTTCTTCTCGGCGGCGCGGCTAGCCGTGATCGGTCAGCCGCCCGAACCAACACCCGGTCCGGGGAAAAGCCGATCGATTCGGCCCGACAGCCAGTAGGCGACGAGCCCGATCCATTCGCGGACCGCCGTGCTGGCGGTTTGCAGCGAACCGAAGGGATCGTCGCGGAACAGGCCGATGCCTTCCTTGCCGGAGGTGCGATAATCGACCGGCCAAGGAACGGTGGCAAAGCCGGCCTTGTCGAACAGCGCCTTGGCGCGCGGCATGTGGAAGGCCGAGGTTACCAGCAGCCAGATCTCGCCCGGTTTCAGGGTGACAAGTTCCCGGGTGAAGACGGCGTTCTCGTAGGTGTTTCGGGATTTTTTCTCGAGGATCAGCCGATCGGCCGTCACGCCAAACGCGGCGAACAGACGCGGCGCCGTCTCTGCATCGCCCTCGCCTTCGCCGATCATTGCGATGGTGCCGCCTGAGATGACGACTTTCGGCGTCGGAAAATGCCGTGCCAGCACGGCCGCCGCGAGCATCCGATCGCCGCTTGCACTCAGTTCATAGCCGCCACGCGCGAAATTGATGGCGCCCTCCATGCCGCCGCCGAGCACGACGATGCCATCGACCTTTTCCGGCAGCGGCGGGCGCGGGAACCGCTCTTCGAGCGGGTTGAGCATCAGCGCGCCGAGCGAGGTCCAGGTCGAGAGGGCGAGGATGAGAAAGGCCAGCCAGCTGCCGGTGGCAAACAGCTTTTTACGCCCGACCAAGGCAGCAAGCAACGCAACCAGCAGCAGGATGATCGCCAGATTCAACGGCTGGACGAGGAGCCAAAATACCTTGGAAAGATAGTAGAACATCCCTCACCCTTCAGATGGGAGACGACACTACCACCACTTTTCCGGCTGGAACGTACCCGCCGCCTGTTCGATGACATGGGCGGTCTGGAACAAAGTTTCCTCGTCGAAGGGCCGGCCGATGAGCTGCAGGCCGAGCGGCAGGCCCTTGGCGTCTAGCCCTGCGGGCACGGCGATGCCCGGCAGTCCAGCCATGTTCACCGTCACCGTGAAGATGTCATTGAGGTACATCTTGACCGGGTCGGCGGCCATGTCCTCGTCGGCAATGCCGAAGGCCGCCGACGGCGTTGCCGGTGTCAGGATGACATCGACGCCCGCCGCGAATGCATTCTCGAAATCCCGCTTGATGAGATTCCGCACCTTCTGCGCCTGCAGATAGTAGGCATCGTAGTAGCCGGCAGAGAGGACATAGGTGCCGATCATGATGCGGCGCTTGACCTCGCGGCCGAACCCGGCGGCTCGGGTCTTTTCATACATGTCGACGATGTCCTTGCCCGGCACGCGCAGCCCGTAGCGGACGCCGTCATAGCGGGCGAGGTTTGATGAGGCTTCGGCGGGCGCAACGATGTAATAGGCGGGTAGCGCATATTTGGTATGCGGAAGCGAAATGTCGACGATCTCAGCACCGGCATCTTTCAGCCAGGCAATGCCTTTCTGCCACAGCGCCTCAATCCCCTCAGGCATGCCGTCGACGCGGTATTCCCTGGGGATCCCGACCTTCATGCCCTTGATCGGCTTGCCGATCGCCGCCTCGTAATCCGGCACCGGCCGGTCGACCGAGGTGGTGTCCTTCGGATCGACCGAGGCCATGGATTTCAAGAGAATCGCGGCGTCACGCACATCGCGGGCGATCGGTCCGGCCTGGTCGAGCGACGAAGCAAAGGCGACAATACCCCAACGCGAGCAGCGGCCGTAGGTCGGCTTGATGCCGACCGTGCCGGTGAAGGCGGCGGGTTGGCGGATCGACCCGCCGGTGTCGGTGGCGGTGGCGCCGGCACACAGGAGCGCCGAAACGGCGGAGGCCGAGCCACCCGACGAGCCGCCCGGCACAAGCTGGGCATTGTCGAGCGTACGCGCAGTCCGGGTGCCGCCGGCCGAGACAAAACCGCCATCGCCCTGATGCGTGGTCGGCATCACCACCGTGTCGAGGCGCGAACGCCGCCACGGATTGACGACAGGGCCGTAGTAGGAGGTCTCGTTGGAGGAGCCCATGGCGAACTCGTCCATGTTGAGCTTGCCGAGCATGACGGCGCCGTCGGCCCACAAATTGGCGGTGACGGTTGATTCGAAGTGCGGCTTGAACCCGTCCAGCACATGGCTGCAGGCCTGGGTGTGAATGCCTTCGGTGCCGAACAGGTCCTTTATCCCGAGCGGAATGCCTTCGAGCGACCCGCCCTCGCCCTTCGCCAGCTTCGCGTCCGAGGCCTTGGCCATGTCGCGCGCCTTATCATCGGTAACGACGACATAGGCGTTGAGCGCCGGATTGGCCCGCTCGATCGCCTGGAGATAGGCTTCGGTGATCTCGGTTGCGGTGATTTCCTTGGTGCGCAGCATGGCGCGGGCCTGCGAAATCGTCAGGTGGGTCAGGTCGCTCATCAGGCAAGGCTCTTTTCGTAAAACACCGACCACTCGGTATCAGGGTAGTCCAGCACCGGGCCGCAGCGCGAAAATCCGGCGCGTTCATAGACGGTCCACGCAGCCGGATGGCGGTCGCCGGTTTCCAGCACCAAACGCTTCAGCCCTTCATTGCGCGCCAGCGCTTCGATCCGCTCGACGATCCTGGCGCCAATCTTCCGTCCACGATGCGAAGGCCGCGTGTACATGCGCTTGACCTCGCCGACGGCGCCATCGTGGCGCTTCAGCGCGCCGCAGCCGATGGCAAGGCCGTTGTCGCGAGCGATGAAGACGGTTGTGTCATTGTCGGCCATCTGTTCGACGGACATGTGGTAGCAGTGCTCCGGCGGCGTCAGTTCCAGCAGCGTGTCGTTGAGTTCCTTAACCAGCCCGCGCACTTCGTCCTGCAGCGGCTTCTCGATGGCGATCTCGATTGCCATCGGCCCGCTACTCCACGACCTTCGGAACGAGGAAGAAATTCTCTTCGGTGGCCGGTGCGTTGGCGACGATGTCGGCCGCCTTGTTGCCGTCGGTGACGACGTCCGCGCGCTTCTTCATCTCCATCGGGATAACTGAAGTCATCGGCTCGACGCCGGAAACGTCGACCTCGTTCAATTGCTCGACAAAGCCCAGAATGGCGTTCAACTCGCCGGTCATGCGCTCGGCATCCTCCTCGCTCACCGCAATACGGGCGAGATGCGCGACGCGCTTCACAGTCTTGACATCAACGGACATATTTGTTTGTGCCTCGGGAAAACCAGTCCGCGCTATAGCGGCGCGGCGCGTGCCGCGCAACATGCATCGTGCCGAGAACCGGCCCAGAAGGTCCAAGGCAGGGCCACGCCGTCGCAGAGGAAACAGCTGCCGGCTTTGGCATCCTCTACAAGGTGATCGTCCCGCCGATCTCCGGCAACGCCACCTTCACGCCGGATCCCTCCAACCCCGCGACGAACTTGTCGGCGGTCTGGTCGATGATCGGGAACGTGCCGAAGTGACTGGGGATGACGGTCTCGAACTGAAAGAAGCGCCGGCAGGCAAGGGCTGCCACTGCGCCACCCATGGTGAAGCGGTCGCCGACCGGCACAATGCCGATCTTCGGCTCATGTAATTCGTTGATCAGCGCCATGTCGGAAAAGATGTCGGTGTCGCCCATGTGATAGAGTGTCTTGTCCTCCGGAAAATGCAGCAGGAGACCGCCTGGATTGCCGAGATAAGTGTTCTGGCCATTGTCACCTGGGAATGACGATGAATGCAGGGCCTGGACGAAGGTGGTGGTGAAACCGCCGCAATCGACGGTGCCGCCGATATTGCCGGGATTGATCTTCTTGTCGCTGGCGCCCTTGCCGACCAGGTACATGCAGACCTCGAAATTGGCGACCAGCATGGCGCCGCTTTTCCCAAGAACTTCCAGCGCACCGCTGATGTGATCGCTATGGCCATGGGTCAAAAGGACATGCGTCACCCCTTCCGCCGGCTCTTCCCAGCCGCCCTTCCATGACGGATTGCCGATCAGATAGGGATCGATGAGGATTTTCGCGTCGGTGGTTTCGATGCGAAATGCGGAATGTCCGTACCAGGTCAGTTTCATGAATGCCTTCCTCGATTTTTGCTTTGCCAAAGGATAGAACGCCGGCAGTGAAATTAAAGTCCCGCAGCGTCCTTTGCGGGCAGCAGTCGAAGGAAAGCCGTTGAGCATCATCACCATCGAAGAGCTGCCGGCACGGCTCAGCGGCGGCAAGACGCTGGCCGGGCTCGACCTCGGCGACAAGACCATTGGCGTCGCGGTTTCCGACCGGGGCTTTGCCTTCGCCCACCCGCGTCCCGTCATCATGCGCAGGAAATTCTCGCTGGATGCAGCTGTGCTGCTCGGCTTGCTGCAGAAAGAGAACGTCGGGGCCGTGGTGCTCGGTCTGCCGGTCAACATGGACGGGTCGGAAGGCCCGCGCGCCCAGAAATCCCGCGCCTTCGCCCGCAACATGGCTGCTGTGACCGACCTGCCCTTCGTTTTGTGGGACGAGCGACTGTCGACGGTGGCGGCTGAGCGGACGTTGATCGAGATGGATTTTTCGCGCCGCAAACGCGCCGGCAAGATCGATTCCGCCGCGGCGGCCTTTATTCTGCAGGGCGTTCTCGACCGGCTTCAGGCGCTCGGCGTCGGTGCCTGGTCGAAATAGCGGTCGAGCATTATCCTGATCCAGCCACCGATCACCCGGCGGCGGCGGAACGCCCAAAACGCCATGAGCAGCAGACTGTCGAGGATGCAGGCCTTTGCCACCATGCCGGGAATGAGCGCCGGATCGATGCCAAGCATTTCCCCATAGAGCTGGAAGACGAGGTCATGCAATTGGCGGCTCAGCATGACGTAGCCGAAATTGATATCGTTGAGCGACAGGAAGAACCAGCCCCAGAACAGGGCGAGCGGGGCCGCCCATAGCGCGAACAAGGTGCGCATCAGCGGCGATCCCTCAAGTTTGTGTCCGGCCCGAAGCTTGCGTCCGGCCGGCCGGAAATGCGCGAGAGCGCCGAGTTGTGCGCCGCCGCCTTCGCCATCACATGCGCGGCGGCACGGACTTCACCGGTGCCCGGAACCGTTGCGGCAAGGGCCGACCGCCGCTCTGCGAGCATGGCGACATAGGAAGCCAGCAGTGCCGCCAGTTGCACCGCGATAGCCATGAATAGCCCGTTGATGCCTTGCGCGGCGCCGCCGACGACAATCAGCGACAGTACGCCGGAGGCGGAGATGAAGGCGACCCGCACGACGCTGTCGGTGGCGTCCGGATTTGTCGGGTCGCTAAACAGAGTCTCGACAAAGGCCCAGCAAAACAGCACCGCTACAACAAGCAGCGCTACGGCAAGCGGTGCCACGACGACGGCGTTTTCGAGGTCGACGAAGCGGATATTCTGGACGACGACGCCGAGCACGCCAAGCGCTGCCGCAACACCGCGATTCCCGTCGATGCAGATGAACGCGAGCAGGGCGAAAACGACCGCCCAGTGCAAGGCCAGAAAGGAGCTTAATATATGCCGCATGGCGATCCTGCTTCCGTAAACAGGACAGTGGGCTTTGCGGCCCGCCATCGCAATGGAAACCATTTGTTAAGGTTAACGGTCATCCACAGCGGCGCGACAGACGACGAGAAACCCTCCCAAGTCTCCTCTCAGGTGACCGGCGGATAAAGCGTATCGATGATCATACGCGCGTCATGGCGTGAATCGAGCATGCCATAAGTATTGCGCCACTGGCCGGCGAGGCGCGTCTCGACGAAGGCGTCGGCGATCCGCCCTGCCCCCAGCCTGCGAAGCTCCGCCGCTGCCGCCGACAGCGCCAGTTGCTCGGTGAGCAGGCGGGCCGAGCCCTCGTCGGTTGCCGCGACCTGCATTGCCGCCTTGAGCACACCGACGGTGCCGCGTCCGCCGGCGCCGAGATCGCGATCGATGCCGACCAGCACCTCCTCGAACAGGCCGGGTGCACGCCCCAGCACGCGCAGCACGTCGAGCGCCATGACATTGCCGGATCCCTCCCAGATCGCGTTGACCGGAGCTTCGCGATAGTAGCGGGCGAGCGGCGCCTCCTCGACATAGCCATTGCCGCCGAGGCATTCCATCGCCTCGTAGAGCAGCGGTGGTGCGATCTTGCAGACCCAGTATTTGACGACCGGCGTCATGGCGCGCGCGAAGGCCGCCTCGCCGCGGTCGCTGGCCGCCTCGTCGAAGGAGCGCGCCAGCCGGAACGACAGCGCGGTGGCCGCAGCGACGTCGAGCGCCATGTCGGCCAGCACGCGCTGCATCAGCGGCTGCTCGATCAGATTGGTTCCAAACACCTGGCGGTGACGGGTGTGGTGGACGGCCTCGGCCAGCCCGGCACGCATGATCGCCGACGAGGCGATCGCGCAGTCGAGCCGGGTCAGCGTCACCATGTCCATGATCGTCTTGACGCCCGCCCCTGGCTCGCCGACCATCTCGCCGATGGCGTTGACGAACTCCACCTCGGACGACGCGTTGGAGCGGTTGCCGAGCTTGTCCTTCAGCCGCTGGAAGCGGAAGCCGTTACCCGACCCATCGCCGAGAATGCGGGGAACGAGAAAGCACGAAAGCCCTTCCGGCGCCTGTCCAAGCACCAGGAACGCATCCGACATCGGGGCCGACATGAACCATTTGTGGCCGGTCAGCCGATAGAAGCTGCTGCCGGCGCGCTCGGCCCTGGTGACGTTGGCGCGGACGTCGGTGCCGCCCTGCTTCTCGGTCATGCCCATGCCCAGCGTCAGCCCGGCCTTTTCGACCGGCGGCTTCTGGCCCTGGTCGTATTTGCGTGTCGTCACACGCGGCGCCCATTCGCGAAAAAGCTTCGGGCTTGCCATCAGCGCTGCCAGCGATGCGCTGGTCATGGTGATGGGGCAGAGATGCCCGGTTTCGAGCTCGGCCGTCAGGTAGAAACGGGCGGCGCGCACCTGATGACGGCGGCCGATCTCGGCATCGCCATTTTCCCAGACCGACGAATGCAGCCCGTTCGCCACCGACCGGCGCATCAACGCGTGATAGGCTGGATGGAACTCGACCAGATCGATGCGCCGGCCCTGCCGGTCATGGGTCCTGAGCTTCGGCGTCTCGACATTGGCAAGGCGGGCCAGCTCCTGCGCCTCGTGCGTCAGCACGAAACGGCCGAGCCCGTCGAGATCCTTGCGCACCGGATCGGAAAAACGCTCGGCAAGCTGGATCAGCAACGGATCGCCCCGCCAGGCGTTGCCGCCTGCCAGCGGCGGCGGCTGGTTCGTCACGTCGTCGGTCACGCATTGTCCTTATCATCATCATCACAAGGCCACGAATCCGAAGCCATCGGCGGTTTATAGCCCAAGCCGCGCAACGCGCGCGACGAAAATACCGGGGAGAAAGGCCGCAATCCAAAGCTGGTGCTTGCAGCCAAAGGTCCTCCACCCTATAGCAGCGCCTTGAGATGACCGACGCTTCGTCCCTGCCACTCTATCCCCACCGCCATCTTCTGGGCATCCGCGATCTTTCCCCCGCCGACATCGAGCTTTTGCTGGACAGGGCGGACCGGGCGGTCGCGATCTCGCGGCAGTCGGAGAAGAAGACCTCGACGCTGCGCGGCCGCACCCAGATCAACCTCTTCTACGAAGCCTCGACCCGCACGCAGTCGTCGTTCGAGCTGGCCGGAAAACGGCTCGGTGCCGACGTCATGAACATGTCGGTGGCCAGTTCTTCGGTGAAGAAGGGCGAGACGCTGATCGACACGGCGATGACGCTGAACGCCATGCGGCCGGACATATTGATCATCCGCCACCAGTCGGCGGGTGCCGCCGCACTGCTGGCGCAAAAGGTCGGCTGCTCGGTGATCAATGCCGGTGACGGCGCCCATGAGCACCCGACGCAGGCGCTGCTCGACGCGCTGACCATCCGCCGCGCCAGGGGCCCGCTGTCGAAGCTGATCGTGGCGGTCTGCGGCGACATCCTGCATTCGCGCGTGGCGCGTTCCAACATCATGCTTCTCAATGCGCTCGGCGCCCAGGTCCGCGTCGTGGCGCCGTCGACGCTTCTGCCCGCCGGCGTCGAGAAAATGGGCGTGATCGTCACCCGTTCGATGGCCGAAGGGCTCAAGGACGCGGATGTGGTGATGATGCTGCGGCTGCAGCGCGAGCGCATGGAAGGCGCTTTCGTGCCTTCGGTGCGCGAATATTTCCACTATTTCGGCCTCGATGCCGAGAAGCTGAAGGCGGCCAAGGACGGCGCTCTGGTCATGCATCCCGGCCCGATGAACCGCGGCGTCGAGATCGCCTCGGAAATCGCCGACGGTCCGCAGAGCGTCATCCAGGAACAGGTGGAGATGGGTGTTGCCGTGCGCATGGCGGTGATGGAAGCCCTGCTCGACCCCCGCCGCAATCGTGAGGACCGCAACCTCGAGGGCCGCGGCGCATGAACACAACGGTCTTCAGCCGGGCGCACATCGTCGATCCGTCGCGCGGCATCGACGAGGTCGGCACGGTCATTGTCGAGGGCCGCAAGATCGTCGCTGCCGGCAAGGCGGCATTGAACCAGGGCGCTCCGCAAGATGCCGTCGTCATCGACTGCGCCGGCAAGGCTGTTATCCCCGGTCTGATCGATGCGCGCGTCTTCATCGGCGAACCGGGCGGTGAGCACCGCGAAACCATCGCTTCGGCCAGCGTGGCGGCGGCCGCCGGCGGCGTCACTTCCATCGTCATGATGCCCGACACCGACCCGGTGATCGACAATGTCGCGCTCGTCGAATTCGTGCGGCGCACCGCCAAGGACACGGCCATCGTCAACATCTTTCCGGCGGCTGCGATCACCAAGGGCCTCGAAGGCCGCGAGATGACCGAATTCGGGCTGCTGCGCGAGGCCGGCGCGGTCGCCTTCACCGACGGGCGGCACACCATATCAAGCGCACTGGTAATGCGCCGCGCGCTGACCTATGCGCGCGATTTCGGCGGCGTGATCGCTCATGAAACCCAAGACCCCGACCTCGCCTCGTCAGGCGTCATGAATGAAGGCCTCTATGCCAGCTGGCTCGGCCTTGCCGGCATTCCGCGCGAGGCCGAGTCCATTCCGCTGGAGCGTGACCTTGCGCTGGCGCGGCTGACCGGCGGCACCTATCACGCGGCCAAGATCTCGACGGCCATGGCGGCAAACGCGGTAACGCGGGCGAAAGCCGACAGCGCGAATGTCACAGCAGGCGTCTCGATCCACAATCTGTCGCTCAATGAGAACGATGTCGGCGAATACCGCACCTTCTTCCGGCTGACACCCCCGCTGCGCGCCGAGGAAGACCGGATGGCGATGATCGAGGCGGTCAAGGACGGCACGATCGACCTCATCGTATCCTCGCACGACCCGCAGGACGTCGACACCAAGCGCCTGCCCTTCGCCGACGCCGCGGCCGGTGCCATCGGACTGGAAACGCTGCTGGGTGCGGCGCTGCGGCTCTATCACAATGACGACGTGACGCTGCTTAGATTGGTTGAGACATTGTCCACCGCGCCGGCAAGACTGTTCGGCCTGCCCGGCGGCACGCTGAAGCCGGGTGCGGTCGCCGATCTTGCGTTGGTCGATCTCGACGAGCCATGGATCGTCAGCGAAAGCGGCATCCGTTCGCGCTCGAAAAACACCTGTTTCGAAGGCGCGCGGCTGCAGGGCAAGGTCTTGCAAACGATGGTGGCGGGCCGCACAGTGTTTTCAGCCTAATGCATGTCGCGCAAAAGTGTGCAGCGGATTTGCGATAACGACATGCATAAAACAGCAACCTAAAGCGCGTCGCATGAGGCCGGTCAACCGCGACGCGCTTTAGGGCATATCTGGGGGAACAATGGCTTACGGCATCGTCTTGGCGCTGGTGTTCGGTTATCTGCTCGGCTCGATCCCGTTCGGGCTCCTGATCACCCGCGCCGCCGGTCTTGGCGACGTCCGCAATATCGGCTCCGGCAATATCGGCGCCACCAATGTATTGCGCACCGGCAACAAGGGCCTGGCCGCCGCCACGCTGCTGCTCGACGCGCTGAAAGGCTCGGCGGCTGTGCTGATCGCTGGTCGCTTTGCACCGGAACTCGGGCCTTGGGCCGGCCTCGGCGCTTTTTTCGGCCATCTCTTTCCGGTCTGGCTCGGCTTCAAAGGCGGCAAGGGTGTCGCCACCTATCTCGGCGTGCTGACCGCCCTTGCCTGGCAGGTGGCGCTGATCTTCGCCGTCGTCTGGCTGGCCGCTGCTTTCCTGTTCCGCTATTCCTCGCTGGCGGCGCTGACGGCTGCAGTCGTCGTGCCGATTGCACTCTATGTCCTTAGCACGCCTGAGATTGCCGGGCTGTTCGTGCTGATGAGCCTGATCGTCTTCATAAAACACCGGGCCAACATTGCGCGGCTGCTGGCCGGCACCGAGAGCAAGATCGGGGCCAAGGAGTGAGCCAGCGCGCCGCCGGGCCGCGACTCAGCGACCGGCAGCGGTTGAGCTGGCTTCGTTTGATCCGCACGCCGAATGTCGGCCCGGCCACCTTTCGCGATCTGATCAACCGCTTCGGTTCGGCCGAGACGGCGCTCGAGATGCTGCCCGAGCTGATGATTTCGGGCGGCGCTAGAAAGAGCGTCCGCATCCCGTCGATTGCCGAGGCAGAGGCGGAACTGGAGAGGGCCTGGCAGGCCGGCGCCCGCTTCGTCGGCATCGGCGAGGCCGAATATCCGTCATTGATGAAAAGCATGGACCATCCGCCGCCGCTGCTCGCGGTCAAGGGCGAAGGTGCGGTGTTCCGGCTGCCGGCGGTTGCCATCGTCGGCGCCCGCAACGCCTCGTTGGCCGGCATCAAGATGGCGCGAACGCTCGCCGCCGAACTCGGCCGCGACGGCTATGGCATCGTCTCCGGCCTGGCGCGCGGCATCGACACGGCGGCACATCAGGGCAGCCTTGCGACTGGCACGATCGGTGTGCTGGCCGGCGGCCTCGATTTGCCCTACCCGCCCGAGAATGCCGGGCTGTGCAACGAGATTGCCGAGCGCGGCGGCGCCATCATTTCGGAAATGCCATTCGGCTGGCAGCCGCGCGCCCAGGATTTTCCGCGCCGCAACCGCCTTGTCGCCGGTGCAGCATTGGGGCTGGTCGTGGTCGAGGCCGCGCAACGCTCCGGCTCGCTGATCAGCGCCAGGCTTGCCGGCGAGATGGGCCGACTGGTCTTCGCCGTCCCCGGCTCGCCACTCGATCCGCGCGCCGCCGGCGCCAACGCCTTGCTCAAGGACGGCGCCACCCTGGTCACCGAGGCATCGGATATTGCCAATGCGATCGCCCCCTTAGTCGGAGTGCAGACACGAGAGGCGCCGCCGCTCGAAAAGCCGCCCGACTTTTCCGCAACGCCGCCACCCGGCGAACACGACCGCGCCCGCGTCATCGAAGCCCTCGGCCCAACGCCGGTGGCGGTCGACGAAATCATCCGCCACACCGGCCTGCATCCCGCCCAGGTTTTCATGGTGCTGTTGGAACTCGACCTCGCCGGCCGGCTGGAGCGCCACGCCGGCGGGAATGTCTCGCTGGTATGATCGAAGTCTTCCGGATGTCTCAGCACACGATTCTTGGGAGAACCTGCCCCGATGCTATGAGGCGCTTACCAATACAATGGTGGGCGACGGGGCGGGCGGCTAGGAGAATGCTGCTGTGCTATCGCTTGCGGTCGGCAGCCATCTGACGCCGGAACAGGTGCGCCGTGAGCGTTTCGCAGTGTCATAGGTTCTGGCTATGCTCCACCGGATCAGCCTAAATAATTGACTTTTCATATGA
The DNA here is from genome assembly GCF_055811615.1 of Mesorhizobium sp. WSM4807. Classification (NCBI taxonomy): domain Bacteria; kingdom Pseudomonadati; phylum Pseudomonadota; class Alphaproteobacteria; order Hyphomicrobiales; family Phyllobacteriaceae; genus Mesorhizobium; species Mesorhizobium sp. WSM4807. The sequence goes on from NZ_JBVVQY010000006.1 coordinate 27,335, forward strand.
AACAATGGTGAGCGCGCAGGGATTCGAACCCTGGACCTACTGATTAAAAGTCAGTTGCTCTACCGGCTGAGCTACGCGCTCCCGCGGGCTCAGAATGCCGCCCTCGAAATTGCGCGGAACATAGGGAGAGTGTCTCGACCGGTCAACCGGAAAAAGTGGGCACGTAAGCTGGACTTTTCGCGGTCTCGTGACGCCTCGCAGACCGCTTCGGCAAGGCCGGAGTGGCTGTCTCGCAGAAAGCCGAGACGCATTACGAATCAGCAGCTTTGCTGTTTTCGCGGAACAATTGCGCAACCCTACCCGTTTTTGTCGCTACAAGGGACGACGCTTTCAAGGAGAAGATCATGAACAGGATCATGTCGGGCTTGCTGGCGACCGCGCTGTCAGCGTCATTCGTTGTAGCGGAGATCGTGCCCGTCAACGCCCAGCCCATATACGTGCCGCCAGGTCAGAGCGTCTCGTCGGATGTCCAGACTGTCTACCACGGGCGGTGGAGGCGTAATTTCAACGGCGATTTCTCCCGTCGCGACCTCTACCGTCGCGATTTCGCCCGTGACGACGGCAGGTATTGGCGCGGCTATCGCGGTTATCGCTACTATCGTCCCAGCTATCGCCGTTACGGCGACTACTGGTTCCCGCTGGCTGCCTTCGCCACTGGGGCGCTGATCACCGGCGCGATCGTCAACAACCAGTACCGCCGCGTCTATCGAGGCGATGCCCACGTGCAGTGGTGCTACAACCGCTACAGATCTTACCGGGCCTATGACAACACGTACCAGCCTTACTACGGCCCTCGCCGGCAGTGCATCTCGCCCTTTTGATACGCCGGGCAGAGTTGAATAACGATTGTTGAAGAGCCTGCGCCGGCACCGGCGCAGGCTTTTTTTGGTGCGCGAAATTTACAGCGTGCTCAGCGTCCTGCGCACAGCATGGCGCCACCCCGCCAGCTTTGCGGAACGGACCGATCCATCCATGTCAGGTCGAAACCTCCGCTCGAGCGCCCAACTCCTGGCGAATTCCCTCGTCTTCGGCCAGACGCCCGCCTTTGAGCCGGCCAGCCATGCCGCGCCGAGTGCCGTCGTCTCCAAAATGGTTGGACGGTCGACCGGCGCATCGAGGATGTCGGCAAGCCGCTGCATCGTCCAGTCCGACGCCACCATGCCGCCATCGACCCTGAGAACGGTCTTCGCTGAAGCACCCTTCCAGTCCTTGCGCATGGCATCGAGCAGGTCGCGGGTCTGGAAAGCCACGGATTCCAATGCGGCGCGGGCAAATTCGGCCGGGCCCGAATTGCGGGTCAACCCGAAGATGGCGCCGCGTGCGTCGGCGTCCCAGTGCGGCGCGCCAAGCCCGACGAAAGCCGGCACCAGATAGACTTCTTGAGTCGGATCGGCGCTCGCCGCCAGCACACCGCTCTGCTCGGCCTTGCCGATCACCTTGATGCCGTCGCGCAGCCACTGTACGGCAGCACCCGCGATGAAGATCGACCCTTCCAGCGCATAAGTGGTCTTGCCGTTCAGCCTGTAGGCAATGGTCGTCAGCAACCGGTTCTTCGAGCGCACCAGATCACTGCCGGTGTTGAGCAACGCGAAGCAGCCGGTGCCGTAGGTGGATTTCATCATGCCCGGCTCGAAACAGGCCTGGCCGATGGCCGCCGCGTGCTGATCACCGGCCACGCCGAGAATCTTTATTTCTGCGCCGAACAGGCTTTTCTCTGTGATTCCATAATCGTCGGCGCAATCCTTCACCTGCGGCAGCATTCTTCCCGGTATGCCAAGAATGGCCAGAAGCTCGTTGTCCCATTCATTATCTTCGATGTTGTAGACGAGTGTGCGCGAGGCGTTGGTGGCGTCTGTGGCGTGAACCTTGCCGCCGGTCAGCCGCCAGATCAAAAAGCTGTCGATTGTGCCGGCCAGCAATTCGCCCTTTTCGGCGCGCTTCCTAGCGCCTTTCACCTTGTCCAGCATCCAGGCAATCTTGGTGCCGGAGAAATAGGGATCGAGCAGCAGGCCGGTCTTTCTGGTGAACTTCTTCTCCAGCCCCTGCTTCTTCAATTTCTGGCACAGCGGCGCGGTGCGGCGGTCCTGCCAGACAATCGCGTTGTGGATCGGCTTGCCGGTCGTCCTGTCCCAGATGACGACGGTCTCGCGCTGATTGGTGATGCCGATCGCCGCGATGTCGGCGGCCTTTCGCCCAGCAGCAGCCAAGGCTGCCTCGCAGGTCGAAACGACCGTGTCCCAGATTTCCTCTGGATCGTGCTCGACCCAGCCGGAGGCCGGATAGTGCTGGGCAAACTCCTTTTGTCCGCTGCCCACGAGTTTCATGGACCCGTCGAACACGATGGCGCGGCTGGACGTGGTGCCCTGGTCGATCGACAAGATGTATCCGGTCATGCTGTCTACCCCTCAGTTACAACGAAGGGAGACGGCTCGCGCCGCCTCCCTGTGGTCTCTTTCCGCTTTGGCGGTTCGGCAAGCCTACTGGGTGGTCCAGCGCTTTATCAGTTCCTCATAGACGATGGTCTCGCCTTTCGGCTTCTCGTTCTCGAGTTTGGCCTTAGGACCGTTCGGCTTGCCCAACCATTCGGCCGGATCTTTCGGCTCGTTCAGTCGCGGACCACAGCCGCCATAGACCTTAGCGGACTCGTCGGCGGCCTGCATGCGGGCCATCGTGATGTCCATTTCCTCAGCGAGGCGGTCCATCGCCTGCTGCGGCGTGAACGCCCCGGAGTTCACGTCGCCGATCTGCTGCCACCAGATCTGGGCGAGCTTCGGGTAGTCGGGCACGTTGATGCCGGTCGGCGACCAGGCGACCCGGTCTGGAGAGCGGTAGAACTCCACCCAGCCGCCGAGTTTGGGCGCACGGTCGGTAAACGACTGATGCCGAATGTCGGAATCGCGGATCAGAGTGAGCCCGACATGGGACTTCTTCAAAGACACGGTCTTCGACACGACGAACTGCGCATAAAGCCAGGCGGCCTTGGCACGATCGGCCGGGGTCGATTTCAGGATCGTCCAAGAGCCCACGTCCTGATAGCCGATCTTCTGCCCTTCCTTCCAGTACGGGCCGTGCGGCGACGGGGCCATGCGCCACAACAAATTGCCCTGATCATCGACCGTGTTGTTGCCTTCCGACTTGGGCTTCACCATGTCGGCAAGGAAAGCCGTGTACCAGAAGATCTGCTGGGCCACGTTGCCTTGGCTCAGCGCGGGCAGCGACTGGTAGAAATCGTAGCTCGCTGCTCCGGGAGGCGCAAAGTTGCGCAGCCACTCGTCCCACTTGGCGATGGCATAGACCGACGCCGGACCATTCGCCTCGCCACCGCGCGAAACGCTCGCGCCGACCGGATTGCAGGTGCCCGCCTCCATGCGAATGCCCCATTCGTCGATCGGGATGCCATTCGGCTCGCCGGGGCTGCCGGTGCCGGCCATGGACAGCCACGCGTCAGTCATGCGCCAACCGAGATCGGGTGCGCGCTTGCCGTAGTCCATGTGTCCGAAGACCTGCACGCCGTCGATTTCCTTCACGTCCTTGGAGAAGAATTCGGCGATATCCTCGTAGGCGGACCAGTTCACTGGGACGCCCAGATCGTAGCCATACTTGGCCTTGAACTTTTCCTTGAGTTCCGGCTTGTCGAACCAGTCCTTGCGGAACCAGTAGAGGTTGGCGAACTGCTGGTCCGGGAGCTGGTAGAGCTTGCCGTCCGGGCCGGTCGTGAACTTGATGCCAATGAAGTCTTCGAGATCGAGAGTCGGAAGGGTGACATCCTTGCCTTCGCCGGCCATGAAATCAGTGAGATTCACGGCAAGCTGCAGCCGCGAATGGGTGCCGATCAGGTCGCTGTCGTTGACATAAGCGTCATAGAGGTTGCGGTTGGTCTGCATCTGGGTCTGCACGGCCTGGACGACTTCGCCCTCGCCGAGGATCTGGTGGTTGACCTTGATGCCGGTGATCGCCTCGAACGCCTTGGTGAGCACGGTCGATTCATAGGTGTGTGTCGGGATACCTTCCGACAGCACGTTGACTTCCATGCCGGCGAAGGGTTTCGCAGCATCGACAAACCATTGCATTTCGGCTTCCTGAGCCGAGCGATCGAGGGTCGAAAGGCCATTGATTTCCGTGTCAAGGAATGTCTTGGCTTCGTCCATGCCTGCGTAGGCCCGACTGGCCCCGAGCAGCAGGACTAGTGCCGTTGTCGATGTTAGTAGGTGACGTCGCATGAGGTTCCTCCCATTTCGGTTTCAAGTGCGATCGGAGCGGTCGTTGTGCGGCCGCTCCAACAGTTTCTCCCCCTAGACGAATCGAAAAACGCCGATGGCGTAGACGATCGAGAGGGCGAGTGCCCACCACAGGTTGGGTCCGACAAGACCCAGCCAAGCGAGATGGATGTAGGCGCTGCCTAGCAGCGAAATGAACAGTCGGTCGCCACGCGTAGTATCGAGGCCGAGAATGCCATGGCGCGGCGCTCCGCCAGGACTGGCCAACTCCCACGCGGTCATCCCGACCAGAAGAAGCAGGATCACGCCGAAGAACGTGGCGGTCTGCCAAGTCCAGGCCATCCATGACAGATCCATCGTCTTTACTCCTTCCCTGCGCCGCCGCTAGACGCGGCCGAGCGCAAACCCCTTGGCGATATAGTTCCGGACGAACCAGATGACGATCGCGCCCGGAACGATGGTGAGCACGCCGGCGGCCGCGAGCAATCCGAGTTCGTAGCCCGATGTGCTCGCCGTCCGGGTCATCACGGCGGCGATCGGCTTCGCGGCGACAGACGTCAGCGTCTTGGCGAGCAACAGCTCGACCCAAGAGAACATGAAGCAGAAGAACGCCGTGACACCGATGCCGGAAGCGATCAGCGGCATGAATATCTTCACGAAGAACCGCGGCCAGGAATAGCCGTCTATGAAGGCCGTCTCGTCGATCTCTTTCGGCACGCCGGACATGAAGCCTTCGAGAATCCACACTGCGAGCGGTATGTTGAACAGGCAGTGCGCCAGCGCAACGGCCCATGGCGTGTCGAAGAGATTGATGGCCGAGTAGAGCTGGTAAAACGGCAGCGCGAAAACCGCCGGCGGCGCCATGCGGTTGGTCAGCAGCCAGAAGAACAGGTGCTTGTCCCCAAGGAAGCGGTAGCGCGAGAAGGCATAGGCAGCGGGCAGCGCCACGCTGACCGAAATCGCAGTGTTGATAAATACATAGCTGATGGAGCTGATGTAGCCATTGTACCAAACGGGGTTGGTGAGGATCTCGACATAGCTCGCCACCGTGAAACTGCGTGGCCACAATGAGAAGCCGCCGAGGATTTCGTTCGTAGTCTTGAACGACATGTTGAGCAGCCAGTAGATCGGCAGCATCAGGAAGATGATGTAGACCGTCGGCACGAGCCAAAGGAAGCGCGCCTCCCGGCCGCGTCCGCTCATTACGCTCGCCGACCGGAGACCCGCCGCATTCGACGCCGGTGGCGGCGTTGTCTGCTCTCGCATCAAAACGTCGCCCCTTTTGTCCCCAAGGCCTTCCTTCACCGATGTCATCTCAGCCCTCCGCTTCGGATTGGGTCATCAGGGTGTAGAAGAGCCACGACACTAGCAGCGTCATCAGGAAGTAGATGATGCTCATGGCCGCCGCGATTCCGAGGTTGAATTCGCCGAGCGCTGCCTTGACAAGATCGATCGACAGGAAGGTCGTGGCATTGCCCGGTCCCCCGCCGGTCAGTACGAACGGTTCAGTGTAGACCATGAAGGAATCCATGAACCGCAGCAGCATAGCAATGGTCAGCACGCGCTTCATCTTGGGCAGTTGGATAAAGCGGAACACCGACCAACGTGATGCACCGTCAATCTTTGCAGCCTGATAGTAGGCGTCGGGTATCGAGACGAGGCCTGCATAGGCAAGCAGCACCACCAGCGAGGTCCAATGCCATACGTCCATCAGGACGACGGTGAACCACGCCGACAGCGGCTGGCTGGTAAAATTGTAGCTGATGCCCATCGCGTTGATAACATAGCCGAGCAGCCCGATGTCCGGCAGCGCAAAGATGTTCCACATAGCGCCGACGACGTTCCATGGGATCAGCAACGGCAGCGACATCAACACCAGGCAGACCGCGACCCATGGGCCGGAACGCGGCATGGCAAGCGCCACCGCCACGCCTAGCGGCACCTCGATCAGCAGGATTAACCCGGTGAAGGCGAACTGGCGCAGGAGCGATGCGTGGAAGCGCGGCGAATTAAGGACTTCCTGGAACCACTTAACGCCTTCAAAGAAGAACAGGTTGTTTCCGAACGTCTCCTGAACTGAATAGTTGACCACCGTCATCAGCGGGATGATTGCGTTGAACGCCACCAGCACCAGCACCGGCAGCACCATGAACCAAGCCTTGTTGTTCCAGGTCTTATCCATGGAGTTCAGCCTCCCATCTCGACGCGCCAGGAATCGGCATAGATATTGATGCCGGCCGGGTCGAAAGCGATCTTCGGATCGGCGGGAATGTCCTCGTCCTCACCGACGATCGCCGCGATGTCGCGGCCTTCGAAACTGGCGCGCACCACCTTGTGGCGGCCGATATCCTCGACCTTGCGGATTGAAACCGGCATGCCGCTGGCGCCAAGCCTGACATATTCGGGGCGGATGCCGAGTTCGATCGCGCCTGTGATTCCGGCCTTGGGCGCGCCCGGCAATTCGATCGTCTGGCTGCCGAGCCGCGCGTTCCTGCCTTCGACCGCGACCGGCATGACGTTCATGCCCGGTGAGCCGATGAAATAGCCGACGAATGTATGCTTGGGACGCTCGAAGAGCTCTGCGGGAGAGCCGATCTGCACGATCTCGCCCTCATACATGACGACGACGTTTTCGGCGAAGGTGAGCGCCTCGGTCTGGTCATGCGTGACATAGACCATGGTGAAGCCGAAGCGCCTGTGCAGCTGTTTCAGTTGCGAGCGCAGCACCCACTTCATATGCGGATCGATGACGGTCAGCGGCTCGTCGAACAGGATCGCGTTGACATCGGAGCGCACCAGCCCGCGCCCGAGCGAGATCTTCTGCTTCTGATCGGCGGTCAGCCCCCGCGCCTTTCTTTTGGCCATATCGGCCAAGCCCGTCATTTCCAAAGTTTCGCGCACCTTGCGGTCGACGTCAGGTTCCGGGACGCCGCGGTTGCGCAGCGGAAACGCCAAATTGTCGTAGACGGTCATGGTGTCGTAGATGACCGGGAACTGGAACACCTGCGCGATATTGCGCTCCTGCGTCGACAGATTGGTCACGTCCTTGCCGTCGAACAGAAGCTCGCCATGCGACGGGTACAACAGGCCGGAAATAATGTTGAGCAGCGTGGTCTTGCCGCAGCCCGACGGCCCGAGCAGCGCATAGGCGCCGCCGTCCTCGAAGGCGTGATGCACCTCCTTCAGCGCATAGTCCTTGTCCGACTTCGGATGCGGCCCGTAGGCGTGGCGGATATGGTTGCAGTCGATGCGCGCCATGTGCCCTCCTCCCTCAAGCCGCCAGCATCTGTGGCGGCGCGGCCGAGCGGCCGTTCGCGTCGAAAACCATGATGTGCCGCGGATCGATGAACACCTCGATGGTCTGGTCCGGCTCGAACACCAGGATGCCGTGCTCCAGCATCACCCAGCGGACATCGGCGAAGTCGAGATGCACAAAGCTTTCAGAACCGGTGATCTCGGTCACCGAGACCTTGGCTTTCACCGGAACCGCCGACGGGCTCGGCCGGGCAAGAGAGAGATGGTGGGGCTGGAAGCCGATCGTGTAACTCGTATCGGCAATACCGGCGAGTTCAGCCGGCACCGGGAGGTCCACCCCACCATCAAGAAGGAAGCTCGAACCGCTCTTCTTCAGCACGATCGTGTTGAGCGGCGGATCGGCGAATGTCTTGGCCGTGACGAGGTCGTTCGGCCTGCGGAAGACGTCGATCGTCGGGCCGAACTGGGTGATGCGGCCTTCGGAAAGCGTCGCCGTGTTGCCGCCGAGCAGCAAGGCTTCGTGCGGCTCCGTCGTGGCGTAGACGAATATGGTGCCGGTCGCCGCGAAGATCTTCGGCAATTCCGCGCGCAACTCCTCGCGCAGCTTGTAGTCGAGGTTGGCGAGCGGCTCGTCGAGCAGCACGAGGCTGGCGTTCTTGACGATGGCGCGCGCCAGCGCGGTGCGCTGCTGCTGGCCGCCGGAGAGGCTGAGCGGTGTGCGGTCGAGGAAGGGCGTCAGCTTGAGAAGGGCTGCGGCATCGCGCACCTCCTTGTCGATCTTTGCCCGCTGGGTCCCGGCCACCCTCAGCGGCGAGGCGATGTTCTCGTAAACGGTCATCGCCGGATAGTTGATGAACTGCTGGTAGACCATGGCGACGTTGCGCTTCTGCACCGGGATGCCGGTGACATCCTTGCCATCGAACCAGACCGAACCGGATGTCGGCACATCAAGGCCGGCCATCAGCCGCATCAGGCTGGTCTTGCCGGAAAGCGTCGGTCCAAGAAGGACGTTGAGCGAGCCGTGCTGGAGCGTCAGCGACACGTCGCGTATATGCTCCGTCGCGCCGATCGTCTTCGTGACGTTTCTCAGTTCCAGCATGATGCCTCCTCCCAGGCTTTCTGCATCACTATTCGGCAGCCGCGACATGGCGCCGGCTTATCCCGCGCATGAATTCGTCGAGCGCTGCCGCCTGCTCGCGGCTCAGATGCAGGCCGTGCTTGGTCCTGCGCCACAATACATCTTCGGCCGTCATCGCCCATTCATTTTGAACGAGGTAGCGCACCTCGGCCTCGTAGAGATCGGCGCCAAAGTTGCGGCCAAGGTCGGCATTCGACCTGGCGAGGCCCAGCAGCATCCTTGCGCGAGTCCCGTAAAGCCGGGTCAGGCGGCGCGCCAGACGCGCATCGAGGAACGGATAGGCCGTCTTCAGTTTCGCCACTTCGGCGTCGAAGCCGCTGGCCGGGAAATCGCCGCCCGGCAGCGACGCGTTTGCCGTCCACGGTTTGCCGCGCTTGCCGAGAAAACCCTCGATTTTCTCGAGCATCGATTCCGATAGCCGGCGATAGGTGGTGATCTTGCCGCCGAAGGTGTTGATGATCGGCGCCGTGCCATCGCCGCCGTCGGTCTTCAGAACATAATCGCGGGTCGCTTCCTGCGCCTTCGAGGCGCCGTCGTCATAAAGCGGGCGCACGGCGGAATAGGTCCAGACGATGTCCGAACGCTTGACCGGTTGCGCGAAATATTCGCTCGCCGCAGCACAGAGATAATCGATCTCGGCATCGCTGATCTTCACGTCGTGCGGGTCGCCAGAATAGTCCTGGTCGGTGGTGCCGATCAGCGTGAACTCTTCCTCGTAGGGGATAGCAAAGATGATGCGGCCATCCTTGTTCTGGAAGAAATAGGCGCGCGGATCGTCGAACTTCTTGCCGATGACGATATGGCTGCCCTGTACCAGCCGGACATTGTGCACATCGTGCAAGCCGACCGTAGCGGACAGCACGTGGTCGACCCATGGACCGGCGGCGTTGACCAAAAGCCGCGCCTTGACCTCATCGGTGTCCCCGGTCTGCATGTTTTCCAGCCTGACCGCCCAAAACTCGCCTTCACGGCGTGCGCTGATGACTTTCGTGCGGGTTCGGATCGTTGCGCCGCGATCGGCGGCGTCCCGGGCGTTCAACGCCACCAGCCGCGCATCGTTGACCCAGCCGTCGGAATATTCGAAGGCCTTTCGAAACAACGGCTTCAGCGGCTTGCCGGCCGGGTCCTTTGCCATGTCCAGCGTCTTGGTCGCCGGCAGCAATTTGCGCCCGCCGATGTGGTCGTAAAGGAAAAGGCCGAGCCTGATCAGCCAAGCCGGGCGCAGGCCCTTGGAGTAGGGCAGCACGAAGCGCATCGGCCAGATGATGTGCGGCGCGTTTTTCCAGAGAACCTCGCGTTCCATCAACGCTTCGCGCACCAGGCGGAACTCGTAGAACTCAAGATAGCGCAAGCCGCCATGGATTAGCTTGGTCGAGCCGGAGGAAGTGCCGCTGGCCAGATCGTTCATTTCGGCAAGGAAGACCGAGAAGCCGCGCCCAACCGCATCGCGGGCGATGCCGCAGCCGTTGATACCGCCACCGATGACGAAGATGTCATGGATCGGGGGTGCGCTCACAACAGTCCTCCCGGATTTCGCATTGCAGCATTTTTAGGTTTTTACGAAACCGTGATGGGATTATTTCGAAATGAGAACGAATGTCAAACGAAATATAAACGGCGACAATTGCCGCAACGGCACCCACTAGGAGAGCGACGTTTCGATCAGTTGAACCTCTGCCTCCTGGCAGATCTTGCGCACCGACGGGATGTCGCAGCGGTCGGTGATGAAGGTGTTGACCTGCGACAGATGGCCGATGCGGACCGGCGCTGTCCGTTCGAACTTGGTCTGGTCGGAAACGAGGATGACATGCCGGGCATTGGCGATGATCGCCTGCGCCACCTTCACTTCACGAAAATCGAAATCGAGCAGCGCGCCGTCATGGTCGATCGCCGAGGCGCCGATCACCGCGTAGTCGACCTTGAACTGCCTGATGAAATCAACCGCCGCCTCGCCGACCACGCCACCGTCTGAGCCGCGCACGACGCCGCCGGCGATCACCACTTCGATCGAAGGATATATGCGCATCCTGTTGGCAACATTGATGTTATTGGTGATGACCATCAGGCCGCTGTGATCAAGGAGCGCCTTGCTGACCGACTCCGTCGTGGTGCCAATATTGATGAACAGCGAGGCATTGTCCGGGATCAGCCTGGCTGCTGCGCGGCCGATCGCCTCCTTCTCATCGGCGGCGATCTTGCGCCGTGCCTCATATTCCATGTTCTCGATGCCGGATGGGAACAGCGCCCCGCCATGAACGCGCGATAGCAGCCGCTGGTCGCACAAATCGTTAAGATCCTTGCGAATGGTCTGCGGCGTCACGTTGAAATGCGTCGCCAGATCGTCGACCAGCACGCGGCCATTGTCCTTGGCCATCTGGATGATTTCGGAATGACGCGGCGACAGATACATTGGGACCTCCCGTTTTCGTTTTTCTTGTCTATAGCGGAAAACGAAAGTGATGAAAAGGTATGAGCCGGCTAACGAAATTACATGCGTCCAAAGACAAACCTCGACGCAACTTTGCCGATCAATTTCAGGCCAGCCCGCGGGCGATTTCGGTGATGACCTCGAAAGCGGTGTCGACATCCGCCGCCGTCGTCTCGAACTGACCGACCTGAAAGCGGATCGCGATCTGCCCGTCCACCCGTGTCTGCGTCAGGTAGATGCGGCCATCGTCGTTGATCGCATTGACCAGTCGCAGGTTGTGTTCGTCCGAATCGATGCCGGCCGCCGCCAGATGCCGGAACGAAAACAGCGACAGCATCGGTTCCGTGACGATCTCGAAATCCGGTTCCCTGGCCAGCCGGGCGGCAAGACCTTCGCTCCAGGCGACATGGCTGCGGATCATGGTCCGCAGATTTTCCAGCCCGTGTGCGCGCAGCAGGAACCACAGTTTCAGTGCGCGAAAGCGCCGCCCGAGCGGCACCGACCATTCGGAATAGTTGATGATGCCGTCGCGTCCATGCGTCTTCAGGTAATCCGGCTTGATGGCGAGCGTCCGCACCAGGTCTTCCGGTCGGCGGATGAACTGCATCGAGCAGTCGAACTGCGCGCCCAGCCATTTGTGTGGGTTGAAGACGATGGAATCCGCCTCCTCCACGCCCGCCCAGAAATGCCGGTATTCCGGACATATCATCGCCGATCCGGCCCAGGCGGCATCGACATGCAGATAGAGCCCGTACCGCTTTGCCACTGCGGCGACGCCGGCGATGTCATCGGTGCCGCCGGTGCTGGTGCCGCCGACACAAGCGATGATGCCGGCCGGCAGCATGCCGGCATCCCGGTCGGCGACGATCGCCGCTTCGAGGGCTGTGACATCCATGGCGCGAAGGCGGCCGGCAACCGGAATGCGCACGAGATTGTCCTCGCCGATGCCCGATACCCAGATTGCCCGGTCGATGGAAGTATGGACCTGGTCGGAAGAATAGACGCGCAATATCGGCTGGCCCTGCAGGCCCTTCTTGTTGCCCTGCCAGTTGAGCGCGCGCTCGCGCATGGTCAGCACGGCGGCAAGCGTCGCCGACGATGCCGAATCCTGCATGACGCCGGAAAACCCTTCCGGCAGGCCAAGCGCCTGACGCATCCAGTCGACGACGCGCGTCTCGAGTTCGGTCGCTGCCGGCGAGGTCTGCCAGAGCATGCATTGCGCGGCCATCACCGAGACCAGATATTCGGCCACCACGGAAGCTGGTGCGGCATTGGCCGGGAAGTAGGCGAAGAAGCGCGGATGCTGCCAATGCGTCATGCCCGGCAGGATTTTTTGCTCGAAGTCGGCGAAGATTGCCTGCATCGTTTCGCCTTTTTCCGGCGGCGAGACATCGATGCTTCTAGAGATTTCGCCCGGTTCGACAAGCGGCCGCACCGGCCTTTCGCGAAGTGTGCTTCTGTAGTCGGCACCCCATTCGGCCGCGTACAGCGACCATTCCCGGAATTCGCTGCTATTCATTTTCCTCTCCGTCGCATCGAGCCCAGCAATCAAAGAGCACGAAAAACGGAGGCTTTCATTCGGGAAAATCGGGCAGGCTCGCAAAAGCAGCCTTCAGTGCATTCGACCAGCCGTCCGAGATGGTGCGGTAGTATTGATCGTCCTGGGCTATCCGCTTCTTCAGGCTGACCTTGAAGGCGTCCTTTTCATAGAACAGCAGGTCGAGCGGCAGACCCACCGACAGGTTTGATTTCAGCGTCGAGTCGAACGACACCAGCAGCAGTTTCACCGTCTCGGCGAAACTCATCGTCTTTTCATAGGCGCGGATGATGATCGGCTTGCCGTATTTGGTCTCGCCGATCTGGAAAAACGGCGTGTCGTCGGTGGATTCGATGAAATTGCCTTCCGGATAGATCATGAACAGCCGCGGCGCGCTGCCCTTGATCTGGCCGCCGAGGATAAAAGAGGCATTGAAATAGGAATCGGCCTTCTCGCCCGCCGGCGACGAACTGGCGATGACTTCCTTGACGGTGTCGCCGACCATCCGTACCGTCTGGTACATAGAAGGCGTTTCGAGCAGCGTCGCGTGGCGATCGGCCACCGCCTTGGTGCGTTCGTCGAGCAAACTGACGACGGCCTGCGTCGTCGCCAGATTGCCGGCCGACATCAGCACGATGACGCGCTCGCCCGGCTCCTCCCAGACATGCATCTTCTTGAAGGTCGAGATTGAATCCATGCCGGCATTGGTACGCGTGTCAGACATGAACACGAGCCCACGATCGATCTTCAGGCCGACGCAATAGGTCATCGAATCTCTTTGGCGGCAATCTTGCCGTGGATTACTGCTCCACGGTGACGATGACCGCAAGCTGTTCTTCCGCTTGTCCCAGCCGAATTCCTGATACGGGCGTGGCGTCGCGGTAATCACGGCCGGTCGCCACCTTTACATAGCGTTCGTCGGGCGAAATGCCGTTGGCGACGTCGAACGCGACCCAGCCAAGGCCCGCAACATGCGCCTCGGCCCAGGCATGGCTAGCCGCCTGCTCGACCGCAGCATCCATCATCAAATAACCGCTGACGTAGCGGGCCGGAAAGCCAATGGCGCGTGCGGCGGCGGCAAAGATGTGGCTGTGGTCCTGGCAGACGCCGGTCTTGAGCGCCAGCGCGTCCTCGGCCGGCGTCGCCGCATTGGTGGTGCCCGGCGTATAGGCGACGCGCTCGCCGATCACCGCCATCAGCCGGTGCAATCTTTCGATATCGGTCCCCTCGCCGACCGAGGCCGCGAGTTCGCGAATGCCGCTGCCGACCGTGGTCAACGGGGTTTCATGGCCAAACAGCCAGAGCGGCGCGAAACCCTGATGTGGCCCGGAGACGCCGGATGTGTCGCGTGTCACCACCTCGCCTGATGCCTCGACGGTGATGAAATCGTGGTCGCCTTCGACGCTCAACAGCCGCGTGTCGTTGCCGAAATGGTCGGTGAAGCGAACTTCCTCGCGCGCCCCTTCGATCGTCAGCGCCCAGGACAAAACGGTCTGCGTCGGCCCGCTGACCGGAAGCAGCCGTAACCGCTGCAACAGATAGTGCACCGGCGCATCGTAGCGGTATTCGGTCCGGTGGGTGATCCTCAGCCGCATTGCTCTCGTCCCCTGAGCATGATCTTTTCCGGAAACAGGCTTTCACTTTCCGGGATCATGCTCAATAGAACCTGTAGTCCTGCGCGATCTCGTCGCCGAGCCTGGTGTTATCGCGAATGAAATTGGCCAGGAATTCATGCAGGCCGGCGTCGAATATGTCCTTGATCGAGCCGGCCGTCAGCATGGCCTGGGTCTTGCCGGCTGTCGCATGACAGGCATGGCGCTCGCCATAATCGTCGCCCAGGAATCTGAGATGCTCCGTCAGGAAACGATAGCAGAAGGTCAGCGAGCGCGGCATGCGAACATTGAGGATCAGATAGTCGGCGATGTTGCTCGGCTTGTAGTCTGCCTCGTAGACCCAGCGATAGGAGCGGTGCGCCGACACCGATCGCAGGATCGATTCCCACTGGTAATTGTCGAGCGTCGAGCCGACCCACGAAATCGACGGCAACAGCACGTAATATTTCACGTCCAGGATGCGCGCCGTGTTGTCGGCGCGTTCGACATAGGTGCCGAGCTGCGAGAAATCGAATATCTCGTTGCGCAGCATGGTGCCGTAGAACGAACCGCGGATCAGCGCCGTTTCGCGCTTGATCGCGTCGAGCACGCTGGGCAGGTCGCGTTCGTCGATCGGCTTGGCCAGCATGCGCTTCAGCGACATCCAGGCCTCGTTGATGCTTTCCCAGGTTTCGCGGGTCAGCGCGGTGCGCACCATGCGGGCGTTGTTGCGGGCCGTCTCGATCGACACCATCGTGCTCGACGGGTTCGATGTGTCGCGCAGCAGGAAATCCGCGACATTGGCGGCGGTATAGTCGGAATATTTCTGCGTGAAGGCGGCGTCCGAGCCGGCGCTGAGCAGCACCGAATTCCACTCTTCGGAGGCGTTCTGGGTGCGGGTCAGCGCCATGCGCAGCCCGGCATCGACCAGCCGCGCCATGTTTTCCGCCCGTTCGATATAGCGGTTCATCCAGTAGAGCCCGTTGGCGGTGCGGCCGAGAAGCATGTCAACTTGCCTCGATGTCGAGCGAGTAGCGAATAGGGAATAGCGAATAAGGGAAAAAGGACTTCATGACTTTTGTTGCAGACTCCTGATCATCGAACGCAACATTTTTCCCGATCTCCTCGGTTTGGTTAAGCAACCGACCACCCTCTTTCTCGACCAGCAAGCCCACTCTCCCGGACAAGATCAGGTGCGTTTCCAATTCTTTGAGAGAACCTTGAGCAATGCGCAGAAATTGAATGAAGGCTCCCGTATTTTCTCGTCCGTGACCCTCCGCGATGTTTGCTGCGATTGACGCCGCCGAGCGCCTTATCTGAGAGGTCATTCCGTATGCTTCCTTGCTCGGGAACGCTGTCGTCACGGAATAGCAATCTACCGCCAATTCGATGGCTGCCTTCCAAACAATCAGGTCCCTGTAAGAATTGATCGCCGTCGCACACCCCCTATTCGCTACTCGCTATTGCCTACTCGCTACTTCCCACTCTAATCATCCAGCACCCACGTATCCTTGGTGCCGCCGCCCTGGGACGAATTGACCACCAGCGAGCCCTCCTTCAGCGCCACGCGCGTCAGCCCGCCCGGCACGATCTGGATGCGGTCGGAAACCAGCACGTAGGGCCTGAGGTCGACATGGCGCGGCGCCAGCCCTTTGTCGGTCAGGATCGGACAGGTCGACAGCGCCAGCGTCGGCTGGGCGATGTAGTTCGACGGTTTTGCCGCAAGTTTTTTGGAAAAGTCCTCGCATTCCTTCTTGGTCGCCGCCGGCCCGACCAGCATGCCGTAGCCGCCGGAGCCGTGCACCTCCTTCACCACCAGCTCGTCGATATGTTCGAGCACGTATTTCAGGCTGTCCGGCTCCGAGCAGCGCCAGGTCGGGATGTTGCCGAGGATTGCCTTGCGGCCGGTGTAGAATTCGACGATCTCGGGCATGTAGGAATAGATCGCCTTGTCATCGGCGATGCCGGTTCCCGGCGCATTGGCGATGGTGATGTTGCCGGCGCGGTAGACATCCATGATGCCCGGCACGCCAAGTGCTGAGTCCGGACGGAAGGTCAGCGGATCGAGGAAAGAATCGTCCACCCTTCGATAAAGCACGTCGATCTGCTTGTAGCCTTCGGTCGTACGCATCGCGACGTGGCCATCGACGACGCGCAGATCCTGCCCCTCGACAAGCTGCACGCCCATCTGGTCGGCAAGGAAGGCATGTTCGAAATAGGCGGAGTTGAAGCTGCCCGGCGTCAGCACGGCAATGGTCGGCGCACCCTTGGTGCTCAGCGGTCGCACCGCCGCCAGCGACTGGCGCAAGAGCTGCGGATAGTTTTCCACCGGCCGCACCTTGATCTGCTGGAACAGCTCGGGAAAGAGCTGCATCATCGTCTCGCGGTTCTCCAGCATGTAGGAGACGCCGGACGGCGTGCGCGCATTGTCCTCCAGCACGTAGAATTCGTTCTCGCTGATGCGCACGATATCGACGCCGATGATATGGGTGTAGACGCCGGCCGGCGGCCGCACTCCGATCATCTCCGGCAGGAACGCCTCGTTCTTGGCGATCAATTCCTTGGGGACGCGCCCGGCGCGCAAGATCTCCTGACGGTGGTAGATATCGTCGAGAAAGGCGTTCAGCGCTTGGACGCGCTGCTCGATGCCTTGCGTCAGCCGTCGCCATTCATTGCCGGAAATGATGCGCGGAACGATATCGAAGGGAATAAGGCGTTCGGAGGCTTCCTGCTCGCCATAGACGGCAAAGGTGATGCCGGTCTTGCGAAAGACGCGTTCGGCGTCCTGCATCTTCTCGCTAAGCCTGGCCGGATCCTGCTCCTTCAGCCAGCGGTCGTAAGCCGAATACGGTTTTCTCAATCCGGAGATTTCCGGAAGCATTTCGTCGAACGCTGGCAATCGCATACTCCCCTGTGAGGCCATTTCACTGGCGTCACGCGAGAAAATCAAGCGCAATCGGTGATTTGGAGGATGCCGGCGACCAGTATGTCGCGACCTGCCTAAAAATAGGGCAGCGCCGATATGGCTGGGTCAGGCTTTGCCTCGTGCCCGGGCAGGTGGCAGGCGCCGCTCAGAGACTGTTTCGAAATTCGCTCTGGCGAGTCATATGGTGGTGGTTTCGAGAACCGGCGCGCAGCGGACATTAGAGCGCTGCGCGTCCAATTGGACGCGCAAAGGACGCTCTAACACTTTGCATTTGCGCATGATCCTTTCCGGAAACCGAAATCGGTTTCCGGGGTCATGCGCTAGTCCGTGAGCACCGGCCTACGCCGGCCGTAGCTTTAACTGCCACGACCGCTCATAAGTGCTTCGGCCGGCGAAGGCCGGAAGCGCAGAAAACGCCATCAGATGGCCGCCAGAGTAGAGTTTCCAAACGGTCTCTCAGAACGCGCGGAAGGTGACGACTGTAAACGTGTCCTTGATACCTGGAAGAATCTGCACCTTCTCGTTGACGAAATGGCCGATGTCTTCCTCGTCGTCGACATAGAATTTGGCGAGCAGATCGTAGTCGCCGGCTGTCGAGTAGATTTCCGAGGCGATCTCGGCATCGGCCAACGCGCCGGCAACGTCATAGGACTTGCCCAGATCGCACTTTATCTGCACGAAAAATGCCTTCATTGCCCGGTCCTGCTCAAGCTTGCACGCATAATCGGCCCTTGTGGCAGACTGCCGCCCGGCTTTCAAGCATCAGGACGGCGCTCAGGCGGAACCCGACTTAAGTGCAGCCAATCGCCGAAATGTTCGCGCCCGCTGATCGTCGGGCCGGACGGCAAGGATTACCCGACGGCAGTTCCCACATCACTGGCTGCAACCTGCGCGCGGCACTTCGCTGAGCACCTGAGCGCTCGATCACATCGCCGGGATATCGCCCCTCGCCCAGCCCTCGGAAATTTCCGCCGCCCGCGCCTCGAAGGCGCCGGCGTCGATGGCGGCACGAATGTCCTGCATCAGCTTCTGATAGTAGGAAAGATTGTTCCAGGTCAGAAGCATCGCCCCCAGCGCCTCTTGCGAGCGGACCAGATGGTGCAGATAGGCGCGTGAATAATCTCTGGCGGCCGGGCAGTCGCTTTCCTCGTCGAGCGGACGCGGATCGTCGGCATGGCGGGCGTTGCGCAGATTGACCTTGCCGCGCCTTGTATAGGCGAGGCCATGGCGGCCGGCGCGTGTCGGCATCACGCAATCGAACATGTCGATGCCGCGCGCCACCGATTTCAATATGTCGTCAGGCGTGCCGACACCCATCAGATAACGCGGCCTGTCGGCGGGCAGCTCCGGGCAGCTGATGTCGAGCATTTCGAGCATCACCGCTTGCGGCTCGCCGACCGCCAGCCCGCCGATCGCATAGCCCTTGAGGTCCATCGCTTTCAGCGCCTGCGCCGAGCGCAGCCGCAGGGCCGGTATGTCGCCGCCCTGGACGATGCCAAACATTGCCTTCCCGGACTGGTCGCCGAACGCCGTCTTGCAACGCTCGGCCCAGCGCAGCGACAGCTCCATCGCCCGCTCGATCTCCTTCTCCATGGCCGGCAGCGCGGTGCATTCGTCGAGCTGCATCTGGATGTCGGAATCGAGCAGCCCTTGGATCTCGATCGAGCGCTCGGGCGACATCTCATGGGCGGCGCCGTCGATATGCGAGCGGAAGGTAACGCCCTTTTCGGTCAGTTTCCTCAGCTTCGACAGCGACATCACCTGGAAGCCGCCGCTGTCGGTCAGGATTGGGTGCGGCCAGCGGGCGAATTCATGCAGGCCGCCAAGCCGCGCCACACGTTCGGCGCCGGGCCGCAGCATCAGATGATAGGTGTTGCCCAGGATGATATCCGAGCCGACGCCGCGCACCTGATCCATATACATGGTCTTGACCGTGCCGCCGGTGCCGACCGGCATGAAGGCCGGCGTGCGGATTTCTCCGCGCGGCATGGTGATGGAGCCGCGCCGCGCTTTGCCGTCGGTCGCCAGCACCTCGAAGGTGAACGCCTTAGTCATTGAATTCTTGTCGTATACCGGGCGCGCGTCCATCGTTCTCCTCTTTGAACAGAAGGCTTGCATCTCCGTAGGAGTAGAACCTGTAGCGGGTCTCGATGGCATGTGCATAGGCCGCACGCATTGTTTTCAGACCGCAAAACGCCGAAACCAGCATGAACAGCGTTGAGCGCGGTAGATGGAAATTGGTCATCAGCATGTCGGCGGCCTTGAAACGATAGCCGGGCGTGATGAAGATGTCGGTCGGACCCGACCATCCGGCCAATGTGCTGTCCTCCCGCGTGGCGCTCTCCAGCAGGCGCAGCGACGTCGTACCGACGGCGATGATGCGCCCACCGCGCGCCTTCGCCGCGTTGAGCGCCGCGGCTGTTTCCGGGCTGACAGAACCGATCTCGGCATGCATCTTGTGGTCGGCGGTGTCGTCGACTTTCACCGGCAGGAACGTGCCGGCGCCGACATGCAGGGTGACGAAGCGCCGCTCGACGCCTTTGGCATCGAGAGCGGCGAAAAGCTCGGGCGTGAAATGCAGGCCGGCAGTGGGTGCCGCCACAGCCCCCTCCTCCCTGGCATAGATGGTCTGGTAGTCGCTGCGGTCGCGTTCGTCGTCGTCGCGCTTCGAAGCGATGTAAGGCGGCAGCGGAATGTGGCCGACGGCGTGCAACGCCTCATCGAGAAACGGACCTGAGAGGTCAAAACCGAGCAAAGCCTCGCCGGCCTCGCCCTTCTCGATCACCGTGGCATCGAGCTGGCCGAGAAAGCAGGAATTGGCGTCATGGCCGAAATGGATGCGGTCGCCAACGGCGATGCGCTTGCCCGGCCGCATGAAAGCCAGCCAGCGGTCGGGAGCCACCCGCATGTGCAGCGTGGCTTCGACCTGCGCCGCTGCTTCGCCGCGCCGCCTGATGCCTTTCAGCTGCGCCGGGATGACCTTGGTATCGTTGAAGACCAGCACGTCACCGGTCTCGAGCAGGGACGGCAGCTCGCGCACCGTCCGGTCCTCAAGTCCCTTACCCGGTCTGACAACCAGCATTTTGGCGCTGTCGCGCGGTTCCGCCGGTCGAAGCGCGATGCGCTCCTCCGGCAGATCAAAGTCGAATAGATCGACGCGCAAGAAAACCCCGCCTCAAAATTCCGGGCAGGTCACCGCCCAGGCGCCAACACCGTCGATGCTCAGCGTGCCGCCCATTGCGAAATTGGACTGTTCGCTGGCCTTGACCAGTCGCAATTTGGCTACGATCGAGCTGATGCCCTCATCGGTGAGATCGATCGCCATGTGCTGGTCGTCCTCGAATGCCTGTCCGACGATGACTTTCGTCGAACCCGGCTGACCGTCGGTGGTCCAGTTCCTGCCGCCGGCATCAAGCCATACGCGCGCAACCGCGATGACGGCAGTGTGCCCCATCAGGACGTCGATCGATGCCGCGTCGCCTTCAGCGCTGCAAACAATCGATTCTGTCGCCAGCGCCGGAGTAGCCGCCGCGACAAGCATCAGAGTGATCGCCGCGACAGCCCGGTAGGTCATTTTACGTCGGCCGCCACCTTCAGCGACACGATCTTGTCAGGATCCGGCACCGGCTCGCCGCGCTTGATCTTGTCGACATTGTCCATGCCTTCGATGACCTGGCCCCAGACCGTGTATTGGCGGTTGAGGAAGGCGGCATCGTCGAAGCAGATGAAGAACTGCGAGTTGGCCGAGTTCGGGTTCTGCGAGCGTGCCATCGAGCAGGTGCCGCGGCCGTGATTGGCGTTGGAGAACTCCGCCTTCAGGTCGGGCTTGTCGGAGCCGCCGGTGCCGGCGCGCGACGGTGCGAAAGTGGGCTTGCTGGAATTGCCGAATTTCACGTCCCCGGTCTGCGCCATGAAGCCGTCGATGACGCGGTGGAACACCACGCCGTCATAAGCGCCTTCGCGCGCCAGTTCCTTGATACGGCCGACATGGCCGGGTGCCAGATCGGGAAACAGTTCGATGACGACCTTGCCCTTGGTCGTTTCCATGATGAGCGCGTTCTCGCGGTCCTTGATCTCGGCCATGTCAGAATATCCTTTGAAACAAATGGGTTTACTTGCCGTCGGCGGCGATGCGCACCTTGATCATGCGATCGGGACCGGTGACGACCCCGTTCTGCGCCTCGTCGCCTTTCTTTATCTGGTCCACCAACTCCATGCCTTTCTCGACATTACCGACAATGGTGTACTGGCCATCGAGCGGCGGCGCCGGCGCGAACATGATGAAGAACTGCGAATTGGCGGAATCCGGGTCCTGCGAGCGGGCCATGCCGACCACGCCGCGCTCGTAGCGCTCGGACGTCGAGAATTCGGCCGGCAGGTCGGGAAGATCGGAACCGCCGGTACCGACAGCATCGGCGTTGAAGCCGTTCTTCATGTTGCCGAACTTCACGTCGCCGGTCTGCGCCATGAAGCCGTCGATGACGCGGTGGAAAGCCACATTGTCGTAAGCGCCCTGACGCACCAGCTTCTTGATCTGCTCGACATGCTTCGGCGCGAGATCGGGCCTGAGCGCGATGGTCACGTCGCCGCCCTTCAGAGTGATGATCATGGTGTTTTCCGGATCGGCGGCGAACGCCGAAACAGACGCAGCCACAAGACCGAAAACAACGACAAAGCAGGTGGCGAGCCTTTTGAGCTGCATGGATATTTCTCCGAAAACCTTTGTTTCGTGCATGTCGTTGTCCCAAAACCGGGTTCCACGTTTGGGCGACATGCGTTATTTCGCGAATTTGGCGGTAAGTGCGCCGGCCACAGCCGCCGGCACGAAGGGGCGGATGTCGCCTCCCATCGAGGCTATCTGACGGACAAGTGTGGCGGTAATGGTTCGCACCGAAGGGC
Organism: Mesorhizobium sp. WSM4807; assembly: GCF_055811615.1. Classification (NCBI taxonomy): domain Bacteria; kingdom Pseudomonadati; phylum Pseudomonadota; class Alphaproteobacteria; order Hyphomicrobiales; family Phyllobacteriaceae; genus Mesorhizobium; species Mesorhizobium sp. WSM4807. Next base: position 49,327 of record NZ_JBVVQY010000006.1, read on the forward strand.
TGGCGGGCAGAAAAACCGTCTGCAGTTCCGGCGCCATTGTCTCGTTCATGCCGGCCATCTGCATCTCGTAGTCGAGATCGGTGCCGTCGCGCAGGCCGCGGATCATGATCGAGGCGCCCTGCTTCCTGGCCGCCTCGATGACCAGCCCGTCGAAAGCGACAACCTTGATGCGCGCGCCGTCGCGGCCGAATTCGGCCTTCGTCGCTGCTTCGATGAGGCCGACCCGTTCCTCGAAGGAAAACAGCGGCTTTTTGCCGGGATGAGTGCCTATCGCCGCATACACGGTGTCCGCCACGGCCAGCGACGCCTTCAGCACGTCGAGATGGCCGTTGGTCGGCGGGTCGAAAGAGCCGGCATAAAGGGCGATGCGTTCTGTCATGGCAGGGTGCTTCTAGCGAGCCTCTCTCGCAAAGGCAATCCGATCAGCGAGCCGCCAATGCATGTCGCCGCAAAAGCATGCCCTCGGGCCTGACCCGCATCGGCTGAGCCACGTTAATCGCGATGCGCTTTGAGTGAACCTTTTGGCCGAGATGAACGACCAATGAATGGGCCGATCACGAAGGCTTCACGCAGCGTTCACCAGGTTGCAGCTTCAGAAGATGAAACCAAAACCCCATTTAATCGTTGCTAGGTGCAGGAGAACACGCACATGCTGATCTACATGCTCGCCGCCGCAATGACCGTCGCCATGCTGATAGCCACCGTATTCGGGCTGCATCAGGAAGCAGGGCGTGTCCGCGCCAAGGCCAATACCAAACGGTTCGAAGGCTTCGGTATCCGCAAGCCTTATCGCCACTTCTGAACCGGCCGCTATTTGTTGACGGCGCCGGACCCATCGGGCCGGCACTCCCCAATCAAGGTCTAGTCGGCGTTGTTGTCCGGGCCAGCGCCTTCAGCACCGGCATCCGGGCCGGCATCGCCCTCGACACTCTCTTCGGCTTCCTCATCCGACTGCGGTTCCGATATCCGCTCCACCGAAACGACCTTCTCGCCGTCAGCCGTGTTGAAGATGGTCACGCCCTTGGTGGCGCGGCTGGCGAAACGAATGCCGTTGACCGGCACGCGGATGACGGTGCCGCCGTCCGAGACAAGCATGATCTGATCGTCATTGCCGACCGGGAAAGTCGCCACCAGGCGGCCGATCTCAGCCACTTTCGACACATCGGTGGCACGGATACCCTTGCCGCCGCGCCCTGTGAGGCGGAAATCATAGGAAGACGAACGCTTGCCGTAGCCATATTCCGTCACCGTCAGCACGAACTGCTCGTGTGCGTTGAGGAATTCATAGCGCTCGTCGGAAAGCTCCGTCTCCTCGCCGACCTCCTCATTGGTGAGCTGGATATCTTCGTCCTCGCCCGCCGCAATGCCGGCGGCGAGCCGCCTTTCGGCCGCCACCCGCTTGAGATAGGCGGCGCGCTCGGCCGGTGGCGCGTCAACATGTTCGATCACCGCCATCGAGATTACCCGGTCGGTGGCAGCCATGGCGATGCCGCGCACGCCGACCGAATTGCGGCTCTGAAAGACGCGCACGTCGCTGACCGAGAAGCGGATGCACTGGCCGGAGCTTGCGGTCAGAAGCACGTCGTCACTGTCGGTGCAGGTCTCGACGCCGAGAATCTCGTCGCCTTCCTCTTCCAGCTTCATGGCGATCTTGCCGTTGCGGTTGACCTGGACGAAGTCCGACAGCTTGTTACGGCGCACCGTGCCGCGCGTCGTGGCGAACATCACGTCGAGCTCGCCCCAGCTGGTCTCGTCCTCGGGCAGCGGCATAATGGTGGTGATGCGTTCGCCCTGCTCCAGCGGCAGCATGTTGATCAGCGCCTTGCCGCGCGACTGCGGATTGCCGCTCGGCAGGCGCCAGACCTTTTCCTTGTAGACGATGCCACGCGAGGAGAAGAACAGCACCGGCGTGTGCGTGTTGGCGACGAACAGCCGGGTGACGAAATCCTCTTCCTTGGTCGACATGCCGGAGCGGCCCTTGCCGCCGCGGCGCTGCGCCCGGTAGAGCGACAGCGGCACACGCTTGATGTAGCCGGAATGGCTGACCGTCACGACCATGTCCTCGCGCTGGATCAGGTCCTCGTCTTCCATATCGGCCCCGCCCTCTGAGAGTTCGGTGCGGCGCGGCGTGCCGAACTCGTCGCGCACGGCGGCAAGCTCGTCCTTGACGATCTGCTGAATGCGGGCTCGGGACGACAGGATGTCCAGGTAATCCTTGATCTCGTCGCCGATCGTGTTCAACTCGTCGGCGATTTCGTCGCGGCCGAGCGCGGTCAGCCGCTGCAGGCGCAGTTCGAGGATGGCGCGGGCCTGTTCCTCGGACAGATTGTAGGTGCCGTCCTCATTGATGCGGTGGCGCGGATCGTCGATCAGCAGGATCAGCGATTCGACGTCGCCCGAGGGCCAGCGCCGCTCCATCAACTGCTCGCGCGCCGTCTGCGGGTCCGGCGCGCTGCGGATCAGCTTGATGACCTCGTCGATGTTGGCAACGGCAATGGCAAGGCCGACCAGCACATGGGCGCGGTCGCGCGCCTTGCGCAGCAGGAATTTCGTGCGCCGGCTGATCACGTCCTCGCGGAAGGCGACGAACGCCTTCAGCATGTCGGTCAGCGTCAGCAATTCCGGCTTGCCGCCGTTCAGCGCCACCATATTGGCGCCGAAAGACGTCTGCAGCGGCGTAAACCGGTAGAGCTGGTTGAGGATGACGTCGGCGACCGCATCGCGCTTCAGTTCGATGACGACGCGGTAGCCTTGGCGGTCGCTCTCGTCGCGAATGTCGGAAATGCCCTCGATGCGCTTGTCGCGCACAAGCTCGGCCATCTTCTCGATCATCGACGACTTGTTCACCTGGTAGGGAACCTCGGTGATGACGATCGATTCACGGTCGTTGCCGCGCGCCTCGACGTTGACGCGGCCGCGCATGACGATGGAACCGCGGCCTGTCGAATAGGCGCTGTAGATGCCGGAGCGGCCGAGCACGATGCCGCCGGTCGGGAAATCCGGCCCTGGAATGATCTCCATCAGCGCCGGCAGGTCGATCGCCGGATTGTCGATGAGGGCAATGGCGCCGTTGCAGACCTCGCCCAGATTGTGCGGCGGGATGTTGGTGGCCATGCCGACGGCGATACCGCCGGAGCCATTGACCAACAGGTTTGGGAAGCGCGCCGGCAGGACTTTCGGCTCGCTGCCGGACGCATCATAAGTGTCCTGGAAATCAACGGTGTCCTTGTCGATGTCTTCCAGCAACTCATGCGCGACCTTGGTCAGCCGCGATTCGGTATAACGCATCGCCGCCGGCGGATCACCGTCGATCGAGCCGAAATTGCCCTGCCCGTCGATCAGCGGCACGCGCAGCGACCAGTCCTGCGCCATGCGCACCAAGGCGTCGTAGATCGAGGCGTCGCCATGCGGATGGTATTTACCCATCACGTCGGCGACCGGGCGCGCCGACTTCACATATTTGCGGTTCCAGTGGTAGCCACTCTCATGGGCGGCATAGAGGATGCGGCGATGCACCGGCTTCAGCCCGTCGCGCACGTCGGGCAGCGCACGGCTGACGATCACGCTCATGGCGTAATCGAGATAGGAGCGCTGCATCTCCTCGATGATGGATATCGGCTCGATGCCGGTCGGGCCGCCGTCGGCGCCGCGCGGTGTCTTCTGGTCGGTCAAATCAGGTCACAATCTAATCGGGAATCACTCGGTGCTTATATAGGAAGCCGGGTCGAAACTCCAATGTCCGCGGTCGTTTTCCAGTGGCGATTTTTGTGGTGATTTCAAAAGGATATCACTGATTGCGACGATATGGCCGAGGCGCTTTTTCGTGGCTGTCGCGGCAAAGCTCATTGTCAGGCCAATTTGCTTCACAAAGCCGGAACGGCAGATGCGTTAAGCAATTTATCGCCTCGCCGCTGGAGCCGATAGGCGCCGGGCGCCTCGCCCATCACGCGCCGGAAACGGCGATTGAAGGTCGACAAATCGTTGAACCCTGCCTCGAAGGCGATCATCGAGATTGGCTCGTCCGACATGCGCAGCCGCACCGCCGCCCTGTGCAGGCGGGTTTTCAGCAGGAACTGGTATGGCGTCATGCCCGCGATGCGTCGGAACGTGCGGAGGAAATGATACGGGCTGGTCGCCGTCTCGCTTGCAAGCGCAGCAAGCGAGACCGGCCGGTCGGCATCCAGCTCAATGCGCCGCACTGCCTCCGCGACACGTTTCTGGTCGCGGCGGCTCGGCGCCTGGGCAGCAGGCGTGATACCGGAGGCAACGGCTGCGCCGGCAATCCGCAAACCGAGTTCCTCGAACGCCTCGATGTCGGCCATCTCGCGTGCGGCTTCCGCCTCGGCCAGCAGCGGTGCCAGCGCCGGTAACGGCGGCAGCCGCGGCGTCTCGAAGGCCAGCTTCTTCGTGCCCGGCGTGTCGGCGACGATCTGTTCCATATAGGCCGGGCTGAAATGATAGGAGATGCAGCGGTCGCCGACGCCATGCTCGTGCCCACACTCGTAGCAGGTGCCAGGGTTGCCGAGCAGAAGCGCGCCCGGCGTCAGCATCGCCGTGCCCTGGCTTGCGCGGTAGCGGAAGGTGCCATTGGTGACCACGGCGACGCAGAAGTTGCGATGCTCTTCCTCGAACGGGCGATCAGCGACGCCGGCAGTGCAGACCACGTCCGACACCTGCCAGCCTTTTCCGGACGCCAGTGTATGCACGCTCGTCGTCATGGCCGAAACATAGCAATTTTTCCCAAGCGCAAGAAGCCTGGCCCGGCGTACTCATCCCATTCTCCTGACAAGATGGGGCTCCTGACAAGAAGAGACCACAACCATGTTCAATTCATCCTCCTTTGCCGAAGCCCTGCACAGCGACGGGCCAGCCGCAAACTTTGCCGAGAAACTGGATCTTTACGGCCGTTTCGTCGGCGCCTGGACATTCGACGCCACGCGCCATCTCGAAGACGGCCAGCTGCTGACCGGGCGTGGCGAGGTGCATTTCGGCTGGGTGCTCGAGGGCCGCGCGATCCAGGACGTATGGATCCTGCCCGCGCGGAACACTGGCCCACAGAGTTCCCTCGGCAAATGGACCTTCTATGGCACGACACTGCGCATCTATGACCCCGGCGTCGACGCCTGGCATATCTTCTGGAGCGATCCGCGCACCCAGTATTACAGCCGCCAGCTCGGCCGTGCCGAGGGCGACACCATCATCCAGCAAGGCGCTGACGGCACCGGCGCTTCGGTGCGCTGGAGCTTTTCCCGGATTACCGAAAACTCCTTCCGCTGGCTGGGCGAACGCTCGCAGGACGACGGCGCGACCTGGCGGCTCGAAGTCGAGTTCCTGGCGCAACGCGCAACCAACAGTTGACCGCACGGTTTCCTCTGACCCTGCTTTGCTCTACCAATGCCGGTGTTCGGGCGCGCCCGGCGGGAGGGTCAGAGATGCCGAGCTTCGACAGCCTGTTCAACGCCTTCGTCACCATCCTCGTGACCATCGACCCGCCTGGCCTGGCGCCGCTCTTCCTCGCCGTGACGCGCGGCATGAACCGCGAGGAGCGCAACCAGGTTTCCGTGCGCGCCTCGATCATCGCATTCCTGGTGATGGCGCTGTTTGCAATCGCCGGCGCATCGATCCTGTCGGTGTTCGGCATCACGCTGCCGGCGTTCCGCGTCGCCGGCGGGTTCCTGCTGTTCTTCATCGCCTTCGAAATGGTGTTCGAGCGCCGGCAGGACCGCAAGGAGAAGATCGGCGACGTCGCCATCACCAAGGACATGATCCACAACATCGCCGCCTTTCCACTGGCGATCCCGCTGATCGCCGGTCCGGGCGCGATTTCAGCGACGGTCCTGCTGTCCGGCTCTTTTCCGGGTTTTGGCGCGCAGGCAGCCCTTGTCGGCATCATCGCGATCTGCCTTGTGATCACCTACCTGGTGTTTGTGCTGGCCGAGCGCATCGACCGGGTCCTCGGTCAGACCGGCCGCTCGATCCTGACACGGCTGCTCGGTGTCATCCTGGCGGCGCTCGCCGTGCAGTTCGTCGCCGACGGCATCAAGGCGCTGATGGCGGTATGAAAATGAAAGCGGCCTCGCGCTTGATTGCCGAGGCCGTCATTTTCGGCGCGCCCAGCTCGCACGACGAACCGCCGCCACTGGGTGCTATCCTACTTAGCCGTGGTGTCGATGACTTCGAAGTCGTGGGTCATCTCGGCAGTCTTGGCCAACATCGCCGTGGCTGAGCAGTATTTTTCGATCGACAGGTCGATCGCCCGTTTCACCTTGTCGCGCGAAAGCGCGCGGCCCTTGACGATGAAGCGCATATGGATGCGGGTGAACACCCGCGGCTCCTTCTCCGCCCGGTCGGCGTCGAGTTCGACCACGCAGTCTTCGACCGCCTCGCGCCCCTTTTCGAGGATGTGGACCACATCATAGGCCGAGCAGCCGCCAGTGCCGAGCAGTACCAGCTCCATCGGGCTTGGTCCCGGCGTCTTGCCTTCCGGTCCGAACGCAGTCCCCAGCACCACCTTGTGACCGCTGCCGGACTCGCCGACAAAAGTGCGCTCCTCGACCCATTTGACCCGTGCTTTCATCTGATACGTCCTTTCACCGCGCACTACTCAAACGCACAACGTCCCGAAAATCCAAGACAGATTTTCGGGACGCCAATGCGTGGCCTCAAATAGCTGGCGTTGTCAGCTCGCGCAGAGCCGTTCGCTCCGAGCGATCAGAACGGAATCTCGTCGTCCAGTTCGCGCGACGAACCGCCGCCACCCTTGTTGCCGCCACCGCCGCCGCGATTGAAACTCTCGCCCGGGCCGGACTGGCCAAAATCGGAACCGCGGCTGCTGCCGCTACCGGTATAGCTGCCGACCTGACCGCCCTCGCCCTGCCCGCGTGCGTCGAGCATCTGCAGGTCGCCACGGAATTTCTGCACCACGATTTCGGTCGTGTAGCGGTCATTGCCGGTCTGGTCCTGCCATTTGCGCGTCTGCAACTGGCCCTCGACATAAACCTTCGCGCCCTTCTTCAGATACTGCTCGGCGACCTTGGCGAGCTGCTCGTTGAAGATGACGACACTGTGCCACTCGGTCTTTTCCTTGCGCTCGCCGGAAGTCTTGTCGCGCCAGCTTTCCGAGGTGGCGACGCGGATATTGACGACCGGCTCACCCGAATTCAAACGGCGGATTTCCGGATCCGCCCCGAGATTGCCCACCAGAATGACCTTGTTGACGCTACCCGCCATGATACTTCTCCGCGCTCATCCGAAACAAAATTTCTGTCGCTCACCTTATAGACTGCGGACAATCCCCGCCTGCCGTGGCTGCCTTTTCCCACAAGGTTTTTGTTCTCTTTTTGTTCTAGGCTCATCAATCCCTACTGTCAAGGAATGTCAGCAACAAGTAGTATCTTGGGCCTGGAAATTCCACGAAATCTGGCCGCCGGGATCGAAGGTTGAACACAATGAAGACAGTTGCACATGAGGACCAGCCGCAAGAAGAGTGGCGAGCGGGAGTACAAACCCGCTGCACGTCTCGGCCCGCAACGGCGCAACTCAACTTTGCATTTTTGAACAATGGGTCGAGCCCTGGGTTGGCGCCCCGACACATTGGCACCCGGTCGAGGAGGTGCTTACTGTGATCGCTGGCAAGGCTGAAATGTGGATCGATGAGGAACGTTTGGTCTTAACTCCCGGGCAGTCCCTTGTTGTTCCCGCGCACAGGAAACATGGCTTCCGAAACGCCGACTCCGAAACGCTTCATATCCAAGCCGTGCTCGCGTCGCCAATTTTCGAGGCGACGTTCGACGGGTCCCCCGAGATGGTGAGACGCTGGCTTCTAACGAGCCTGTAAAACAGCGCCCTGCCTAAAACACCGCCAGCCTAAAACGCCGCTTGCCAAACCAATAAGTGTCGACTTATGCTTCTGCCATGATCGAAGCAGAGATTTTTCGAGCGCTTTCCGACCCGACGCGACGTGCCGTCTACGAACGGCTCGCCGCCGGCGAGATGACCGTATCGGAACTGCGCAGCGGCATGACCGTATCGCAACCGGCCGTCTCGCAGCATCTCGCAGTGCTACGCGGCGCCGGCCTAGTGGCCGAGCGGCGAGCCGGCCGCAACGCTTATTATCGCGCCGATCCGCAAGGGCTCGACCCACTGCTTGGCTGGATCGAGCGCTACCGTGCGTTCTGGCCCGAGCGTATCGAAAGGCTCAAGGCGGTTTTGAAGGATATGGACCAATGACGGCAAAACAGCATTCGGACATGGCGGCAGCTTCGATCGAGTTCGAGTGCGAGCTTCCAGAGCCGCCGGAAAAAGTATGGCGGGCGCTAACGGTGCCGGACCTGCTCGCAGCCTGGATGATGCCGAACGACATCAAACCGGAGATCGGCGGCCGCTTTGCCTTTGCTAAGGCTGATGGTCAGATCGAGTGCGAAATCCTGGACGCCGAGCCCGAACGCCTGCTGCGTTATTCCTGGCGGGAGCGGCCGGCGCCTGGCAACGCAGCGGATCCGCTTGCCAGCCCGCTGGACAGCCCAATGGATAGCATCGTCACCTTCACGCTCGACCGCACCCTGTCGGGCGGCACGCATCTGCGCATCGTCCACGATGGATTTGCGCGGGTAGCTACGCCTGCGGTTGCAGGCGCCGGTTGCCGGCTTTCGCTCAACGCACACAGCCCCAGACAGATCATAGCTGCAAACACGCCTCGCCTCTTCCTGCGCGCGGCCTGAGCGGCACAACGGAGAAAAGCGATGAGCGGTTTTGCTAGCCTGGTGCCGATGGTGATCGAGCAGTCGAGCCGCGGCGAACGCGCCTTCGACATTTTTTCGCGGCTGCTGCGCGAGCGCATCGTCTTCATCAACGGTCCGATCGACGACAACGTGTCGGCGCTGGTCTGTGCCCAGCTTCTGTCGCTGGAATCCGACAATCCTGACAAGGAGATATCGCTCTACATCAACTCGCCGGGCGGCGTGGTGACCAGCGGTTTCGCCATCTACGACACGATGCAGTATATAAGCAGTCCGGTATCGACTGTGTGCATGGGCTTTGCCGCCTCGATGGCCTCTTTCCTGCTGATGGCGGGCACGCCGGGCCGGCGCATCGCGCTGCCCAACACCAGCGTCCTGCTGCACCAGCCGTCAGGCGGTTTCCAGGGCCAGGCCTCCGACATCGAGCGCCACGCCGAAGGCATCCTCAGGACCAAGCGGCGCATGACCGAGCTTTACGCGCACCATTGCGGTCGCACCTTCGAAGAGGTCGAACGAACGCTCGACCGCGACCATTTCATGACCGCCGAGGAGGCAAAGACTTGGGGCCTCGTCGATCATGTTTTTGACACGCGTAAAAGGGCGGCGTGAAAGGGTAGCCGGCTCATGAGCAACGTCGGCCAAGTCATTCGGCAAGTTTGATCGCCACCGGTCTGGCTTCGACCATGGCGCGGCAATACAGTCCGTCGATGTCTAGGATTTCACGCACTTGCTTGAACCGACTGATCATCGGCATCGCCGTCGCGGCCATGACCTCCGGCACGGCGTTCGCTGAAAACAGTTCAACGCCGCCCCAGGAAGGCATGCTGCCAAGCGTGGCTGACGACTATCGCATCGCCAGACCGGCTCCCGAACCCGACGATGCCGTGCCCAGCACCGGTGACGGCCAGTTCAAGATCGGCGATACCGACGTCAGGATTTCCGGCAGCATAACTTTCGATGTCGGTGCCGGCACGATCAATGCCCCCCGGCGGTAGGACACCCCCATCAGTCTTCATAGCTGCCACAATCTCACGGCTCGCATGCGCTTGCGGCTATCCTGAAACGAACAGCCCCGCCGATGCTTCTGCAAACGGTCGGGGCTTTTTTTGGATCTAAAATCCAAACTTGCCGGGAGTACACTGCCGGCTTTTGATTTCGGATGCTTCGCGGCGTTCAGCCGACGATCCGACTAGTAGTCTCTGATTTTAATGGGGATCGGCAAGTCACGGTTTGTCGGGCGGCGCGAACGCCTGGCCCTGGCACTTATGCCTGCCGCGGCTCCAGCGACACGTGGAGCCTCAAGGGACTGTGCGGTGGAGTCATTCCTCTGCTCTCCTTTTCTGTCCATTGCGACCGGTGTCGTCCGAAGCGCATATCGCAAAAGCCTGCGGCGTCTCGCAGGCCACCTTGGGTGGCGAGGCCATCGAAAGACGGCCGGCTTCGGTTGACGTCTGAAGTCTGACTCTCTGAGGCTGAGACGTCAACCGTTGGATAGCCGATTACAAAAAATGTGATCGCTTGTGTGGCGAATCCGAAATTTGCATCCGTTTTGAGTAGCGCGGCGTCGGCCGTGGATTACATGGGCGCTTTTGTCAGGAGCGTGTTCGGTCTTTGTTCTTTCCGCTTGCCCGCCCGCGCGAAAGACGGTTAAAGGCTCTGGTCGAGAGTTGTGGCGTCTCTCGAAAAGGTGACGAAATTACCTACATAGGGGATGGCCGGGACAACCCGCCATCCCATGAGATTCCAGATCTGAGGCGGCGACCGGCGATGGCCGACCATAAATATCTTTCCATTCGCGGCGCGCGCGAACACAATCTGAAGAATGTCGATCTCGACTTGCCGCGTGACAGCCTGATCGTCATGACCGGCCTGTCGGGCTCCGGCAAGTCGTCGCTCGCCTTCGACACCATCTATGCCGAGGGCCAGCGCCGCTATGTCGAGAGCCTGTCGGCCTATGCGCGGCAGTTCCTCGAAATGATGCAGAAGCCTGACGTCGACCAGATCGACGGCCTGTCGCCGGCTATCTCAATCGAGCAGAAGACCACTTCGAAGAACCCACGTTCGACAGTCGGCACCGTTACCGAAATCTACGATTACATGCGGCTGCTGTTCGCACGCGTCGGCATCCCCTATTCGCCGGCCACCGGCCTGCCGATCGAGAGCCAGACGGTGTCGCAGATGGTCGACCGCGTGCTGGCGGTCGAGGAAGGCACGCGTCTGTTCATCCTGGCGCCGATGGTGCGCGGCCGCAAAGGCGAATACCGCAAGGAGCTGCTGGAACTGCAGAAAAAGGGTTTTCAGCGCGTCAAGGTCGACGGCGTCTTCTACGAAATCGCCGACGTGCCGGCGCTGGACAAGAAATACAAGCATGACCTCGACGTCGTCGTCGACCGCATCGTCGTGCGCGGCGATCTGGCGACGCGGCTTGCCGATTCCATCGAAACCGCGCTGAAGCTCGCAGATGGGCTGGCGGTGGCGGAATTCGCTGACCGGCCGCTCGACGGCAGCCAGACCGGCGAGGATTCAGTCAACAAGTCGAAGAACGAGACGCACGAACGTATTCTCTTTTCGGAGAAGTTCGCCTGCCCGGTGTCCGGCTTCACCATTCCCGAGATCGAGCCTAGGCTGTTCTCCTTCAACAACCCGTTCGGCGCCTGCCCAACCTGCGACGGCCTCGGCAGCCAGCGTGCCATTGACGCCAGCCTGGTCGTGCCAGACGACAATCTGTCGCTGCGTGCCGGCGCCGTCAGCCCATGGGCGAAATCGACCTCCCCCTATTACGTGCAGACGCTGGAGGCGCTGGGCAAGGCGTATGGCTTCAAGCTCGGCGACAAGTTCCGGGATCTGACCGAAGAGGCAAAGCAGGCCATCCTGCATGGCACTGGCGAGCGCGAGGTCACTTTCCAGTATGATGACGGCCTGCGCTCCTACAAGACGACCAAGACCTTCGAAGGTGTCATTCCCAATCTGGAGCGGCGCTGGAAGGAGACCGAATCGGCCTGGATGCGCGAAGAGATCGAGCGCTTCATGTCGGCCACGCCTTGCCCGGCCTGCCGCGGCTACCGGCTGAAGCCGGAAGCGCTTGCGGTGAAGATTGCCGGCAAGCATATCGGCGAGGTTACCGAGCTGTCGATCCGCAAGGCCGACCAATGGTTCACCGAGCTGCCCGGGTCGCTCAGCGACAAGCAGAACGAGATCGCCGTGCGCGTGCTCAAGGAGATCCGCGAGCGGTTGCGCTTCCTGAACGATGTCGGGCTCGACTATCTGACGCTGTCGCGCAATTCCGGCACGCTGTCGGGCGGCGAGAGCCAGCGCATCCGGCTGGCCTCGCAGATCGGCTCCGGCCTGACAGGGGTGCTCTATGTGCTGGACGAGCCGTCGATCGGCCTGCACCAGCGCGACAATGCGCGCCTGCTCGACACGCTGAAGCATCTGCGCGACATCGGCAACACGGTGATCGTCGTCGAGCATGACGAGGACGCCATCCTGCATGCCGACTACGTCGTCGATATCGGCCCGGCTGCCGGCATCCATGGCGGCCACATCATCGCCCAGGGAACGCCGCAGCAGATCATGGCCAGCCCCGCCTCGATCACCGGCAAATATCTGTCAGGCGAGCTCGAAGTGGCGATGCCGGCGGTGCGGCGCGAGGCCAAGAAGAACCGGCGCCTGAAGATCGTCGGCGCGCGCGGCAATAATTTGAAGAACGTCACCGCCGAAATCCCGCTCGGCACCTTCACCGCCGTCACCGGCGTGTCCGGCGGCGGCAAGTCGACCTTCCTGATCGAGACGTTGTTCAAAGCAGCGTCGCGCCGCATCATGGGTTCGCGCGAGCACCCGGCCGAGCACGACCGCATCGAGGGCCTCGAATTCCTCGACAAGGTCATCGATATCGATCAGTCGCCGATTGGACGGACGCCGCGTTCCAATCCCGCCACCTACACCGGCGCCTTTACGCCGATCCGCGACTGGTTCGCCGGCCTGCCCGAGTCCAAGGCACGTGGCTATCAGCCGGGTCGCTTCTCGTTCAACGTCAAAGGCGGCCGTTGCGAGGCCTGCCAGGGCGACGGTGTCATCAAGATCGAGATGCACTTCCTGCCGGACGTCTACGTCACCTGCGATGTCTGCCATGGCAAGCGGTACAACCGCGAGACGCTCGACGTCTTGTTCAAGGGCAAGTCGATTGCCGACGTGCTCGACATGACGGTCGAGGAGGGCGTCGATTTCTTCGCCGCCGTGCCCGGCGTACGCGACAAGCTGGAGACGCTGAAGCAGGTCGGCCTCGGCTACATCCATGTCGGCCAGCAGGCGACGACGCTGTCGGGCGGCGAGGCGCAGCGCATCAAGCTCGCCAAGGAACTGTCGCGCAAGGCGACCGGCAAGACGCTCTATATCCTCGACGAGCCGACGACCGGCCTGCATTTCCACGACGTCGCCAAGCTCTTGGAAGTGCTGCACGAGCTGGTCGACCAGGGCAACACGGTGGTCGTCATCGAGCACAATCTCGAGGTGATAAAAACCGCCGACTGGGTGCTCGATCTCGGTCCCGAAGGTGGCGACGGCGGCGGCGAGCTGGTGGCGTCAGGCACGCCGGAGGACATCGTCCGCGAGAAGCGCAGCTACACCGGCCAGTTCCTGCGGGAATTGCTGGAGCGGCGGCCCGGAGGCAAGCGCGAAGCGGCGGAGTGAGTGAGGACTGGCTGGCGTTGGAAGAACCTTCAAATGAAGATCAGAAGAGCGCTTGCTGAGGATCTCACCACAATCGTCCGGCTGAACGAAGCCGCCTATGCGCCTTACACCACCTTGCTTGGCGCCCCGCCGATCCCGGTCACCGAGGACTATGCGCCGCGGATCGAACGCGGCGAGGCCTGGCTGCTGGAAAGCAGCGGCGAGCCGGCCGGACTGATTGTCCTCGAGCGGCACCCAAACCACACGATGATCTTCTCCGTCGCCGTCGGCCCTGCTTTCCAGGGCAAGGGTTTCGGCATCGCACTGCTCAAGTGGGCGGACGAACAGACGCGCCTGTGGCATTTGCCCGAGGTGCGGCTCTACACCAACGCCAGGATGGAACGAAACATCGCGCTCTACAAAGCCTATGGCTTTCACGAAACGGGTCGTCGGCCCAATCCATACCGGCCAGTATGGACCATCGTCGACATGGCGAAGACGGTTTGAGACGATAGCAATCGCCTGATTTTTTACAGACCGGGAGGACGATAATGACTCAATCAGGAACAATCCGCGCCGGCATGGGCGGCTGGACCTTCGAGCCATGGGACGCGTCCTTCTATCCGGACAAGCTGTCCAAGGCGAAACAGCTGCACTACGCTACCCGGCACGTGCCGAGCATCGAGGTCAACGGCACCTATTATTCGAGTTTCAAGGAGCCGACCTTCGTCAAATGGGCTAACGAGGCGCCGGACGGTTTTGTCTATTCGCTGAAAGGCAACCGCTTCGTCACCAACCGCCGCGTGCTCGGCGAGGCCGGCGAGTCGATGATGCGCTTCCTGGGGTCGGGCGTCGCCGCACTCGGCGACAAGCTCGGGCCGATCCTGTGGCAGTTCGCGCCGACCAAAAAGTTCGATCCGGACGATTTCGAGGCCTTCCTCAAGCTTTTGCCTGAAAAGCAGGACGGCGTTGCGCTGCGCCATGCGGTGGAGGTGCGCAACGACAGCTTCGTCGTGCCGGAATTCGCTGCCCTGGCGCGCAAATACAAGGTGGCGATCGTCTACGCCGACCACGCCAAATATCCTGCGATCGCCGACATCACCGGCGATTTCATCTATGTCCGGTTGCAGACCGGCAGCGATGATAATCCCGACTGCTACACGCCAAAGGCGCTCGACGAATGGGCGGCACGGGCAAAAACCTGGGCGGAAGGCAAGGCGCCGGCCGACCTGCCGCGCACCGATCCGTCAACCGACGCACCGGTCAAACCGCGCGATGTGTTCGTCTACTTCATCACCGAGGGCAAGGTCCGCGCGCCGTTCGGCGCCATGGCGCTGATGAAGCGCGTCACCGGCTGACAACGTCGAATCATGGCATCTTCACAGCCGTCGTAACCTTATCGATACCTCCTTGCTGCATGAATTCGCGGAGCTGGGGCAGCCGCGGGTTAGGGCATGTCGCTCGACTACCACTCACTTCTGCTGGCTGTCGGTTTTTCCGCCGCCTGCCTGAGCCTGACGTTGTTCGGCATCTGGCTGACCGCGCGAACTGAAAAGTTTCTGCTGACGTGGTCGATCAGCGCGTTGTTGGTCGTCGGCGACGTATTCATATACGAGGACTATATCGAGACGCCCGGACGCATCCTCGGCATCGCGACCTTCGCCTTGCTCCTGGTTGGGTTCTCGACCATGCTGGGCGCCGCCTACCAGTTCAGGTCAGGCCAGTCGCCGATCCCGCTGACGGTACTCGGCAGCTGCATCTCGCTTGCCCTGGCGCTGCCGCCGATGGCGCTCGGATATGACGGGCTCGGCTTCATATTCGAAAATTTCCTTGCCGCCCTGCTTCTGTTTGCAACGGCCTATCAGTACTGGGTCGGACGCGCTGAAGCTCCTGTCCCGATCATCGGCCTTACCGTGCTCTACTCGGCCACCGGCATTTCCTTTGTGCTGTGCGCCATGGCTCTTGCATGGGATGGGAAGCTTGTCCTCGGGCATGCGCCCAGCAACTGGGCGGAGGATCTGAGCCTCGTCGTCGTCATCGCCAGCATAACCGGCATCGGCGCCCTTTCGCTGGCACTCAACCAGGGCCGTCCGGCCCGATATCACCGTCTGGACGCACTGACTGATCCGCTGACCGGCCTGCTCAATCGCCGCGCGCTGTTCGATCTCAATGGCGGCGCCCCGATCGGGGCTTTCACGGCGGTGGTCGTGTTCGACCTCGACGGCTTCAAGGCCATCAACGACGAGTTCGGGCACGCCACGGGCGATCAGGTGCTGAGAGTGTTCGCCGAGGAACTGGTCGAGAACCTTCGCCCCACCGATGTCGCCGCGCGCATGGGCGGAGAGGAATTCGCGCTGGTTCTGAAGCGCACCCTGCCCGAAGCGGTGGAGTTCACCGCCGAGCGTATACGCACCGCCTTCGCCGCGCGCGTCATCGAGACCGAAACCCGTCCCCTGACATGTACGGTCAGCGCCGGATACGCTTTCGGCAGCAAGGACGGCATGAGCTTTGACAAGGTGCTCAGCGCCGCCGACAAGGCGCTCTATGCCGCCAAGCGTGGCGGTCGCAACCGCGTCGCGGCCTCGACCTTCCGACGCGCAAGTTAGCCACTTGGCGGTATAGCGCGTCCGCCCCTTCCGTCAGCCCTCACGCCGCCGTCACGACCTCGTTGTAGGTATCGAGATCGACGTAGAAGACCTTGGTGATCTCTGCAATCAGCTCGTCGCGGTCGTATCCTTGCGATTTCAGAATATTGATGGCGGTCATGATGTCGACGCGCTCGGTGAGCCGTCGTTTCTGGTAGTCCTCGACGTAACGTTCCATCGGCGTCCCTGGCCCAAGTGCCCCAAATGCGTCGAACAAAAATCGGATCGCAGGAAGGGGTTGCTTGCACAGAACGTGCCGGCTGAGCCCACGCCTCACCTTGATCCGTCAACGAGACTGATACGGAAAGCGGCCGACTCAACAAGGCCAAATAAAGCCTAGCATGCAATCTTCAGCGCGCCAGAGGCGTTCAGGAAAGACTGAGCGGCTTTCGTGATTTCGTCATCCTTGGGCGCAGTGACGCGAAGCGGAGCGAAGACCCAACGCTGTAACTTCAGAGCATCGCCACAGTGCAGAATCCAGGATGGGGGGAGAACGGCTTCTATTCTTGACCGCTGCACTCTTCGGCGGATGTCACGGCATGGATCCTGGGCTCTGCGCCGCGTCGCTTCGCTCCTTGCTTCGCCGCAGGATGACGAGGGGAGAGATGGTTCGGCTAATCTCGAGGGTCTGCGATTAAACGGTCAGGAACTTGCGAACATCCGCCCGGTCGAGATCCTCGGCCGGGCCGGTGTGGACGATCTGCCCGCGGTCCATGATGTTGACCTCGTCTGCCAGTTCCCGGCAGAAATCGAGATACTGTTCGACCAGCAGCACGGCTATGCCGGCCTGGTCGCGCAGATAGCGGATGGCGCGGCCGATATCCTTGATGATCGACGGCTGGATGCCCTCGGTCGGCTCATCGAGCACCAGCAGTTTCGGCCGCATCACCAGTGCCCTGCCGATGGCAAGCTGCTGCTGCTGGCCGCCGGAAAGATCACCGCCCCGGCGGCCGAGCATCTGCTTCAGCACCGGAAACAATTCGAAGACATGGCCGGGAATGTTGCGGTCGGCGCGCTTCAATGGCGCAAAGCCCGATTCGAGGTTTTCCCGCACGGAGAGCAGCGGGAAGATCTCCCTGCCCTGCGGCACGAATGCGATGCCCGACCGGGCGCGATCATACGCCGCGCTCCGGTCGAGCGCCTTCCCCTCGAAGGCAACGCTTCCGCTCGTCAGCCGGTGGTGGCCGACGATCGATCTCATCAAACTGGTTTTGCCGACGCCGTTGCGGCCGAGCACGCAGGTGATCTTGCCCGCGCCGGCCTTCAGCGAGACGCCACGCAGCGCCTGGGCGGCGCCGTAGTGCAGCGTGGCATTGGAGACTTCGAGCATGGTCAGCGCCTTCTCCAACGCCTGAAGAACGAAAGGTCGAAATGATGGAACGGAACGCGCCAGACCATATCATCTCCCCAGATAGACTTCGACGACACGCTCGTCGGCCGATACGAAATCGAGCGAGCCTTCGGAAAGGACCGAACCTTCGTGCAGGCAGGTGACCTTGACGCCGAGCTCGCGCACGAAATGCATGTCGTGCTCGACGACGACGACCGAGTGGTCGCGCGCAATATCCTTGAGCAGCCGCGCGGTCTCCTCGGTCTCGGCGTCGGTCATGCCGGCGACCGGTTCGTCGACCAGCAGCAGCTTCGGATCCTGCGCCAGCAGCATGCCGATCTCGAGCCATTGCTTCTGTCCGTGGCTGAGATTGGCGGCGAGTTCATCGCGCTTGTCGCCCAGCCGGGTGATGCCGAGGATATCGTCGATCTGCCGCACTTCCGCGGCCGAACGGCGATGGAACAGCGCCGGGAAGATCGAGCGTGGGCCCTTCAGCGCCAGCATCAGGTTCTCCTCGATCGTGTGGCTTTCGAAGACGGTCGGCTTCTGGAATTTCCTGCCGATGCCCATCATGGCGATCTCGGCCTCGTCATGTTTGGTCAGGTCGACCTGGCCGTCAAAGAAAACCTCGCCCGCGTCGGGCCGCGTCTTGCCGGTAACGATGTCCATCATCGTGGTCTTGCCGGCGCCGTTGGGACCGATGATTGCCCGCATCTCGCCCTTGTCGAGCACCAGCGACAGATTGTTGATGGCGCGAAAGCCGTCGAAGGAAACCGAGACGCCGTCGAGATAGAGGATGGTGTTGCTCTTCGACATCGCTCACTCCGCCGGCTGCGGTTCGGGGCTGGATGCCGACCAGTCGCCGGGCGTCCTCGCGGCACTGCGAACGATCTTCGGCGCCGGGACATCCGGATCGGTGCCGGCTTCCTCGGCGGTCGAGGCCGCACGCAGCGCCTTGGCATTGCCGCGCCAGGAATCCCACATGCCGACAATGCCCTTGGGCAGGAACAGCGTTACGGCGACGAACAGGCCGCCCAGCGCAAACAGCCAGAACTCGGGCAGCACGCCGGTGAACCAGGATTTGCCGGCATTGACCACAAGCGCGCCGATGATCGGCCCGACGATGGTGCCGCGCCCGCCGACGGCCGTCCACACCACGACCTCGATCGAATTGGACGGCTCGAACTCGCCTGGATTGATGATGCCGACCTGCGGCACGTAGAGCGCGCCGGCAATGCCGGCCATGACAGCCGACACGGTGAAGGCGAACAGTTTGACGTTCTCCGCGCGCCAGCCGAGAAAGCGCGTGCGGCTCTCGGCGTCGCGCACCGCCATCAGCAGCTTGCCGTATTTGGAACCGACGATTGCCCAGGTGACGAAGACGGCGAGCGCCAGCGTGACGGCGCTGGCCGCGAACAATGCCGAGCGTGTCGCATCCGCCTGCACGTTGTAGCCGAGAATATCCTTGAAATCGGTCAGGCCGTTGTTGCCGCCGAAACCCATGTCGTTGCGGAAAAACGCAAGCAGCAGGGCATAGGTCATCGCCTGGGTGATGATCGACAGATAGACGCCGGTGACGCGGCTGCGGAAGGCGAACCAGCCGAAGACGAAGGCGAGCAGGCCGGGCACCGCAAGCACCATGATCGCGGCAAACCAGAACTGGTCGAAACCGTACCAGAACCACGGCAATTCCCTATAGTTCAGGAACACCATGAAGTCCGGCAGCAGCGGATTGCCGTAGACGCCGCGCGAACCGATCTGGCGCATCAGATACATGCCCATCGCATAGCCGCCGAGCGCGAAGAAAGCGCCGTGGCCGAGCGAAAGGATGCCGCAATAGCCCCAGACGAGATCGAGCGCCAAGGCGAGCAGCGCGTAGCAGAGATACTTGCCGGTGAGCGCGACGACATAGGACGGCACGTAGAACGCACTCGTCGGCGAGACCGCAAGATTGAGCAGCGGCACGATGAAGGCGACCGCCAAAAGGATGAAGATCGTGATCGCGATGCGGCGGTCGGCGCCGGCGGCGAAGAAGCGTCCCGTGATCATGCTTCCACCGACCTGCCCTTCAGCGCGAAAAGGCCGCGCGGGCGCTTCTGGATGAACAGGATGATGAGGACCAGCACGACAATCTTGCCGAGGACTGCCCCGGCATAGGGTTCAAGGAATTTGTTGACGATGCCGAGCGAGAAGGCGCCGACCAGCGTGCCCCAGAGATTGCCGACGCCGCCGAAGACGACGACCATGAAGCTGTCGATGATGTAGCCGCGGCCGAGATTGGGCGAGACATTGTCGATCTGGCTGAGCGCGACACCGGCGATGCCTGCAATGCCGGACCCCAATGCAAAGGTCAGCGCGTCGACCCATGGTGTCCTGATGCCCATCGAAGCGGCCATGCGGCGGTTGGCGGTGACGGCGCGCATCTGCAGGCCCCAGGGCGTGCGCTTCATCACATAAAGCAGCACCGCGAACACGCCGAGCGCGAATACCAGTATCCAGAGCCGGTTCCAGGTCACGGCGAGCTGGCCGATATCGAACGAACCCGACATCCATGACGGGTTGCCGACCTCCTGGTTCGTCGGCCCGAAGATGGTGCGCACGGCCTGCTGCAGGATCAGCGAGGCGCCCCATGTCGCCAGCAGCGTCTCCAGCGGCCGGCCGTAAAGGAAACGGATCACGCCCCGCTCGATGACAAGGCCGACAAGCGCCGCGACCGAGAAGGCGAGCGGCAGTGCGATGACCAGCGACCAGTCGAACAGGCCGGGAAAGGAGCTTCGGATCACTTCCTGCACGACAAAGGTCGTGTAGGCGCCGAGCATGACCATTTCGCCATGCGCCATGTTGATGACCCCCATGACGCCGAAGGTGATGGCGAGACCGATCGCCGCCAGCAGCAGCACCGATCCGAGCGAGATGCCGTACCAGATGTTCTGGCCCGCATCCCACAGCGCCAGCGTCGAATTGATGTTGGCGATCGCCGCCGTCGCCGCGTCCTTGACCGCGCCTTCGGAATTGGCCTCGACGGCGGTGAGCAGGGACAGTGCGTTGCGATCGCCGCGCGCGCCGATCAGGGCGATCGCTGCGAGTTTGTCGGCCTCCGGCCTGTCCGACACCAGAACCGATGCGGCGCGGGCCTGTTCGAGCAGCGCTTTGACGCTTGCCACGCTCTCGCTGGTGATGGCGGCATCGAGTGGCTCGATGTTTGTGGCATCGGGCGTCTTGAACATGGTGTCGGCGGCAGCAATGCGCGCGGCCGGATCTTTCGCGCCGAGCGTCAGCGTGCCCAGCGCATCGCGGATGGCGCGGCGCAGCGTATTGTTGACCTTGATCTTGGTGATCTCGCCCTTGGCCGCGTCGCCGGATTTTTCACCGCTCAGCGGGTCGAGCAGCGCAACGCTGCCGCCACCTTCCTTGCCGATGAAAACCAGCGAATCGGCCTTGCGGACGTAAAGATCGCCCTCCGCAAGCGCGCCAAGCGGGCGTTCGACGGCAGTATCACCGGTGGCCGCGAGCTCGCGCACGACAGCTTCGGTGGCCGAAAAATTCGAGGCAGTGGCAAATTTGGCGATGATGGCGCGCAGATCCGCTTCGGCAGCGTGCGACGGCGACAGCATCCCCAGGAGGAGCAGCAGCGTCAGGCCGATCGCGCGGGTGAAGATCATCGTTTCTGGCGACTCTTGAAGGGTTGAACTTCGCGTCCGGGCGGGCTGGAGGAGAGGAGGAGCTCGCCCGGACGCGTCGCGGTCTGGGTCGTGGAGAAATCCACGACCGTCAGACCCGGGAGGATCAGTTGGTTCCCTTGCCGCCACACTTGCCGGTTGCAACATTGAAGTTGCCGCAGGACAGAGGCGCGCGCCAATCGGAGATCAGGTCCTTCGAATCAGCCAGATAGTCAGACCACTCGTCACCCATCACCAGGCCAGGCGTCTGCGAGACGGTCTCGAACTGGCCGTCGGCCTGGATTTCGCCGATCAGCACAGGCTTGGTGATGTGATGGTTCGGCATCATGGTCGAATAACCACCGGTCAGGTTCGGCACCGAGACGCCGATCACGGCGTCGATGACCTTGTCAGGATCGGTGGTGCCGGCCTTCTCAACCGCCTTCACCCACATGTTGAAGCCGACATAGTGGGCTTCCATCGGGTCGTTGGTGGTGCGCTTGTCGTTCTTGATGAACTTGTGCCAGTCGGCAATGAACTTCGCATTCTCGGGCGTATCGATGCTCTGGAAATAGTTCCAGGCGGCGAGATGACCGACGAGCGGCGCGGTGTCGAGGCCGGCAAGCTCTTCCTCGCCGACCGAGAAGGCCATGACCGGGATGTCCTCGGCCTTGATGCCCTGATTGCCGAGTTCCTTGTAGAACGGCACGTTGGCGTCGCCATTGACGGTCGAGACGACGGCGGTCTTCTTGCCGGCCGAGCCGAACTTCTTGATCGCCGAGACCTCGGTCTGCCAATCGGAGAAGCCGAACGGCGTGTAGTTGACCATGATGTCTTCAGCAGCGACGCCCTTGGCCTTCAGATAGGCTTCAAGGATCTTGTTGGTGGTGCGCGGGTAAACATAGTCGGTGCCTTCAAGCACCCAGCGCTTCACCGAACCGCCGTCCTCGCTCATCAGATAGTCGACGGCCGGAACAGCCTGCTGATTCGGCGCCGCGCCGGTGTAGAACACGTTGCGCTCGCTCTCCTCGCCCTCATACTGGACGGGGTAGAACAGGATGTTGTCGAGCTCGCTGAACACCGGCAGCACCGACTTGCGCGACACCGAGGTCCAGCAACCGAACACCGCCGCGACCTTGTCCTTGGAGATCAGCTCGCGCGCCTTTTCGGCGAACAGCGGCCAGTTCGAAGCCGGATCGACGACGACCGCTTCGAGTTTCTTGCCGAGCAGGCCGCCCTTTGCATTCTGCTCTTCGATGAGCATCAGCATGGCGTCCTTCAGCGTCGTCTCCGAAATCGCCATGGTCCCCGACAGCGAGTGGAGAATACCCACCTTGATCGTGTCGTCAGCCGCCCTGGCCGGGACGCTCATCAGCAGGCCGGCCGTAACCGCGCCTGCCGAAAGCATTTTTGTGATTGTCGAGAAACTGCCCCTCATATTTCAAACTCCCTAGCTGGTTGATCGCATCGCAAACAGACCATGCAACGGCTGTGCCAACCGCGGGAGCAAAATTAAGTGGGCTTGGATTTCCCAGCCCTATCAGCCGGTTAATATATTAGCCGCCAAAGATAAGCGCCGCCGCCGGTGCTCTGCCTGGAAAAAACTCCCCCACTCTCGCCTAATTTTTGATCACTCGCGAATTAATGCGCCAATTTTGAGCAGAACCAGATCAAAGACAGCGAACCGTTGCAGCGCAGCAGGAAAATGGGGCAAGTTCGATCTTCAAAAGAGCGACGTCATGGCCTCCAGGATTTCTTGTATTTTCAGCACCATGCTTCTGGTTGCGGCCACCGGCGGCGCACGCGCCGACTTCACCGACGGCAAATTGCCGGACGGCACCTATCACTGCGAAGTCTATCTGCTTGGCATGTTCCTCAGCCTTGGCGACATCACCATCAAGGGAAATGTCTATAGCGGCCCGGTGATCTTCGGAACCGCCCGGCAGGGCTACAACTATCAGATGGATGCAAACGGCGAGATTACCTGGTTGGGTCCGTTGGGCGGCTATACGACCGGCGGCAACTCGATCTCGCTCACACAAGCCACCCTGGACGGTCAAACCAGCCCGTCCTTCGACATCATCATGAAGCAGCCTGACGGCGCCTTCACCGCCTCGACCTGCACAAAGCGTTGAACAGCCTACAGGAAGAGGCGCGAAACCTTGCGAGGTTTCGCGCCAGCAGGCAGTCGGGAGGGTATGGCTAAATGCTCTTGGCCGACATCTGTTCGGCGATATAGTCAGCCTGACGGATCGCCAGCGACACGATCGTCAATGTCGGATTTTCAGCGCCGCCGGTGGTGAACTGGCTGCCATCCGACACGAACAGGTTCTTGATGTCGTGCGCCTGGCCATGCTTGTTGACGACGCCGTCGGCCGCCTTCTCGCTCATCCGGTTGGTGCCGAGATTATGGGTCGACGGATAGGGTGGCGTCGGGAAGGTCCGCGTCGCCCCGACCGCCGCGTAGAGCGCCGAGCCCTGCTTGTAGGCGTGGTTGCGCATCGCCGTGTCGTTGGCATGGTCGTCGAAATGGACGTCCGCCACCGGCATGCCGTGCTCGTCCTTGATATCGGCATGCAGCGTGATGCGGTTTTCCTCGCGCGGCATGTCCTCGCCGACGATCCACATGCCGGCCATATGGTCGTAGTGGTCGAGCGCCGTGGTGAAGGAACGCCCCCAGCCGCCGGGATTAAGGAAGGCGGCCATGAACGGCAGGCCGAGCGACAGCGTCTCCAACTCGTAGCCGCCGACGAAGCTGCGCGAGGGATCGTTGCGGGCTTCGTCGCGGATGATACCGGCCATGGTGGTGCCGCGATACATATGCACCGGCTTGTCGAAGATGCCGTAGACCGAGCCCGTGGTGTGGCGCATGTAGTTCTTGCCGACCTGCCCCGACGAATTGGCAAGGCCGTCGGGAAACTGGCTCGATGCCGAATTGAGCAGCAGCCGCGGGCTCTCGATCGAATTTCCCGCGACGGCGACGATGCGGGCCTTCTGTTCCTGAAGTTTGCCGTCCTTGTCGGCATAAACGACGCCGGTCACCTTGCCGCTGGGATCGTGGTTGATCTTGATCGCCATGGCGTTTGGCCTGACCTCGAGATGGCCGGTCGCCTCGCCCTTGGGAATTTCGCTGTAGAGCGTCGACCATTTGGCGCCCCATTTGCAGCCCTGGAAGCAGAAGCCGGTCTGCTGGCAGGCATTGCGGTCGTCGCGCGGCTCGGAATTGATTGCCATCCGGCCGGTGTGGCACTCCTTGTAGCCGAGCTTGTCGGCGCCGGCCTTCATCACCTTGAAGTTGTTGTTGCCGGGAAGGCCCGGGATGTTGTTGGTGAGCGTCACGCCTAGTCTGTCTTCGGCCTTTGCGTAGTAGGGCTCCAGCTCGGCAAGCGTGATCGGCCAATCGAGCAGGTTCGCGCCTTCCAGTTTTCCGTAGGTCGAAAGCGTTCTGAATTCATGCTCCTGAAAGCGCAGCGAGGCGCCCGCCCAGTGCGTGGTCGAGCCGCCGACCGCCTTGACGATCCAAGCCGGCAGATTGGGGAAATCCTTCGCCACCCGCCAGTCTCCCGAGGTCGTGCGCTTGTCCGTCCAGGCGAGCTGGGCGAATGAATCCCACTCGTCGTTGATGAAATCCTCATATTCGTGGCGGGCGCCCGCTTCCAGGATGACGACATCGATGCCCTTCTGCGCGAGTTCGTTGCCGAGCGTGCCGCCGCCGGCGCCCGAGCCGATGATGACGACCACGCCATCGTTCTTGAGATCAAATGGTGCTGCCATGGTTTCCTCCCGTGATATCTGTTGTGTACGGTTTGGGACGATGGGGCTCAGAGCCACTCGATGTCGTCGAACCCGCGCGCCATGTAGCCGCCCTTGGAGTAGGACTCGCCCTCGTAGCCGAAGATCGGCCAGACCTCCTTCTGGTTGTAGAGGCCGACGACAAGCCCGCCGCGGACTGCCTGGAAGAACGGCGTGTCCTCGATTTCTCTCAGCACGGCAACGCGCTGCTCCTCCCAGCCGAGACCGGTGTAGCCGCCCTTGCCCGACTTCACGTCGAGATCGGCAATGCCCTTTTCGATAAGATCTTTGTGGGTGGGGTCTTTCCCGGCCTGCTCATCGTGGGCCTTGACGGCGATTGCGTAATATTTGTCAGGCACTTGATCGTGCGGGTAGATGTCACGCGCCATCTGGATCAGGGTCGCCATGGTTTCGGGCTTGAGCGCGGATGTCTCAAGACCCCAGGCATGTTCCGGGCTGATGACGGCGCTGCCTGAAATGACCAGCAACGCGCCGACACCGCCGCGCTTCAGAAGCTCGCGGCGCGATAGGCCGGGCTTCTTTTCATGGGCCGGCTTTCTCTCATAAATCGTGACCATTTGTTCCTCCCTTGCTTGCTATCTGCACCCGAAGGTGCCCTGGCTGGCGCCGCGCTGGCCGGCGCGGCCGTAATGTCTCCTATTTGAACCGGCCCTGACGCTGCAGGACCTCGATCTTGTAGCCGTCGGGATCCTCGATGAAGAAGAAGCGCGCGAGCAGCGCTCCGTCGAGGTTGAACTCGACGATCTTCTTCGGGGCGAGGCCAAGCGCGCCGAGCCGGTCATGTTCGCTGTCCAGATCGGCGACCGAAACCGCGAGATGGCCGTAGCCGTCGCCGAGCGCATAAGGCTCCTGGCGGCCCTTGTTGACGGTGAGCTCGACCTCGAACTCCGCCTCGGCATTGCTCAGATAGACGAGCGTGAAGGTTTCGAAATCGAGCCGTTCAGCGACGTCCAGCCCAAAGGCTTTCCGGTAGAAGTCGATGGACCGGGCCTCGTCCAGAACCCGGATCATGGTGTGGATCGTCTTCGCCAAATGACACTCCGTCGCAGCAGCGCCTTGTGCGCGTCGGCGTGATTATGCGCGGTTTGCGGCAGAGGTGGTGGCAGCCGATTACCACGCGCTAATCTAACGACGGGGTGGCAAACCGCTAATGCATGTCGCGCAAAAGTGCGCAGCGGTTTTGCGATAACGACATGCATAAGAACGAGGCCTAAAAGCGCGTCGCATGAATCCATTCAAACGCGACGCGCTTTTAAGGACGAAAGTCCGATTGCTGTTTTCCGCTTTCCAGCTGAAGATAATTTGCCACGATAGGCACTGCTCAAAGGCGCGAGTCGCTGCTGATTGCGCCTAAAATCAACAAGAATGGCCAAGACCAATAAGAACGGGAGGTAACGATGTGCAGGGTTTTTGCCGGGCAGGATCCGGAGGGCTACCGGCAGATCAATCGATCGATCCGCATCGACGGGCACTCGACGAGCATCCAACTCGAGGCGACGTTCTGGGCATTGCTCGACGAGATCGCCGACAGCCAAGGTCTGACGACGCCGAAATTCATCTCGAAGCTTTATGACGAGGCCATCGAGATCAATGGCCAGATTCCGAACTTCGCCTCGATGCTGCGCACGACCTGTGCTCTCTATCTGCGTGGCCATCGGCCGGGCATCGAAGAACACTCGGCCCCGAAACGGGAAGCGGCTTAACTTTCGATCGCAACATCGAGTGCCAGGCGGGTCATATCGGTGAAAAGCGCCTGGCGTTCGGAATAGTCGGTTTGCTCGCCGGTCACCACATTGTCGACGACAGTCAGCATCGACAGGGCCCGGGCGCCGAAATGCGCGGCGATGCGATAGAGCGCACTGGTCTCCATATCCACGGCCAGCGCGCCCTGTGCCTGTGCTTCGGCGAAGCGATCGCGCCCCTGGGGATGATAGAATATATCGCTGCAGATGGTCAGCCCGGCCTGATGTTCGATGCCGATTTCGGCAGCCCGCGTCAATGCCTGGGCATAAAGGGCCGGATCGGGGCCGGCATCAGCACCGTAGAGCCCCAAGACCTGGCCGCTCTCTGCACTTTCACCCCGCACCGACTGCGAGATCACCAGGCTGCGCAGTTTAACCGCCGCCGTCAGGGCGCCACAGGTGCCGGTGCGGATCAGTGTCCTCACGCCATGGAAGTCCAGCAATTCATGCGCGTAGATCAGGAATGACGAGACGCCGATGCCGGTGGACTGGATGCTGACGGGCTTGCCGCGAAACAGGCCGGTAAAACCGAGGGCCTCCCTTCGACGATTGACGCAGCGCGGCGCCTCCAGAAAGGTTTCCGCCATCCATTCGGCACGCTGCGGATCGCCCGGCAACAGCACTGTTGCGGCATAATCACCTTTGCCTGCCTCGTTGTGCGGCGTCACGGCATGCTCCCCCAAAACCCGCCGCCCGTTTCGCCATAATCATGGCAGTCTCACGCCATTTCGCAAGTGCGAGAATTAGTATGCCCTAAGATTCCAGCACATCCTTGACGATTGTGGCCAGTTGCTTGAGCGAAAACGGCTTCGGCAGGAAACCGAAATGCGCGTCTGCCGGCAGGTTCTTGGCGAACGCATCCTCGGCGTAACCGGAAACGAAGACGAATTTGATGTCGGGTTGCCGCTTGCGCAGTTCGCCAAGCAGCGTCGGCCCATCCATCTCAGGCATCACCACGTCGGAAACGACAATGTCGACCTTGCCGTCGAGCGCCTCGAAGACTTCCAGCGCCTCGACGCCCGAGGACGCTTCGTGGACGGTGTAGCCGCGCGACGTCAGCGCCCGCATGCCGCCCATGCGCACGGCATCCTCGTCCTCGACGAGCAGCACCGTGGCCGAGCCCGACAGATCCTTGGCTGCGTCGGCGATCTTTGCCGGTGCGACCGGCGCCTCGCCGGGCTCGCCTGCCTTTCTCGCCTCAGCAATGTAGCGCGGCAGGAAAATGCGGAACACCGATCCCTTGCCGACCTCGGAATCGCAGAAGATGAAGCCGCCTGTCTGCTTGATGATGCCGTAGACCATGGACAGGCCGAGGCCGGTGCCCTTGCCGACCTCCTTGGTGGTGAAGAAGGGTTCGAAAATCTTCTTGAGGACTTCGGGGGCGATGCCGCTGCCGGTGTCTTCGACTTCGACCACCACGTAATCGGCCGGCGCAAGTTCGCGGTAGGGAAGGCTTTCGCTCTCTTCTGTCGTCACGTTCCGGGTGCGCACGGTGAGGTCGCCGCCGGCCGGCATCGCATCGCGCGCATTGACCGCCAGATTGACCACCACCTGCTCGAACTGCCCGATGTCGACCTTCACCGGCCACAGATCGCGGCCATGATCGACCTTCAGCTTGATGTCGCTTCCGACCAGGCGGGCCAGCAGCATCCGCAGATCGGCAAGCACGTCGGTCAGGTTGAGCACCTCCGGCCGCAGCGTCTGCTTGCGCGAGAAGGCCAGAAGCTGCCTCACCAGCGAAGCCGCCCGGTTGGCGTTCTGCTTGATGTTCATGATGTCGGGGAAGGACGGGTCCGACGGGCGATGGTTGGTCAACAAAAGGTCCGACGCCATGATGATGGCGGTCAGGACGTTGTTGAAGTCGTGTGCGATGCCGCCGGCAAGCTGGCCGACCGCCTGCATCTTCTGGCTTTGCGCCATCTGGCCCTCGAGCGCCTTCTGCTCGGTGGTCTCGACGGCATAGACGATGGCCGATTCTTCGGCGCCCTCGCCGGTGCCGTCGGCGACCGCGTTGACGTAGAAGCGCATGTGCCGTTCTTCATTGCCGGGCAGCAGCGTATCGATCGGTTCGATGTCGGCCTGCCTTTGTCGCGCTTTTTCGAACGCCGCGGCAAAGGCGGGCCGGTCGCGCTCATGGATCACCGTGTCCAGCCGCACGCGCCGATCGACCGCGTCCCCGTCGACGACGGAGGAAAACAGCGACAGGAAAGGCGCGTTGGTGCGCAAGATGCGCCCACTGTTGTCGACCGCCGCTATTGCCATCGGCGTCGAATTGAAGAAGCGGGTGAAGCGGATCTCCGAGGCGCGAAGATCGGCGGAAGCGTCCTCGCCTTGCGTCCGGTTGAGCACGATGGTGCGCGTCGGACCGTTGACACCCTCGCGGCTGGCCGAGACCCTATGCATGAAACGCACGGGCAGCGCCTCGCCTTTCACCGTCGTCAGATCGAGATCGATGACCGCATTGCGCGTGGTGCCGGGATCGGCCTTGACTGAGCGGACCAGCGCCATGCCGTCGCCGGCGACGATCTCCGGAAGCGTAACGGCACCAGGTGTGAAGCTCGTCAGGTCGATGCCCAGCCACTCCGCCAGCGTGGCGTTGATATAGGTGACGCGGCCTTCCTGGTCGGCCGAAAAGAAGCCGGCCGGCGCATGGTCGAGATGGTCGATGGCCTCCTGCAGATCAAGGAAGAATCGCTCCTGCTCGGCCCGTTCTTCCGAGATGTCGGCGAGTTGCCAGGCGAGCAAGGGCAGCCGCTGGCCAGGGACGCTGAAGGCGCGGGCACGGGCGCGATACCAGCGCGCGCCCGGCTCGGCGCCGGGTCGAATGGATTGCGCAAGCCGAAACTCTCCGTCGCCGGGCTGGCCGTCGCGCAGGCCGGAGGCGAGCCGGTATATGGTCACCGAGGCCTCGGGAACGTCGGACAGCAAACTTTCGACCGTCTTGAGATCCGCCGCGGACGCGGCGCCCGTCATGTCGGCATAGGCCCGATTGGCGTAGACGACACGACCCTTGGTGTCCGTGACCAGAAGACCTTGCGACATCGAATCGACAAACGCTTTCGATAGCTCGTCACTCGTCGAGCGCGGTGTGATCTGCACGAAGCCGATGGCGGTCGCGAACAGGAAGCCGACGCCGATCATTGCCAGCACACCAAGCATTCCGAGCAGGAATGGATCGCCAAGACGTTCGCGGAAAAGGCCGAAGACGATCGCGGCGCCGGTCAGGACGACGATGAAGACGATGAGCCGGGTGACCGCACCCGGTCGCGTGTTCTGGTCGACGATCGGTACCGGATAGAAATCGCCGCGCGCTTCCTTGGCCATATGCCCCCTGCTCGTGAAATCCGGTACTTGCCCCTGCCCGGTTGAATCACATTCTCAGGGTCCGGAAAAGGCCTTGGCGGCAAATGTCCGCTAAAAATGACGCCCGTTCTGCGCCACCAACTTGCTGAAAATCCAGTGTGGTGGATTTGAAGTGGGAACGCTGACGCACTCAATTCGCAGGAACTTCAAATCCACCAGATTGGCGTTTCAAGCTGTTCAAGAAGCGCGAAAGGCAACTTGCAGGGGCGTGCCGCAACAGTCTAGTGTCACTTTTCTTCGAAAGCCGATACGGGGGCACTAATGCAAGGGCTGGATAGCGTTTTAGGTCCTTATGCCGCGGAAATCCTGTGGACGCTGGTCGCGCTTGTCCTTCTGGCCATTATTCTCCTGATCATCAAGCTGGTCCGCAATCTGACCTTTGGAACATTCGTTGCCGGTGGCAGGAACCGCAAGACGCGCCTGGCCGTCATGGACGCCACCGCTGTCGACAGTCACCGCCGGTTGGTGCTGGTGCGCCGCGACGACATCGAGCACCTGCTGTTGATCGGAGGCCCAACCGATGTCGTCGTCGAACGCGACATCCGGCTGTCGGCGCTGCGCCGTCCTGCACTGACCGGAGATAGCGGCGGCCATCAGCCGGCACCGCGGCCGCGCGCGCCTCAACCGGCTCCTGCGCCAATGATGCAAGCACCGCCTCCGCAGCCGGTAAGCGCGGCCCCGACGCCTGTCCGGCCCCATCAGACCGCACTGGCGCCAGCGCCGAAGCCAGGGCAAAGCCATGAATCGGCGACCATCACGCCGCTGCCCGCCTACGGATCGGCGAACGCCACTGCGTTTCGACAGGCGCCATCGCCGGCAAGACAGGATTCCCCGCCAAAGCAGGATTCTATTGACGATACGCTGATGAGGGAGCTCGAGGTCTCGTTTGATGACCCGCACCCCACCAAGCCGGAGAGCAAGCCGGCGGTAAAGGCGCCGTCGTCTCTCGATGACGAGATGACGAAGCTTCTCGGCGAGCTTTCCAGCCAGAAAAGATAACCGGCCAGAAACCGGGGCAGCGAACAGCTAACAAAAAATGGCCGGAGACCGGCCATGACAAAATTCGCTATCGGCTGCTTTTTAGGCGCTCCGCCTGTGCTTCAGTCGTCGCGGTAGACCTTCTCGCGGCGCTCGTGGCGCTCCTGCGCCTCGATCGACAAGGTCGCGATCGGACGCGCATCGAGCCGCTTCAGCGCGATGGGCTCGCCGGTTTCCTCACAATAGCCATAAGTGCCTTCATCAATGCGCTGAAGCGCGGAATCAATTTTTGAAATGAGTTTTCGCTGGCGATCGCGGGCGCGAAGTTCGATGGCGCGGTCAGTTTCCGAAGAGGCGCGATCAGCGAGATCGGGGTGGTTGGCGTTTTCCTGCTGCAGGATTTCGAGAGTTTCGCGCGCTTCGCGCAGTATGTCGTTCTTCCAGGTGACGAGCTTCAGGCGAAAGTAGGATTTCTGCCGTTCGTTCATGAACGGCTCGTCTTCGGAGGGTACGTAATCGGCAGTAACGATGTCGTTCATTCGACTCACCCAAACAGCCCCAATTTTGGCGCCTATATATTCGCGGACCGAATGCTGCACAAGCGTAATCGACGACAGTTTCACGCAATTGTTAATGTCGGGCAAAACGGTATTGGCCGCATCATTCGCATGAAGGGCACGACCGAATTCGCGTATGATTTGTTGGGTTTGAAAGGTGCCGGCCATTGTGCATAAGGCCGTTCTCATGGCTAATCCTGCAGCGCCTTTGGCGAGTTTCGGTGTTTGGCACAAGCGAGGGGCCGGTGAGCAAGCTCTATCTGTTGAGGCATGCCAAGGCCGGATGGGCCCTACCCGGCATGCGCGATTTCGATCGTCCGCTCGACGCATCCGGCATCGCCGACGCCGAAACCATGGGTGCGGCCATGCGGGCCCGCAGCTACATTCCGGACCTCACCCTTTGCTCCAACGCAAAGCGGGCGCGCCAGACGCTGGAAGGCCTGGCAGGCCACACCGATACAGGCCGGGTCCTGTTCTTGGACACGCTCTATAGCGAAGACGCCGCCAGTTATCTCTCGATCATCCGCGGCAATGGCGGGCCAGGCTCGCTGCTCGTCATCGGCCACAACCCGATGACGGAAGATCTCACTATCGCGCTTTCGGGCGATGGCGACGAGGCTGCGAGGGGAATTCTGAACCACGGCTTCCCGGCCTCCGGACTCGCGGTCGTCCGTTTTCCAGGCAGTCTTGCCAACGCCGCGCAAGGCACCGGCTATCTCGAAGCCTTCGTGACGCCGGCCGATCTCTGATGCCATTTCAACCTAGCGTGGTGGATGCGAAGTTCCTGCCATTTCAAAAGCACACTACAGCGCCGCGCGTCCTCTTGGACGCGCAAAGGACGCTGCAGAACTCAATTTTGCGCATGATCTTTCCGAGCCTATGGTTCGGGTTCATGCGCGAATTCAATGATTTGCTGGTGTGGCTTAGATTCCGAAATTCGCTCACTGCGCTGCCCCAAGGTACTGCGAATTTCGGATTCGCCACACTAGGCGGCAGCGTCTATATCGGGTCGTACCGAAGCCCCGAGAGACGCATTTTGGCATCATCGCTGACCACTTTCACCGACGAGGCGAAGATTGCCCTGGATACGCTGTCGGGGCGCGCTACCGGGCTTTTTTCGCCATCGCTGCGGCTGGGTGTCACTGGCCTTTCCCGCGCAGGCAAGACAGTGTTCATCTCAGCCTTTGTCCACAATCTGATCCATGGCGGGCGCATGCCGCTGTTCGCGGCGCAGAAATCGGGACGCATCGCCCGTGCCTTCCTCGAAGAGCAACCGGATGACGCCGTACCGCGATTCCAGTACGAGGATCACGTAGCGGCCCTGGTCAACGACCGCCTCTGGCCAGATTCGACACGGGCCATTTCCGAACTGAGGCTCACCATCGAATATGAATCGGCCTCCGGCTGGAGCCGCATGTTTTCATCAGGCAGATTGTCGGTCGATATCGTCGACTATCCCGGCGAATGGCTGCTCGACCTGCCGCTGCTCGGCAAATCCTACGCTGATTTCTCACGCGAAGCCTTCGAGATGGCCGTGCTGCCGGTGCGCGCCGACCTTTCGCAGGAATGGCGCGCGCTCTCTGCCGCAGTCGACCCGAATGCGGACGCCGACGAGATGACGGCGCGCCGCCTCGCCGAGAGCTTCGCCGCTTATCTCAAGGCATGCAAGCTCGACGAGCGGGCGCTTTCAACCCTGCCACCCGGCCGTTTCCTGATGCCCGGCGATCTTGAGGGCTCGCCGGCGCTGACCTTCGCGCCGTTGCCGGGCCTGAGTGAGCGGCGGGCGCGTTCCGGGTCGCTTCAGGCGATGATGGCGCGGCGCTATGAGGCCTACAAGACATATGTCGTAAAGCCGTTCTTTCGGGAGCACATCACGCGCCTCGACCGTCAGATCGTGGTGATAGACGCCCTGCAGGCCTTGAACGCAGGCCCCGGCGCCATGGCCGATCTCGAACGTGCTGTGACCGAAATCCTCGCCTGTTTCCGCCCCGGCCGCGGCAATTTCCTGACCGACTTTTTTTCAAGGCGCATCGACCGCATATTGGTGGCGGCGACGAAGGCGGACCATCTGCACCACGAAAGCCACGACCGGCTGCAGGCGATCGTGCGGCGGCTCGCCGACCGTGCCGTGGCGCGGGCGAATTTCACCGGCGCCGATGTCGACGTGGTTGCCCTGGCGGCGGTCCGCGCGACCCGGGAAGGCACGGTCAAGCAAGGCCGTGAGACGTTGCCGGTCATCATTGGCACACCGTTGAAAGATGAAAAGATCAACGGCGAAACATTTGACGGAAAAACCGAAACAGCCATATTTCCCGGTGATTTACCGGAGAAAATTGATGCAGTGTTCGATGTCTCTGGGCCAGACCATCGGCAGAGCCCAGACCATCGGCAAAGCCCAGACCATCGACAAAGTAATGATGACCCGGCAATCCGCTTCGTGCGCTTTCGCCCGCCAAAGCTCGAACGCACGGCTGAAGGCGTCACGCTGTCGCTGCCGCATATCAGGCTCGACCGCGCCCTGCAGTTCCTGATCGGAGATCGTCTGGCATGACCGCGCCCCGCAAGCCGGCGGCTTTTCGCATCGAGCCGGAAGCCGCGCCAAAAGAACGGGCAGCCTTGCGGCAGCCCGACGCTCCATCGGCCAGAAAGCCACGCGCCGCGAAGGCTGATCTTGCCGTCGTCACTCCAGCGGAAATCGACGTTTTCGACGAGCCGGATATTATCGCCGCCGAACCGCCGCCTGCCACCGCGCCGCGTAAGCGTTCGATATCAGGTGGCTTGTTGTTCGGCGCATTGGCCGTTCTGGTTTCGCTGGCCCTCGGCCTTTGGACCGATCAGCTGATTCGCGATCTGTTCGCACGTGCCGAATGGCTGGGCTGGCTTGCCGCCGGGATGGCCGTGATCGCGGTGCTGGCGCTTCTGGTCATCCTCGTCCGCGAATTCCTGGCGATCGCCCGCCTCGCCGAGGTCGAAAAGCTACAGAAGCGGGCACTCGACGCCATTGCCCGCGACGATCCGAAGGCCGCTCGCGCCGTGGTCGACGAACTCTCGGCCTTTGTCGCGGCCAAACCCGAAACCGCGGCCGGCAGACGTGCGTTGGCAGACTTGCGCGACGAGATCATCGACGGTGGCAATCTGGTGCGCCTGGCCGAGACCGAAATCCTCGGCCCCCTCGATGCGCGCGCCAAGGTGATGATCCTCGAAGCGGCAAAGCGTGTGTCGCTGGTGACGGCGGTCAGCCCTCGCGCTCTGGTCGACGTCGCCTATGTCGTGTTCGAAGCGGGCCGGCTGATTCGCCGGCTGTCGGAACTTTATGGCGGCCGGCCGGGCACGCTGGGGTTCTTCCGGCTGGCGCGCAGCGTTCTCGCTCATCTGGCGGTGACCGGCTCGATTGCCGTCGGCGACAGTTTCGTTCAGCAGATCGTCGGCCATGGCCTCGCTGCTCGGCTCTCGGCCAAGCTTGGCGAAGGTGTCGTCAACGGCATGATGACGGCGCGCATCGGCATTGCTGCGATGGAGACCGCAAGGCCCCTGCCCTTCAGCGCCACGAGACGGCCCGGCATGGGTGATTTCCTGTCCGCGCTGACATCGTTTGCAACGAAAAAGCAGAAGGAGACATCCACTTCCGACACGTGACAACCGTCTCCAGCACCGCACGTCCTGGTAAGCGCACCAAGGACGGTGGAGCACTTTGATTTCGCGCATGATCCCAGCGCAAATCGCTTCCGGTTTTCGGGCCATGCGCTAGCGGTGACGAAGCATTAACCAATCTTGTTCATGGTCGGACGGGTTCCAAACCAGTCTCTTTGTTGCCGGGTGTCGTCGATGAAAAGCGTGATCTTGTCTAGCGTCCTGCCGATGGCGGTCGTGGTTTCAACAACTGCCGGCATGGCCGAAAAGACCTTTGCAGCAGAACGGGACAAGAAGTTCTTTCAATCGGTGGAAGGCGAATGGGTCGGCCCAGGGGAAATCGTCGCCGGCAAATACAAGGGCACGAAATTCACCTGCAATTTCACCGGTTCGACACCAGACGGCAAGATCGGCATGTCGCTCGACGGCGGCTGCCGGGTCGGCATGTTCACCCAGCAGATGTCGGCGACGATCCAGCACAAAGGCCGCGAGGGCTACAAGGGCAGCTTCATGGGCGGTGCTGCCGGTTCCGGCCTCGACATTATCGGCGGCAACGTGGTCAGCGCCAACAAGGTCGTCTTCACCATCAACCGCAACCAGTTGCGCGGCGTGATGCAGGCTCTTGTCCCCAACGACAATTCGATGACGGTGACGGTTGCGGTGCGCGTCGACCAGCAATTGGTGCCGGTCATTGGCATGAAGCTGAAGCGCGTCGATACGGTCGAAGTCGGCTCCATCGCGCCGAACTGAGCGGCCATTGCGCGACCGATAGGACGTGCAGCGCTCTACTCTAGTTGCAAAAAGCGGCAGCCACGGCCACCGCTTTTTCCAAAACTCTGATCGATGCTCAGCCCTTGATGGCGGTGATCAACTCGTCATAGGCCTTGCAGGCCTCGTCCGCCGTTGTCGTGCGCTGATACTTGGTTGTGACCGCCTGGACCTTGGCGGTGAGGTCGGCTGCCTTGGCCGGATCCTTGGTAACCGCCTCCTGAGGGGCTGCGGTCATGTCCTGAACCTTCTTGGTCAGCATTTCGGTCGTGCAGTCAGGCGCCCGATTGCTGCAACATTCAACGCAGCGGGTGCATAAAGCTGTGGAGCGCGCCTGCAACACTGCTGCACCAGTTTCCGGATTCGGACTGTTCGATTTCAGCCGAAGCCCCTATCTTGGGCGCTCGATGCCGCAGCACGTGCGGCGGTCCCTAGAGAGAACGGAACGGCAGGCATGGCGGCAGAAGCAGCGGGCAGCGATCTGATCCACGTGGTGGCGCTGCTCGCCGCAGGTGTTGTCGCCGTACCGATCTTCAAGCGCGTGGGGCTTGGCTCCATTCTCGGCTATCTGGCGGCCGGCGTGGTCATCGGCCCGTTCGGCATCGGCATCTTTTCCGAATCGGAAGCGATTCTTCACGTCGCCGAGCTCGGCGTCGTCATGTTCCTGTTCATCATCGGGCTGGAGATGCAACCGTCGCGGCTGTGGGGACTCAGGCGAGAGATCTTTGGCCTTGGGGCATTGCAGGTCGGCGTGTGCGCGCTGTTGCTGACCGGCGTCGGACTGGCGGGAGGTTTTCCGGTCTCGCAATCCTTCGTCGCCGGCGCCGGCTTCGTGCTGACCTCGACGGCGATCGTCATGCAGCTTCTGGAGGAGCGCGGTGAGATCGCCGCGCCCAAAGGCCAGCGCATTGTCTCCATCCTGCTGCTCGAGGACCTGGCGATCGTGCCGCTGCTGGCCCTGATCGCCTTCCTGGCGCCGGGCGGCGCCGATATGAGCTTGACGCAGCGGCTGACGGAGGTGGGCATCGGCCTTGCCGCCATCGTCGGGCTGGTGCTGGCCGGGCGCTATCTGCTCAATCCGTTCTTTCGCATCCTGGCGGACGCCCGCGCCCGCGAAGTGATGACCGCAGCCGCCCTTCTGGTCGTTCTGGGGTCGGCGCTTGCCATGCAGCTCAGCGGCCTGTCGATGGCGATGGGCGCTTTTCTGGCCGGCGTGCTGTTGTCGGAATCCACCTTTCGCCATCAGCTGGAGGCCGATGTCGAACCATTCCGCGGTGTGCTGCTCGGGTTGTTCTTCCTCGCTGTCGGCATGTCGCTCGACCTGCATGTGGTCATCGAGAACTGGCGGATTGTCGTCATCTACGTCGTCAACTACATGGTGATAAAGGCGATCTGCATCTACCTCGTCGCCCGCATCCTCAAGACCGGTCACCGGGAAGCGTTCGAGCGTGCCGTCTTCATGGCGCAAGGCGGCGAATTCGCCTTCGTTCTCTATTCCGCCGCCGCGGCGGTCGGCATCATCGACAGCCAGGCTAATGCGACCCTGACGGCGATCGTCATCATCTCCATGGTGCTGACACCGCTGGCTATTCTGGCATTGCGGTATCTGACGCCGCGCGACGAGCAGTCGCTCGAAGGCGTCGACATCGCCGATGGCCTTACCGGCAGCGTGCTGATCATCGGCTTCGGCCGCTTCGGCCAGATCGCCAGCCAGCCGCTGCTGTTGCGCGGGATCGATGTGTCGATCATCGACAATGAGGTCGAGATGATCCAGGCGGCGGCCGATTTCGGTTTCAAGGTCTATTATGGCGACGGCACGCGGCTGGACATTCTGCGTGCCGCAGGCGCAGGCCGCGCGCGCGCCGTGTTGATCTGCGTCGACAAACCCGATGTCGCCATCCGCATCGCAAAGCTCATCAAGGCGGAGTTTCCCCTGCTGACCGTGCTGGCACGCGCTTTCGACCGCGGAACCGCACTCCAGTTGATAGGTGCCGACGTCGATTTCCAGATTCGCGAAACCTTCGAATCAGCGCTTGTCTTCGGCGGCTCCACGCTGGAAGCGCTGGGCGTCGACCCGGAGGAAGTCGCCGAGGTGATCGAGGACGTCCGCCACCGCGATGCCGCCCGCTTCGAGCTGCAGCTCGCCGAAGGCGTTCGCGCCGGAGCGCGCTTCCTCAAGGGCAATATCGGCACGCCGATTCCGACACCGCTCAGCCAGCCACGCCACGCCGGTCAGGCGCTCAATGAAGAAACCGCCGGCGTTCTGCATAAATCCGAGCCTGCGGATTTAACACCTGGAGCAAACAGATGATCGAACTGGACGAGCGCTCGCTCTCCGTCACCAAATTCTGGCGTGACGCTGGAGAGGATGCATGGTTCGAGAAGAATGATGCCTTCGACGCCGAGTTCCGCAACCGGTTTCTCGACCTGCACTACGCTGCCGCGCGGCGTGAATGCGACGACTGGTCGGAGCATGCCGAAGGCTCACTGGCGCTGATGATCCTGCTCGACCAGTTCCCGCGAAACTGCTTTCGCGGCACCGGCCATATGTATGCGACCGACCCGCTGGCAAGGCATTTTGCCGAAAAGGCGATCGCCGCCGGCCAGGATCTGGCGCTCGACGAAGAGCTGCGCGTCTTCCTCTATCTGCCTTATGAGCATTCGGAGCATCTCGCCGACCAGCTCAAATCAGTGGACCTCACTACCGCCAAAGCCCAATCCTATCTGAAGTATGCGGTCGAGCACCTGGAGATCATTCAGCGCTTCGGCCGCTTTCCGCATCGAAACAGGATGCTTGGCCGCGAGACGACGCCGGAGGAACAGGTGTTCCTCGACGGCGGCGGATTTTCCGGCTGAGCTCAGTGCATCGGAGCGAAAGGTGCGAAGCGGCTTTCGGTTAAATCCAATGCGTAAACAAAGAGATAGAGCAGCGCAGCGGTTCCATTTGAAAACACGCCGTTTAGGTCAGCCACCAATCCCGGCCGGACGGCAGTCGCTCGATGCCGGCGCTGTCGAGAGCGGCAAGCCGCTCCGCCACGCTTCTGCCGTCGACGGTGAGGTCAGCTGCGATCTCGGCCAGCGGCGCCAGAACGAAAGCGCGCTCCAGCATACGCGGATGTGGCACTTCCAGCCCGGTTTCGTGGATGATCCGATCACCGAACACCAGAATGTCGATGTCGATCAGGCGTGGACCCCAGCGCTCCTCGCGCACCCGCTTCAGCCTGCACTCTACATCGAGGCAGAGATCGAGCAAAGCATGTGGTGCGAGCACAGTCGAAATTTCGGCAGCCGCATTGAGAAAATCCGGCTGGTCGAGCTTGCCCCAGGGTGGTGTGCGGTAAAGCGAGGAGACCACAACCACGCGCGTGTTCTCGTCGGCGTCCAGCATGCGCAGCGCCGCGCCCATCGACCTTGCCGGGTCGCCGAGATTGCCGCCAAGGCTGAGGTAGACTGTGTTATTCGGGCCAGACAACGGTCACCTCGACATGATCGAGCACACCGGGCACCGGAGCGTTCGGCTTGCGCACGGTAATCTCGGCCTTTTTGATCTGGGGAAACCGGGCCGTCAGCGCCCGGGCCACCTCCAGCGCCAGCGCTTCTATCAGAAAACGCCTCTCCCCGGTTATGATCTTTTCGATCACCCCGAAGGCGACACCATAGTGGACGGTATCTTCGATGGAATCGTCGACCAGCGCGCGGCCGGGTTCGACGGTGAGCGCGGCGTCGACATAGAAGCGCTGGCCGAGCGTCTCCTCCTCATCCAGCACGCCGTGCCGGGCGAAGAAAGCGCAGTTCTTCATGCGTATGACATACATCGCTCAGCGTCCCGCTCGATTAGAGCGAGGTCCAGTTGGACGCACAAACTACGCTCTAACGCTTAAAATCTACGCATCCTGCCGGAAATCGATTTTGATTTTCGAGCCTATGCGGTGGTTTCACGCGCCAGCATAGCATCGGCGAGCGCCAGCGCATCCACATTGATTGCGACATCGTGGACGCGAAAAAGCTGCGCGCCCTTGAGCCTCAGTATGACGCTCGTCGCCGCTGTTCCGGCGCCCCTGGCCGAGGCGTCGCGGCCGGTGACGGCGCCGATGAAGCGCTTTCGCGACGTACCGGCCATCAGCGGAAAGCCCAAGGCATCGAGTTCGGAAAACCGTGCCATCAGGTCGAGATTTTCCTCCGCTGTTTCCTTGGCGAAGCCAAAGCCCGGATCGAGCACGATTTGGTCGTCGGCAACGCCGTTTCGCCGGGCGATTTCCAGTGACTTCCTGAGGAAGGAAAACTGATCCTCGATCACGTCGGGCAGTTTTTGCCTGTCACGTCCGGTGTGCATGATGACCAGCCCGGCGCCGGTCTCGGCAGCGACGCGCGCGACGCCCGGTTCGCGCTGCAGGCCCCAGACATCGTTGACGATATGGGCGCCGGCAGCGACGGCAAGCCGGGCGGTGTCCTCGCGATAGGTGTCGACCGAAATCAGCGCCTTGCCAAGCCTGGCGAGCGCCTCGATGACAGGCAGCACGCGGGCCTGCTCTTCCTCGACGGCTACCGGAGATGCGCCGGGGCGTGTCGATTCTCCACCGACGTCAATGACGGAGGCACCCTCTTGCACCATCCGGCGGGCCTGGGCCGTCGCCTGTTCGGGCGCAACGAACAGTCCCCCGTCGGAAAAACTGTCCGGCGTGACATTGAGGATACCGACGATCACCGCCTTGCCGCCAAGGTCGAGATGACGCCCATGCGCCAGTTGCCATCGCCGTGTCGTCATTGTCCATCAACCATGTGTGATCCGCCAAAGATCAATTCCGTTGCGCCGGCAGCGGCCGTAGCGCATGGTAGGCAAAGAGGCAACATGATGAAACGATCACTGCTTTGCGCCCTGATGCTCGCCTTTTCTGCCTTGCCGGCGGGCACGGCGAGTTTGGTAAAGACATATACCTACTTCAGCATCGGCGGCAGAACGCTCGATGATATCGGATCCCAGCTTACGAAACTTGGACCTCAGGTGAAAAGTACCGGGATGCGGCATCCAGGCGCCACGCAGATGGCGTTCACCACCCGCGTCAGCTATGCGGAAAAATCGAATTCCTGCGCGATTGCTGACGCCGACGTCACTCTCAAAGTCAAGGTGATCCTTCCCGAGTGGCGCCGCTCGCGCAAGGCTGATGCGGGCGTAAGGCTGTTTTGGGATACATTGTCCGCCGACATCAAGCGCCATGAGGACCGCCATGTCGAGATCGCCAAGAACCATGCCCGCGACCTCGAGGATGCGCTGAAGGCGACCTATCCGCAGAAGACTTGCCAGGAGGCCAAGGCCAAGGCCGCGGAAGTCGCCGCCGCTATTCTTGCCAAGCACGACCAGGCCCAGATGCAATTCGATCGCGTCGAGACAATCAATTTCGAAAGCCGTATCCTGCGGCTGCTGCGCTATCGCATGGAGCGCATCGAGAACGGCCGGCTGCCGGGTTAGCTCAGGCCAGATGATAAGATCGATTCTCGTGGAGTAAGAGTGGGCGTCAGCCGGCGACGCCGAGCTTCTTCTGTAAGCTGGTCGACGACGTCGTATACTGGAATACGATGCGCTCGCCGGGGCTGACGATGCGCTTGGCTGCCTGCGCCATCAGGGCGACCTCATGGAAGCCCGACAGGATCAGCTTCAGCTTGCCGGGGTACCAGTTGATGTCGCCGACGGCGAAGATGCCCGGTACCGACGTCTGGAATTTCTCGGTGTCGACCGGGATCATGTTCTCATGAAGATTGAGCCCCCACTCGGCGATCGGTCCGAGCTTCATGGTCAGGCCGAAGAACGGCAGCATCCGCGTGCACGGCACCTCGATATCGCCGCCGGGGCCTTTGATGGTCGCGGAGGAAAGCTGGCCGTCGGCGCCGGACAATCTCGTCACCTGCCCGACCTGGAAATCCAGTTCCTTCATCTCCTGCATGGCGTACATCTTGTTGACGCTGTCGGGCGCCGCGCGAAACTCCGGCCGGCGGTGGACCAGCGTCACGCTCTTGGCCACAGGCTGCAGGTTCAGCGTCCAGTCGAGCGCCGAATCGCCGCCACCGACGATGATGAGGTCGTGGCCGCGAAATTCCTCCATCCGGCGAACCGAGTAGAAGACGCTCTTGCCCTCATAAAGCTCGATGCCCGGGATCGGCGGCCGCTTCGGCTGGAACGAGCCGCCGCCGGCGGCGATAACCACAACCTTGGCTTCAAACACCTCGTTCTCGTCGGTGATCACGCGAAAGCTGCCGTCCTCGAGCTTTTCGAGGCTTGAGACCATGCGGTTGAAGGTGAAGTCGGGCTTGAACGGCGCGATCTGCTCAAGCAGCCTGTCGACCAGGCCCTGCGCCGAAATCGATGGCCAGCCGGGAATGTCGTAGATCGGCTTTTCCGGATAGAGTTCGGCGCATTGCCCGCCGGGCCGATCGAGTATGTCGATCAGATGGCATTTCATGTCGAAGAGGCCGAGTTCGAATACGGCGAACAGGCCGACAGGCCCCGCCCCGACAATCAATACGTCCGTCCTGGTGATATCGGTCATGAATGCGCCTTCGATGCGCACGACCGCAAAAATCGAAATCGATTTTCGCTGGGGATCATGCGCCAAATCACGGTGCTACAGCGTCCTTTGCGCGTCCGAGAGAACGCGCGGCGCTGTAGAGAACGGCGCGACACTGCATGACCATTGGCCCTCTGCCAAGCCGGAGCCGGAAAAATCGGCTATATCTAGCGCTTCAGCCTTCACGCTTCAGCCTTGGCGGGCGGGCACGCGTACAACCAGGCCGTCGAGAGCGTCGCGCACCTTGATCTGGCAGGAGAGCCGTGAGTTCGGCTGGACGTCGTAGGCGAAGTCCAGCATGTCCTCTTCCATCGCTTCCGGCTCGCCGACTTCCGCCGTCCATGCCTCGTCGACATAGACGTGGCAGGTCGCGCAGGCGCAGGCGCCACCACATTCGGCCTCGATCCCCGGCACAGCGTTGCGGATCGCGTTCTCCATGACGGTCGAGCCGTTTTCGGCATCCACGTCAAATTGTGTGCCGTCATGGGCGATGAAGGTCAGCTTGGTCATTTGTCACCTGAAGGGAGTCCCAGCCGAGATAATCACTCCGGCAGACAAGTCAACTGCCGCGCGAAAGCGGCGCTATATGCCGTTTTTTTCGGAAATCGGTTTAACGGCTGATGGCGGCGACGAAATCGCGGACTTCTTCGATCAGGGCGCCAAGCCGCTTGAGGATATTGGTATCTTCAGGTTGAAGTTCGATCGCGCTGGCGCAATCGGCAATAGCGAAAGCGCCGACGCCGCGCGCCGAACCTTTCAGCCCGTGCGCCAGAAGCAGTCTTTGCCCCACATCGGCGTCGACGATCCTGTCGCGAACCGACAGCGCCTGCTGTACGAACAGCGCCAGCACCTCCTGCTCGAGGCTGCGGTCGCCCATCGTCTGGCGCGCCAGATGCGCCAGGTCCACCGGCC
This sequence comes from Mesorhizobium sp. WSM4807, assembly GCF_055811615.1. NCBI lineage: Bacteria > Pseudomonadati > Pseudomonadota > Alphaproteobacteria > Hyphomicrobiales > Phyllobacteriaceae > Mesorhizobium > Mesorhizobium sp. WSM4807. The sequence goes on from NZ_JBVVQY010000006.1 coordinate 92,690, forward strand.
GCGACCCGGCCGTTCCCGACACGTCGCCGCCGGGCATCGAGAAGGCAATGCCGTTTTCGCCACGCATGAATCTGCAACTCCGTTCTTCCAGCCGCAAAAAATAGGCCCATCCTGTGGACGACGGGTTAATGATTGGCCCGGAAAAATGTTGCGATAACGGCGCCGGAATCACAGTTCTGTTAACCTTATATTTAAAGTTTTACGTATCGCGCCGAATGCATGTTTTCTTTACCCCGGTGTGTCATTACGATACGACAGGTCCATTTTCAGCCTCTTGCGTGGGACACGACAAGCAGAATCAATAAGTCCCGCGGCAGCTTGTACAGGGTAGCGAAGGCATGGCGAAGAAAACATCGACGACAAGAACGCTCGACAACGACGTAGCCAGGGAACTCGAAAAAGCACTTGATATCGATCTGAGCGGCGATGCCGGCGGCGACCTCGACATCGCAGCGTCGATGGAAGATCTGGAAGCGCAGATATCGCAGGCTGCCGACGAGTTGGCCCGCGAAGGCCGTAACCAGAATGCCGAGCCTGTCGCCGACCAGAGCCAGAATGCCGAGCCTATCGCCGACCAGGGACAGAATGCCGAGCCCGCCAACTGGAGCCTACAGACGGAGCCTGCCAACCAGGACCAGAAAGCAAAGCCCGCGGCAATGGCCAAGCCGGCTGAACTGCGCTCTTTGGAAACGCGCAATGGCCAGCCGGCCGGTTTCACGCCAGCCAATGACCCGCGTCAAAAAGACTACAAAACGCTGCTGCACACCCTCAATCGGCGTGCCTCGAACACGATCTACTGGATCGTGGCGCTCGTTTCGCTTGCCTGGATCGCGGGCGCCGGTGCATTGGCCAACCTGCTGTTTGGACCAGGCATCTGGCAAATCCGCACGCCCGGCCAGTTCTTCGCCCGTCCCGAACTGATCGGCCTGGCGATCGCTGCGATCCTGCCCGTCCTCCTGTTCTGGGCGTTTGCAGCCATGATCCGCCGCGCGCAGGAAATGCGCATCGCGGCTCAGTCGATGACGGAAGTGGCCTTCCGCCTGACCGAGCCGGAAAATATTGCCCAGGATCGCGTCATGATGATCGGGCAAGCCGTCCGCCGCGAGGTGGCGGCCATGGGCGAAGGCATCGAGCGCACGCTTGCGCGTGCCGTCGAGCTCGAAACCCTGGTCCACAGCGAGGTGAACCAGATCGAACGCTCCTACTCGGAGAATGAATCGCGCATCCGCTCGCTTGTCGACGGGCTGGGCAGCGAGCGCGAAGCGGTGGTCACTCACGCCGAACGCGTGCGCGCCTCGATCACCGGCGCGCATGAGACGCTGAAGGACGAAATCGGGGCTGCCAGCGACATCATTCGCGACAGCATTCTCAACGCCTCGACCAACCTGTCGATGACCATCACCAATTCCGGCGACACGCTGATCGACAGGATCAACCAAAGCTCGTTGTCGATCTTCGATTCGGTGGAAGGCCGGCTCGAGTCGATCACGGACCGGCTGTCGACCTCCGGCGAAGCCTTCGCCAGCCTTCTCGATACACGCATCGCCAAGCTGACGGACACGACCGACGGCCTCACCCGATCGCTGACCGATCTGCTCGACGATCGGACCTCCGGCATGGTATCGTTGCTCGGCGGCGCCGCGCGCACGCTCAACTCCGAATTTGAAGCCAGCCTTGACGGCATCGAGCGGACGCTGGCCGAACGCGGCCAGGCGCTGATCAGTGAATTCCAGACCCGCGCCGAAGCGCTCGACACCGGCACCCAGAAGCTCAACGCCGCGCTCGAGGCCCGCGCACGCCAGATCAACGAGACGCTGGTCGAGCGCGCGCGCGAAATCGCCCATACCTTCCAGGAGAGCAAGGAGACGCTGTCGGCGATGATCGATCAGGGCAAGACCCAGATCGGCGCCGACATGGCCGATATTGTCTCGTCGACTTCGTCCATGCTCGAAGCACGCGCAGGCGATTTCGCCGGGCGCATGGAAGCGGCCCGTCATGTGGTGTCGCGCTCCTTCGACGCCGACATCCAGCGGCTTGCCGATGCCCGCGTCGGCATCGAAGAAGCCGTCGAGAACCACAGCCGCAAGCTTTCCGAAAGCCGCGAACGCATGGCGGCGGCAATGCAGGCCGATCTTGCGAAATTCGCCGAAAGCCGCGCCGGCATCGACGCGGCCGTCACCGACCAGGTGCAGAAGCTTGCCGAAGGCCGCAACCTGATCTCGCGCGCCCTCGAAGAGGATCTGCGCAAGGTCAACGAGTCAAGCGCCGCCATCGATGCTTCGCTCGGCAGCCATCTCGAAAGGCTCGAAGAGGGCCGCAACAGGCTTTCACAAGCATTGAACGAAGACTCCGGAAAACTTGTACAAGCACGTACGATCATTGACGAAATGGTTGCCGGCCATGTTGGCAAGCTCGCCGAAGGCCGCAGCATTCTTTCACGCGCCCTCGAGGCCGATCTCGGCAAGCTGGCCGACAGTCGCGCCAGCATCGACGGACTGGTCGCCGGTCAGGTCGAGAAGATCGCCGAAGGTCGCGCCATACTCGCCAAGGCGTTGGAGACCGACATTGTCGGCATCAAAGATCTCATCGAGAGCCATTCCGCCAAACTGGCGGAAGACCGCAGCCTGCTTTCGCGCTCGCTTGAAGGCGACCTGTCCGGCATCCGAGGCCTGATCGAGGACCATTCGGGCAGGCTCGCCGACGATCGCAGCCTGCTTTCGCAGACGCTCGAGGCAGACCTCGCCAAATTGGCGGAAAGCCGGTCGAGCATCGACGGGCTGGTCGCAGGCCAGGTCGAGAAGTTGGCCGAAGGCCGCGACATCCTCAAGCGCGCGCTGGAATCCGATCTCAGCACGATCAAGGAGGTCATATCAGGCCAGTCCGAAAAGCTGGCGGAAGACCGTGGTCAGCTCTCGAAGGCGTTGGAAACCGACCTGCAGAGCGTGAATGGGCTTATCTCCGATCACATGAACAGGCTCGCCGAGGACCGTTCAATCCTGTCGAAGGCGCTCGAAGACGACCTCGCCAAACTGGCTGAAAGCCGGTCGAGCATCGATGGTCTGGTTACCGGCCAGGTCGAGAAGCTGGCAGAGGGCCGCGACATCCTCAAGCGCGCGCTGGAATCCGATCTCAATACGATCAATGACGTCATAGCAGGCCAGTCCGAAAAGCTGGCGGAAGACCGCTCGACCCTGTCCAAGGCGCTTGAGGACGACCTCGCCAAGCTGGCGGAAAGCCGGTCGAGCATCGATGGTCTGGTTACCGGCCAGGTCGAGAAGCTGGCCGAAGGCCGCGACATCCTCAGACGTGCGCTGGAAGCAGACCTCAATACCATCAAG
>NZ_JBVVQY010000006.1:96127-163207 GCF_055811615.1 Mesorhizobium sp. WSM4807
CAGGACCGCTCGATCCTGTCCAAGGCGCTTGAAGACGACCTCGCCAAGCTGGCGGAAAGCCGGTCGAGCATCGACGGACTGGTCGCAGGTCAGGTCGAAAAGCTGGCCGAGGGCCGCGACATCCTCAGACGTGCGCTGGAAGCAGACCTCAATACCATCAAGGATGTCGTCGCCGACCAGTCGCAGCAGCTGACCGACAATCGCGCACAGTTCGCGCAGGCGCTGGAAGCCGATCTCGGCAGCGTCAACGGTCTTGTAAACAGCCATGCCGAAAAGCTCATCCAGGACCGCTCGACCCTGTCCAAGGCGCTCGAAGACGACCTCGCCAAACTGGCGGAAAGCCGGTCGAGCATCGACGGGCTGGTTGCCGGCCAGGTCGAGAAGCTGGCCGAAGGCCGCGACATCCTCAGACGTGCGCTGGAAGCAGACCTCAATACCATCAAGAGTGTCGTCGCCGACCAGTCCCAGCAGCTGACTGACAATCGCGCACAGTTTGCGCAGGCGCTGGAAGCCGATCTCGGCAGCGTCAACGGTCTTGTAAACACCCATGCCGAGAAGCTCATCCAGGACCGCTCGATCCTGTCCAAGGCGCTTGAAGACGACCTCGCCAAGCTGGCGGAAAGCCGGTCGAGCATCGACGGGCTGGTTGCCGGCCAGGTCGAGAAACTGGCCGAGGGCCGCGACATCCTCAGACGTGCGCTGGAAGCAGACCTGCAGAAAATTGCGACGAGCCGCAGCGAGGTGGACGACATCATCGCCGGGCATGTCGGCAAGCTGGGCGAAGGCCGCGACGCGCTGACCCGTGCGCTGGAGGACGATCTCTCCAAGCTCGCCGATACGCGCAAGGAAGTCGACCGTTCCCTGTCCGGCCATATCGACCAGATCGCGGCCAGAAGCACCGATATCTCGGACGCCATTGCCGCAGACGTCGAAAAGATCGAGCAGGCGTTCAGCCGCCAGACCGGCATCATTGAGGAGCGCGCCGCAACCATGGAGCGCGCGCTGTCGACCGGTGTCGACAACGTCCGCAGCGTGCTCGAAAAGAGCGCCGTCTTCGTTGCGGGAGCGCTGCGTGAAAAGGTCATGGAAGTCACCAGCGCGCTGCATGAGCAGGCAGGCGCGGCGTTCAGCGACGCCGATCGCAAGATCGCCGAACGTGCCGAGCAGACCTCGGCCGCCTTGCTCGCCAGGGCGGAGGATATCGCCCGCACCTTCGAGGAGGCGGACCGCCGCCTCGCCGCACGTGCCGAAGACACGTCGAGCACGCTCATTGCCCGCGCCGAGGATACATCCAGCGCAATCATGGCCCGTGTCGATGACACATCGAACTCCTTGCTGACGCGCGCCCAGGAAACAGCCGACCAGCTGGCCGCTCGCGCCAGCGAGATCGCCGGTACATTCGATGCGGCGGACCAGAAGCTGGTTGCCCGCGCGGTCGAAACGGCGCAGTCGCTGGCGGCACGCGCCGGCGACATCCTGCGCAATTTCGAAGGCGCCGACGAACGGCTCGGCGTGCGCATCGGCGAATCGGCCGAAGCGCTAGCAGCGCGGGCATCGGACCTTGGCCGCATTTTCGATGCCGCCGACCAGCAGCTGATCTCGCGCATCGCCGAAGGTTCGGAGGCGCTGGCGGCCCGAGCATCCGAGATCGGCCGTATCTTCGACGAGGCGGATCACCGTCTGGTTTCCCGCATCACCGACAGCACGTCGACGATCGGAGAACATGCCGACAGCATCGTCGGGGCGTTTGCCAGCACCGAGCAGCGGGTTGCCGAACGTGCGAGGCAGACCGGTCAGGAACTGGCCGTCCACGCCCGTGAAATCGAGCAGGCGCTCGCCGGCGCCGACGAGCGCCTGGCATCCAGCGCGGCGGCTGCGGCGGCTCGCGTCGAGGAGCAGGTTGCCGGCGTCGAAAACCGTCTCGTCTACACCACCGAAACGATAGGCCAGAAGCTCAACGAGCAGGTTTCGACCGCTGAGGCGCAACTTATTTCGCGCGCCAACTCGATCGCCGAAACCTTCACTGCGGTCGGCCAGCATATCGGCCAGAGCACCAACGACGCGGCGAAGACCATCGGCACCAACACCCGCGAGCTCAACACCATGCTTGCGGCACGTTCGGCCGAGATCTCGAAAATCCTCGACGAAACGGCACGGCCGCTGGTCGAGCGCTTCGCCCTGGGCGGCTCGGAACTGCAAAAGAGCATGGAAGAGGTGACCGAACGCGCCACCGAGAAGCTGCGCAGTGAAAACGCCACCCTCGTCAATGCGCTCGCCAGCCGCACGGCCGAAACATTGTCGGCCGTCGAAGGCGCGCGCTCGACGCTCGCCGACAGTGTCGCCGATCTCATCGGCCGCATGAGCACCTCGAGCTCGCAGCTCGGTCAGTTGATCGAGCAGGCGGCGGCCAATCTCGGCCAGGTCGACGAACGCCTGACCGGCAGCACGCAAAGCTTTGCGGCGACGACGGAAAAAGCCGCGCAGACCTTCGCCAGTTCGGCACGCCTGGTCGATTCGAACACGACACGGCTTACCGAGCTGTCATCCGCGACCTTGCGCGAGGTTGCCTCGATCGCCACCAAGTTCGACGAGCACAGCCGATTGCTGTCCAGTGCTTCGGATCTGTTGAGCTCGGCCCAGAGCAACCTCGAACACACACTGGAAAGGCAATCGTCGCTGGAGGACCTCGCCGTCGGCCTGGTCAAGAAGTCGGAGGATCTCGAAAAGGTCATGCGCTCGTTCGAGGATCTGGTCGGCCAGACGTTGCAGAATGCCGAAGGCAAGACGTTGGAGTCGGCGGACAAGATTCGTACCGCCATCTCCGACGTCGTTGATTCGGCAACGAAGCGCTTCGCCGACGCGACCGAGGAGATGCGGCGCACCGCCGGCTCGATCAAGAGCGAACTCGACCTCACCCGCGCCGAGCTCAAGAAGGGCGTCATCGAAATGCCGGAAGAGGCAAAGGAATCGACCACGGCCATCCGCCGCGCCGTTTCCGAGCAGATTAACGCGCTGAAGGAACTATCTGAAATCGTTGCGAAATCTGGCCGCAACACCGACTCCTCGGAGCCGCGCAACCTGCGTCCTGCGCCGCAAGCGCCTGCCGCGCCCGCCGCTGAGCCGCAGCGCCGTCCTCCGAGCCCGCAACTGGAGCCTCTTGGCCCGCAGGCGCCATCGGGTGACACCGCACTGCGCGGCACGCTCGACCTTGAACGCCCGGCTGAGACGGCGCCGCGCCAGCGCGACCCCAATGGCCGTACGCCGCAGGGCGGCTGGGTGCGCGATCTCTTGACCGGGGCATCGCGCGAAGACGGCGCCAAGCCCGCGGCACCTTCGGAAGCGCCACGCTCGGCCCCTGCCCAGCGCTCGCCGCTTCACGTCGTGGAGTCGCTCAACTCGCTGTCCGTCGACATCGCCCGCGCCATCGATCACGACGCCTCGATCGAGCTGTGGGACCGCTACCGGCGCGGCGAGCGTGACGTGTTCACGCGGCGTCTCTACACGTTGAAGGGTCAGCAGACTTTCGACGAGATCCGTCGCAAATATCAGATGGAGGCGGAGTTCCGCGCCGCCGTCGACCGTTACTGCGACGATTTCGAAAAACTGCTCAAGGACGTGTCGCGCAACGACCGCGACAACATGATGGCGCAGACCTACCTTACGTCGGACACCGGCAAGGTCTATACGATGCTTGCACACGCCAGCGGCCGCCTGCATTGATCAGGCGATAGGGACCGAAAAGGCGGGAAAAATTCCCGCCTTTTTCATGCCGTCCCCGCGTCCTCGGGGATGATGCCCTATTCATTGATCTCCGGTTCGACGAGCCTTGCCAGATTTCGCAGCGACTCCTGCCAACCGAGATAACAAGCCTCAGCTGGAATCACGTCCGGAACACCTGCCTGCGTGATATCCAGTTCCGTGCCGACTGATACTTTCTTCAATATCACCGTCACCTGCATCTCGCCGGGCAAGTTAGGATCGTCGAACTTGTCCGTATAGCGCAGGCGTTCACCCGGAACGAGCTCGACATATTCGCCGCCAAACGAATGGCTTTTGTCCGTTGTGAAGTTGCGGAACGACATTTTGAATGTTCCGCCGACTTTGGGTTCCAGATGATAAACCGTGCAGGCAAAGCCGTTGGGCGGTAGCCATTTCGCGAGCGCGTCCGCCTCAAGGAAAGCGCGGTAGACTTTTTCTGGGCTGGTTGCCAGGATGCGGTGCAGGCGTACGGTACTGGGCATATCATTTATCCTTGTGATGTCGTTCCATGCCCAAGGACGAACCGGTCTTGACCAATCCGACACAAGTTCTGAGGTTTTTTGGAACCGGGGCCGCAGACCTTCATGTTTAGGCTCCCTGCGACCGCTTTTCGACCCGTTGCGGAAGTTCGTTCGACCCTGCCGAATTCACGCCCATGACCCTAGTCGGACATTCCAGGCCCAAATTTTCTCCCAGATAGGGGACCTCCAGTGGAACTCACCGCTTTGACCCAATCCAGTTGCTACTCGATTTCGACCTCAATGTCGCAAGAGGTGGCGAAAGCGGATCTTGACCGAGCTAGATGCGTGTCGCCTATTTGGCGCGCTCGATACGCGGGGGTATATGAGCGGGCTTGCAATGGTGAGCCTGGCGCTACCTGCCCGGCCGGCTCAAAACAACGGTGGGGGCCTATTCGGAGCTCGCCACGCGTGCGACCAGCGGCGTGATGCGGCGGATCGCGACGCGCCGGTTCTCGCGTTCGGGCTCCTGGGTTTCAACCTTCAAATACTGCTCGCCATAGCCCTGCGTCTCCATGTTCTCGGGCGCGATGTCGAAGACGTTGGTCAGCGCGGTCGCCACCGCCTCGGCCCGCTGGTCCGACAGCGCCAGGTTCGCCACCTCCGCCCCGACCGCATCGGTGTGGCCCTCGATCAGGAAGGTCTCGCCCGGGTTCTCCTTGAGCAGGCGCTGCATGGCCCCGGCGACACCTTCGAGCTTGCCGATCTCGCTCTCCGGGATCTGGGCCGAGCCGAACTCGAAATTGATGATGTCGAGATCGATGCGCCTGACCTTGTCGCGGATGCGCGCCGAACGCCGGACCTCGTCAAGTGAGTAGGTGCGCTCCACCTGCTCGACCGGCGGCTGGTCGAGGAACGTATAGTAGTCCTCGGGGTCCTCAACCCATTCCGCGTCCAGTATGTAGTCGCGGACCGGAATGTCGAGATCGAGCGGCGGCAGGTCGAGGCCGGGATCGCGCCATTCCAGCACCTCGTCGTAATAGTCGTCTTCGACATAGACGAGGACGATCTCGCGATCGTCGGGCAGGATCTTCACGCGGCGGACGACGTCTCCCCAGCGGTTGCGGATCGTGACGATCCGCGTCCCGTCGGGACGGACCACAACCTCGCGCTGCCGGCTGCGCGGCAGTTCCTCGTAGTAGACCTCGCGCGCGTCGATGATGAAGCGCTCCTCGCGGGGCCGCTCGATGAAATAGGTGTTGTTGGTCCGGAAGATGAAGCGGTTGTTGACCTCGCGCACGAGTTCCGCGCCCTCCGGAACCTCGGGACGCCCCCTGCGCGAGCGTTCGATCCGGCGGCCTTTCTCGGAGATGACGGAGCCGATTTGCACTGGATCTGTCGAGGCTCGCGCCTGCGCCGCGGCGTCGCTTTCGGGCAGCCGCTCGGCCCTGGCCCGAGCGGGCTGATCCGGCTCGGCGCCGCCCGGCTTGCGCCTCAGCGGCTTTTCCTTGGCGCTGTCGAAGAGCCTGGCGGCGTTTTCGGGACGACGCATCGCCGCTTCGCGCTCCTTGCGCCGCTTCAGGCGTTCCTCGGTGATCGCGGGCTCGGGTTCGGCGGCACGCTGTCTGGCGGCCTCGCGCTCCTTGCGCCGCTCCAGGCGCTCCTCGGTGATCGCCGGCTCGGGTTCGGCGGCACGCCGTTTGACGGCCTCGCGGTCCTTGCGCCTCTTCAGGCGCTCCTCGGTGATCGCTGGCTCGGGTTCGGCGGCACGCTGTCTGGCGGCTTCGCGCTCCTTGCGCCGCTTCTGGCGCTCCTCGGTGATGGCGGGCTCGGGTTCGGCGGCACGCCGTTTGACGGCTTCGCGCTCCCGCGCCGCAGGCCGCTCGGCCCGCTCGCGCTGCGCCGGCCTTTCTGCCCGGGGAGCCCGCTGCTCGTCGCGTTTGGCCCCCTCTCTTTTCTTCCTGCGCAGCAGTTCTTCCTCTTCGGGAGACTGGGTTTGGGCCAGAATGAGGGGTGCGGCGCGCGGCTGGGCGTCGCGCGAAAGTGCGGGAAGCGGAGCAGGTGTCAATGTGAGGCTGACCACGGCACCCAAAACAATCCGAAAATGGCGTTTCATCTGGACAATGATTCCGTAGAGCAGTCCCTTGCGCATCTCCAACCTTGAAACAGGTAAGATTGTTCCCAATCGGTCGGTTCCCGGGCGCTTCGAGGCGTTTTTCCGTCGAGAATATGTCCAGGGCGCGGCGCCTCACCGGCCGCAGCCGGGAATGGCCCGAGAAACGCGACGCTTTTGACGAGTTTCTCGCACCCACGTCCAAGCGACCTTTGCCTTTCAGGAAAGCTCGATAACGATCAGATCTTTTGATAGTGATCTGGCGACCTCGTTCTACTATGTTCGCCCGCAGCGACGTCGAACCGCTAACCCCTGTGCGGTTCTTGCAGCGAAGCAACACGAAGGTCGGCCAACGAGTAGGAGAGGCGACCGACAGGGTCGCCTCGATGTTGGTCCGGAAATAGCGCAACCGAGCCGGCCGGGGCATCGGCTCGGATTTCACCGCCATGGCGCGTTCTACGTCTCAATCGGGTGGCTTTGCGACACCAACTAGCAGCAAGATCGAAGTCGGGAATCAGGCGGATACCCTTCCTGCGATTCATGCACCGACGGCAATTTTGATCAGGCAATGAGCTGATGCGACCGGCGGTATCCGGCACACGCTTTTCAAGCACGGTGCTATTGTACAATCTCTACCAGGACGCGCTTACCTTGATAGCCCGATGAGTTTAGAATTGGTCTTTCAGGCGGCTCGTCAGAAGCCGCCGGCGAAGAGGCCTATCGAGGGAGGAAACCATGACGCCGATCGAACCAAACAGGTCGCGTACCTGGCATAGGTCAGTGCTCGGCGCGGCCGTGCTCGGCATGGGCGTGCTGCTGACGGGAACGAGCGCCGGCGCTGGCTCTGTGGACAAGACCCCATTCGGAAACACGCAGGACGGCAAAGCCGTCGATCTCTACACGCTCACCAACGACAGGGGCGCGTCCGTCAAGTTCATCGCCTATGGCGGTATCATCACGGCGATCAATGTGCCCGATCGCTGGGGCAAGCTCGACAACGTCGTGCTCGGCTTCAAGGAACTCGCCGACTACGAATCCATGAACCCCTATTTCGGCGCCTTGATCGGGCGCTACGGCAATCGCATCGGCGGCGCGAAGTTCACGCTCGACGGCACGCAGTACCAACTCGCCGCCAATAACGGGCCGAACAGCCTGCACGGCGGCACGAAAGGCTTCGACAAGGTCGTCTGGGCGGTCGAACCGCTGAGCAGCGTCAGCGGCGCCGCAGCGCGGCTCAACTACACGAGCAAGGATGGCGAGGAAGGCTATCCCGGCACGCTCACGGTCCAGGTCGTCTATAGCCTCACCAACGACAACGAGCTGCGCATCGACTACGAGGCGACGACCGACAAACCAACCGTGGTCAATCTCACGAGTCATTCCTACTTCAATCTCGCCGGCGACGGCACGGGTGGGATCGACGATCACATCCTCACGATCAACGCCGATCGCTACACGCCGGTCGATGCGACCTTGATCCCGACCGGGCAGCTCGCCTCCGTGACCGCCACGCCGTTCGACTTCCGCCAAGGGGCGCCGATCGGCGCACGCATCCGCTCGAACGACCCACAGATGGCCTATGGCCGCGGATACGATCACAACTTCGTGCTGAACCGGTCGGGTGGTGGACTTTCGCTCGCCGCCCGAGTCTACGAGCCGCGCTCGGGCCGGATCATGGAGATCTCGACCACCGAGCCCGGCGTCCAGTTCTACAGCGGCAACTTCCTCGATTCGACGCTCGTCGGCGCGGCCGGTCAGCAATACCGCCAGACCGACGGCTTCTGCCTTGAGACGCAGCACTTCCCGGATTCGCCGAACAAGCCGTCATTTCCAACGACGGTGCTGAAACCGGGCGAAACGCTGAAGTCGACTACGATACACAAATTCTCCACCGACGCGTCCTAGCGTTGCAGCTGCGTTCTTTTCTGGTTGCTGAATCGATGGGTCGCCATGATTCGGAGATCATGGATGACGGGCGTTTCGATCGAGACGCTGGAGCTCTGGGCGTCGTCGCTGCGGGAGGCAAGGCAGCGGATCCGGAGCTTGCTTGCTGGCGCTATGTCCCCGGCGGAACACGCAGCGTCTCCGCGGCGAAGCAGGCGAACATTGCGGCTTTCCATCGCCCACAAAGCCGCTGGCCGTAGCCAAATCAAATCAGACCTTCATGCAAGTCGCTGTCTACGTCCGAAAGGGGGTCGATTCAAAGCTGTAGCGCGAAGGGCGGCTTTGGAGAAGCGCCGGGAAGGTCGGTAATTGGCGCTCCCTGCTCGTTCCAGTCGTCGAAACGGACGGCAGTTCCCCACCCGTCTCGGCCATTGGCGGCAGCCAGAAGATTGAGTTTGATCCTAAGCTGCGCCAGGCAGTTCCGGCTGTATCAGATCACCGAATCGGTCCAGCGGACGATGTCCTTGGCGGCATCGCCGAATGCGCGGTCGAGCGCGCCGACATAGGCCTGGTTGCCGCCGCCGGAGACGGGCGCGGTCGCGGTAAAGCTCTTCGAGGCGCGCACCTCGCCATTGCGGTCGTTCAGTATCCGCACGAACAGCTCGACCTCGGCATGTTCGCCGCCGTCGACCCGGACTTCGAAGGAACGGACTTCGACGATCACCTGATAGTCGATCGCCAGCCCCTCGCCCGGCTTGCCGACACCGGCGAAGCTGCCCGAGCGCTGGAATGTCTCGGCCAGCCGCGCCTGCACGATCAGCGGCAGCCGATCGGCCCATTGCGCGCCCTTGAGGTACTGGATCGAACGCACAGACGGCTTGATAACGATGTTCTGGCTGTCCAGCGCCTTGAGCGCGGAGGGTTGGGCAATGAGGATCTGGCGGCGGCTGCGGCCGCGCGCATCGAGCGGCGGCGCCGACAGTTCGAATGTGTCCAGGGGCGCCGGCCCGCCGCCCGGCAAAAACGCGCAACCGGCCAGCGAAAGCGTAAGCAATGCCACACCCGCTTTGAGCCCGCCCGATTTGACCCCGCCCAATTTAAGCACCACCGACTTCACACGCGATCCCCGTTGTCCCCCGAATCGTATGAGCAATCCGCTTTCCGCAGTGCACTTGCCTGCTGTTCTTGGGGCGGGCGAAAGCCGAAGTCAACGCCGCGCCCTGCCGTCGAATTGCCGAACCTCGCCTTCGCCGCCTGACAGGATCCGCTGCGGATTGCGGCTGAGATCCGTCACCGCCTCTTCGATGCGGCTGATCGAACGGCGGCTGTCCTGGACCAGCGCCTCGACGTCCTGCAGGCCCTGACCGGAGAATCGCGCCAGATTGTCGGTGATGGTGCCGAGGCGGGCGTTCAGCGTGTCGGCGACCTGCTTGAACGATTTCAGCGTATTCCTGGCATCGGCTATCATGCCGTCGGCCTGGCCTGAGCCGAGCAATGTATCGACCTTGGCGAGGATGCCGTCGACGCGCACCGAAGCGTCGTTGAGACGCTCCGCGAGCTGTTGCGCGTCCTTGATCGTCTGGTCGATATCGTCGGCCCGGTTGGCGAATTTGCTGGTCACCTTGGCGATGTCGGCGGCAGCCTCGTTGGCGTTTTCGCTGGCCTTCTGGATGTTGGCCAGCGCGGTGCGAACCTGTGCCGGGTCGATGCCGTCGAGAACGCCGTCGACCTTGGCCAGCGTGCCTTGCGTCCGTTGGGCGAAATCGTTGATCGATCCCACCGCGGTGTCGACATTCCTGACGACCGTGTCGAACTGCTTGCTGGTTTCCTTCAGGTTCTCGGTCACCGTATCGACATTGGCGACAATGCTCTTGATCTGATCCTTGTCGACAGCGTTGAGCAGCCCTTCCGCCGCCTTCAACGTGCCGTCGAGCTTGCCCGAGACGCCCCTCAATTCGTCCGACAGCGAACTGACGCTGGCGAGGAATTTGTCGATGCCGTCGGAGTTCCTGGCCAGCGCGTCGGAGAAGGTCTGCACATTGTTGACGGTCTGCGTCAGCGGCCCGCGAACGTCCCTGGTGAAGCCTTCGAGCTGGGTGAGAACCGTATCGGCGCGGGTAAAGATGTTCTGCGCCGTCTGCAACAGGTTGGTGACCGCCGACGGGTTGGCGACGATCTCGGCGACGCGGCCCTCCGCCTCCGCCTGGTCGAGAAGGTTGACCTCCTTGAGGTCGGCGCCCCTGAGTTCGATATTGGCCTGACCGGTGAGGGTAGCAAGGCCGATATCGGCCTGCGTCGATTTGGTGATCGGGGTGTTCCTGCCTATTTCGGCTTCGGCTATGGCGTCGTTCGGATTGGCGGGGTCGATATAGACTCGCCTTACATCCCCGACCCTGACGCCGTTGAACAGCACGAAACTGCCGCGGCCGAGGCCGGAAGCCGATCCCGGAATGCGCACCTGCAGCATCGCCGTCTCACCCCTCTCGCCGATCGCGGCCGTCCAATAGACGAACGCGAATGCTGCCAGGATCGCGGCTAGCGTGAAAATGCCGACAATGACGTAGTTGGCTCTGGTTTCCATTTATCCACTTATGGCTACGCGCGGGCCGCAAGATCAAGTTGCCGCGCACGTTTTCCGCGAAAATAGGATTTCACCCAGGGTTCCTCGCTTCCGAGCATGTCGTCGATCGTGCCTTCGACCAGCACTTTCTTGTTGCCGAGCACGGCCACCCGATCACAAGCGGTGAACAGCGTGTCGAGATCGTGCGTGACCATGTACACGGTCAGATCCATGGTATCGCGCAGCTTGACGACCAGTTCGTCGAACTCAGCCGCGCTGATCGGATCGAGGCCCGATGTCGGCTCGTCCAGGAACACGATGTCGGGGTCGAGCGCCAGTGCGCGCGCCAGCGCCGCACGCTTGATCATGCCGCCGGAAAGCTCGGACGGGAATTTCTGCGCCGCATCCGGCGGCAACCCGACCAGTTCGACCTTGAGCATCGCCAGCTCGTCCATCAGCTTTTTCGGCAAATCGAGATATTCGCGCATCGGCACCTGCACGTTTTCGAGAACCGTGAGCGCCGAAAACAACGCGCCGTGCTGAAAGAGGACGCCAAGGCGCATGTCGATGCGAAGACGCTCCCTCTCGCTCGCCTTTTCGACATCGACGCCGAACAGCTTGATCGTTCCCGACTGCTTGTGCACCAGGCCGAGGATGGTGCGCAGGAGAACCGACTTGCCGGCACCGGAGGCGCCGACAAAGCCGAGGATCTCGCCGCGCCTGATATCGAGCGACAACCTGTCGAGAATGACCTTGTCGCCGAAGGACACGGTGATGTCGTGCGCGGAAAGCACGATCTCGTCTTCGTCGGCCCCTTCCGCAACCCCAGTTGCCTTTGTGCTGCCCTGCGTCGCCATGTCAGAACTCGATCGCCGCGTAGAACATGGCGAATAGCCCATCGAGGATGATGACCACGAAGATCGACTTCACCACCGAAGCGGTCACGTGTTGTCCCAGCGATTCGGCACTGCCGCCAACCTTCATGCCTTCGACCGAGGCGATCGTGCCGATGATCATGGCCATGAACGGCGCCTTGATCAGCCCGGCAAAGATGGTGCTGAGATCGATGGCGACGCGCAGCCGGTCGATGAAGGCGGCCGGTGCGATGTCGGAATAGAGCCATGCCGCCGCGATGCCGCCGCCAAGTGCGGCGAAATTGGCGATGATCGTCAGGCAAGGCAGTGCGATCACCAGCGCGACCAGCCGCGGAAACACCAGCACGCCGATTGGATTGAGCCCGATGACCTTTAGCGCGTCGACCTCCTCGCGCATTTTCATCGAGCCGATTTCAGCCGTAATGGCGCTGCCCGATCGGCCGGCGATCATGATCGCGGTCATCAGCACGCCGAGCTCGCGCAGGATCAGCACGCCGACCAGGTCGACGACGAAGATATCGGCGCCGAAATAGCTGAGCTGATAGGCGCCTTGCTGAGCGACGATCGCCCCGACGATGGCCGACATCAGCACGACCACCGGGATGGCGCCGACGCCCATGCGGTCCATCTGGTTGAAGATCGCCGCCGGATTGACCGCATGGCCGCGGCCAAGCTTCATCTGCGAGCCGCGTATCGTGGCGCCCAGTATGTTCATCGCGGCCAGGAAATCGTCACGCATCTCATAGACGCGCCGGCCAACCGCCTCGAGCGCGCGAATGATGATATTCGGCGGCCTAGCGGTGCCGGAATCAGGTTCGCGTCGAACCGCGTCACCGACGGCGCCGAGCAGGATCGAGGCAATCTCGCTTTGCCCCTGCACCGTGATTTCCACACCCTTCTTTTCGAAGGCGCTAACCAGACGGTCGATCACCCAGGCCCCGGCGGTATCCATCTTCTCGATACGCGAAAGGTCGATCGCCAGCGTCTGGAAACCGCTGCGCTTCTCGATCTTGCGCATCTCGGCGTCGACCAGCGTCACGGTGCGCGTCGTCCAGTTTCCGGAGAAGGCGCAGCCGAGAACGCCGCCCTCCTCACCGACCGCGACGCGTGGCTGGTGGTCGGCCTCCTTGGCGGTCTTGCCGCTTGCGAAGCGTTTGCGGATCGTCAACATGGCGTCCTGTTTAGTCTGACGGGCCATCTGTTTAACCTGACGGAACCCACCTGTCGATTTGCCGACAAGCTTGTTGTCGCACAGCCGGAGCAGAAAAATATGGCGCGTGTCATTTCGGTCGAGTCCGAGCGCTTTCCCATCGCCGGGACCTTCACCATTTCGCGCGGTTCGAAGACCGAGGCCGAGGTCATCACAGTGACGATCCGAGAGGACGGCCAGAGCGGGCGCGGCGAATGCGTCCCCTACAAGCGCTATGGCGAGACGATGGACGGTGTGCGCGATGCGATCG
The DNA here is from genome assembly GCF_055811615.1 of Mesorhizobium sp. WSM4807. NCBI lineage: Bacteria > Pseudomonadati > Pseudomonadota > Alphaproteobacteria > Hyphomicrobiales > Phyllobacteriaceae > Mesorhizobium > Mesorhizobium sp. WSM4807. Next base: position 109,237 of record NZ_JBVVQY010000006.1, read on the forward strand.
AGGCGATGCGGGAGCAGATTCAAGGCGGCATCAGCCGGGCCGCGCTGCTCGAGGCCATGCCGGCGGGCGCGGCGCGCAACGCCGTCGACTGCGCATTATGGGACCTGGAGGCGAAGATCACAGGCAAGTCGGTCGCGTCCAGCATCTGCGCGGCTCCGCCAAGGGCGCTTGAGACAGCCTACACGCTGTCGCTCGGTGAGCCCGAAGCGATGGCAGCCCAGGCCCGCGCCAACGCCCGGCGCCCGCTGCTCAAGGTCAAGATCGGCGGCGACAACGATATGGCCCGTATCCGCGCGGTCAGAGAGGCGGCACCGACGAGCCGCATCATCCTTGACGCTAATGAGGGCTGGAGCGACGACAACATCGTTGCAAATCTCGCCTTTGCCGCCGAATACGGCATCGCCCTGATTGAACAGCCGCTGCCGGCGGGCCGTGACGGCATCCTTCGCCACATCGCGCATCCGGTGCGGATCTGCGCCGATGAAAGCGTGCATGAGGCAGGGGGCCTTGCCTCGCTTGTCGGCCTTTATGATGCCGTCAACATCAAGCTCGACAAGTCGGGCGGCTTGACCGCTGCTCTCGTCCTTCGCGATCGCGCCCGCGAACTGGGTTTTGGCGTCATGGTCGGCTGCATGGTCGGCACGTCATTGGCCATGGCGCCGGCCGTGCTCTTGGCCCAAGATGCCGATTTCGTCGATCTCGACGGGCCGCTGCTGCTTGCCCGCGACCGTGTTCCCGGTCTCGTCTACCAAGGTTCATTGGTGTCACCGCCCGATGCGGCGCTGTGGGGCTGAACGCGCGGCAAGCCCGATCAGTACAAGGCCGACCAAGGCGATCGGAACCATGGCAAAAAAACCATCCACGCCGAAGCGGTCATACAGAGGCCCGGACATGAGCGTCACCACGGCCGTGAAAAAGCCGTTGGAGAAATAGGCGATGCCTTGCGCGGCTCCGGTGCGTTCCTCCGCGACCGTCTCACCGATCATTTTCTGCAGGCCGATCAAAACCAGCGCCACGGAGACCGCATGCAACGTCTGGACAGCGAAGAATCCGGCAATGCCAAGGCCGAGCGGCCAGATCATGGGGAAGGCAATCCAGCGCACGATCGCGCCTATCCCGGCCATCACCATGATCGACACGACCGAGAAGGAGCCGAAAACCCGGGTAAAGACCATGAACATGCCGATCTCGGCCACCACACCCCAGCCCCAAAGCAACCCGACAACCTGATCGCCGATGCCGATCGATTTCCAGTAGATCGAGACGAAGCCGTAGAAAAACGCGTGACTGGCGGTGATGACGCCGACGCCGATGGAGAAATACAGGAAATAGGCGTTGAGGAGTTTTGGCGCGGATTGCTGGATGTCGGCCGCCGAAAGCGGCGAGGCACGGCGGGGACGGCCGAGCCGCGGCGCGATCAGTCCGACGACAAGCGCCGCACCAAAGGCCACGAAGATGATCATCGGAACAGCCGGGGCGCCGGTCGCCGACAGGATGAAACCGCCCGCAAGATTTGCGCACAGATAGGAGATCGATCCCCATTTGCGCATGCTTGCGTAGTTGGAGCCGAAGCGGCGCACACCCGATAGCGCCAGCGAATCGGCAATCGGCGAATGCGGTGTCCAGACCACGGTGAGCGCCAGCGAAACGGCGAGCACGATGGCGTAGGTCGGCGTCAGGAAATAACCGGCGGACGCAGCCACAGATGCGGCCATCAGCGCGACATAGACATGGGCGCGGTCACTCGCCCTGTCGGCCAGTGCTGTAAGCAATGGCGTCGTCACCACGCGCAGGAACATTGGTGCTGCGAGAATGACCGCTATCTGCTCGGCATCGAAACCCTCTGCCTGCAACCACAGCGGGAAATATGGCAAATGTATTCCGAGCGGCACGAAAAGCGTGAAGAAAATCAGGCCCATGCGCAGTTCGAAATGACGCGGCTTGACGAGCTGTTCGGGTGAAAGCGGCGGCAGGGAGGACATCAACAGGCAATCCGTCGGCGCAGCGCTCAGCCGAGGCGGCCAGCAGCGCACGCCAATTCCATAACATGCTGAAAAAGTCGGCGGAACCGCTTGGACTAATCGATTAAAGCGAGGTGAGGTCGGGTTTGGTCAGGCAGCCTGGACTGCCCTGCCCTTGATGTCGATCGGCACCAGCACTTCGCTGCCGACCGGAGCCTCCGGCAGGACGTGCGCCCAGTGCAGGATCTCCATCCGGCCGTCGAAATGCTCGACCACCGCGGTGCAGCTCTCCACCCAATCGCCGGTGTTGATGTATTGCACGTCCTCATAATTTTCGATCGCGGCATGGTGGATGTGCCCGCAGATCACGCCGTCGACATGCGAGCGGCGCGCTTCCTCGGTCAGCATGGTTTGGAACGAGCCGATGAAATTCACCGCCTTTTTGACGTTGACCTTGGCCCAGGACGAAAACGACCAATATGGCAGGCCACGCAGTTGGCGAAGCCGCGTCACCACGCGATTGACGAGCATGGCCGCGTCGTAGGCATAGTCGCCAAGATAGGCCAGCCAGCGCGCATTGTGGACGACAGTGTCGAACTGGTCGCCATGGATGACAAGAAGGCGTTTGCCGTCGGCGGTCTCGTGAATGGCGCGGTCGGCGACGACGATGCCGCCGAAATGCACGCCTTGGAACTGGCGCGCGAACTCGTCGTGATTGCCGGCGATGTAGGTGATGCTGGCGCCCTTGCGCGCCTTACGCAGCAATTTCTGGACGACGTCGTTGTGGCTCTGCGGCCAGTGCCAGTTCCGTCTCAGCCGCCAGCCGTCGACGATGTCGCCGACGAGATAGATGATATCGGCGTCGTGATGGCGCAGGAAATCGATCAGGAACTCGGCCTTCGCCGCTTTCGATCCGAGATGGACGTCGGAGATGAACATGCTGCGGAAAGTGCGGGGCTCTGCGCCAGGCATTGGATTCTCACCGTTGCTCTCGTGCAGCCTATGCCCCGATTCATGCAACAACCGTATGACGGTTGCGATTGGTCCAGCCTCAAGAGTAGGTTGCCGCGCCAATCAGAGGAGAAATCGCCATGGATCTCGGTATTCGCGGAAAAAAGGCCATCGTCTGTGCTTCGAGCAAAGGACTTGGGCGCGGTTGCGCCATGGCGCTGGCCGAGGCCGGCTGTGACCTGGTCGTCAACGGGCGCAATGCCGACCAATTGGCGAAGACCGCCGCCGAACTGCGCGAAAGATTTGGCGTCGAGGTGACCGAAATCGTCGGCGACGTGTCGAAGCCCGAGGTGCAGAAGGCGCTGCTTGCCGCCTGTCCCAATCCCGATATCCTCGTCAACAACAATGGCGGACCGCCGCTTCGCGATTTCCGCGAACTCGACCGCGAAAAGATCCTCGAAGGCGTCACCCAGAACATGGTGACCCCGGTCGAGCTGGTTCAGGCTGTCATCGACGGCATGGCCGAACGCGGCTTCGGCCGTGTCGTCAACATCACCTCGCTGTCGGTCTATGTTCCCATTCCCGGCCTCGATCTGTCGTCCGGCGCGCGCGCAGGCCTGACTTCGTTCCTGGCCGGCGTCGCGCGGACGGTGATCGACCGCAATGTGACGATCAACAACATGCTGCCGGGCAAGATCGACACCGACAGGCTGCGCCCTCCGCATGAAGCCGGCACCCCCGAAGATCCGGCTGCTGCCGCCGTGCGCAAGACCCAGGCAGCAGCCAACGTTCCGGCCAAGCGGCTCGGCACGCCGGAGGAATTCGGCCAGATCTGCGCCTTCCTGTGCTCGGTTCATGCCGGCTACCTGACCGGGCAGAATATACCGGTCGACGGAGGCGCCTATGTCAGCGCGTTCTAGTACCTAACGCTTGGTACCCGCTGGGAACGCCGGGAGACGATCCATCTCGGCCGTTCTTGTCAGGAAGTGACGGCTCTGAAAGCGGGGCTCTGATGGCCCCTTCCCGCGCTGGCCGCCGCTACAGTGCATAGGGCCATTCGTCCGGCACGAAGCGATAGGCGTCGCCATCGCGCGCCACATGGCCGATGCCGGGGAACGGCAAATGCATGCCGGCGATCAGCATCCGGTCAGCAGCGACCCGGTCGAGCGTCCGCTTGCGCGTTTCGGCAGCCAGCTTGGAATCGACATCGAAGGCGATGCTCCAGTCCGGGCGCGCGAACTGATAGGTCGCCATGTGCACGACATCGCCCCAGATGAACAGCGCCTCGCCGTCCGATTCCACGATGAAGCCGGCATGGCCCGGAGTGTGGCCGGGCAGCGGCACGGTGCGGATCGCGCCGACCGCCTCGCCCTCGCCACCCACCTGCCGCACGCGATTCGCATAGGCGGCGGCGGCCTGGCGGGCACCGATGAAGAACGGCCTTGCCCCATCCGGCGCCTGGTTCATGTTTGCGTCGTCATGCCAGAAGGCGTAATCGGCGGCGGTGACGATGAGCTCGGCATTGGGAAACAGCGCCTGGCCGGCGGGAGTCAGAACGCCGTTGATATGGTCGGGATGCATGTGGGTAATCAGCAATGTGTCGATCTGGTCCGGAGAGACGCCGGCCGCCTCGATAGCGGCCGGAAGTCGGCCGAGTGACGGGCCCATGCTGTCCGACATACCGGCGTCGACGAGCACCAGACGGTCGCCCAGATTGATGAGATAGGCATTGACCGGTGCGCGGCGCGGTCCGGGCTTCTGGAAGCTGGCCTCAGCCAGCCGCTCCGCATCGGCCTCAGCGAGCCCGATGACCAGCTCGGAACCAATGTCGATATAGCCGTCTAATAGCGCCGTAACCTGGACCGATCCCACGTTGCGGCGCAGAGCGCCAAGCGTTGCAGCGTCGACCAGCGGCGCGCGGGCCACTGCCGGAACGGAGACATTGGCCAGGAGAGTGCCGCCGGTTAGGCCGGCACCGGCGAGAAAATGACGGCGGGAAAGCGGCATTGCATCGTCTCCAGTTTGGGGATCTAGAGCTCCAGGCGGAGCAAGGCGGGTCTATGTCATAGGCTCAGCTTTTTGAACTTGCTGATTCCTTATATGTCTTATTACTCTTGTTTATTAATCACGACGGAGAGTTGCCATCATGGACCGCTTGACCGAGCTGACCAGCTTCGTACGCGCCTGCGATACCGCCAGCTTCTCGGCGGCAGCGCGCGAGTTGGGCTTGAGCCAGCCGGCCGTCAGCCAGCAGATCCGCGCACTGGAAAAGCGTCTAGGCGTCCGGCTCTTTGACCGTACGACCCGCCATGTTTCGCCGACGGAAGCCGGCCGGCGTTATCTGGAGCGCGCCCGCGACATCATTGAGCGCATCGAGGAGGCGGACCGCAGCGTCGGCTGCCTCGAATCGAAGATGTGCGGACGTCTTGCCGTCGGCGCGCCGGCCAGCTTCGGCGCCGGCGTGCTTGGCAGCTACCTGATCGAGTTCAAGCGCGCCTATCCGGAACTGTTGCTCGACGTGGCGCTGACCGACAGTTTCGTCGATGTGATCGCAGAGGGGCTCGACGTGGCGATCCGTATGGGGACCATCGATGACGACCGGCTGATCGTGCGCAAGCTCGGCGTGATCGGGCGCTGCCTTGCGGCGACGCCAGAGTATCTCGACCGCAGGGGCCGGCCGCGGCGCCCGGAAGATCTCGCCGACCATGATTATCTGCTTTACGCCCACATCAGGAAGCGCGATGTCGTGCCGCTCACCGGCCCGGGCGGCGAAAAGGCCGAGGTGCGAATCCGGCCGGCCATGCGCTCTGACAATTCGCTGCTCAATCATCAGGCGTTGCTGTCCGGCGTCGGCATCGGCCTCGGGCACAGGGTGATACTCGATCCGCTCATCGCCGAAGGCTTGCTCGAACATGTGCTGCCGGACTGGCACTATGCGCCGCACCATGTGCATGCGGTCTATCCATCGAACCGCTTCATTCCGTTGAAGGTCAGGCGGTTCGTTGCCGGCTTCGCCGACCACCTCGCCGCGATGAGTGCGTTCATCGATGACAAAAAAAGCATGTACATCCAAGGAAACGGCGCCGGCCCAGTGAAGTCTGACGTTTGTACGCGCAGGGAAATGGCGGAGACGGGAGAGTCGAGATGTGGCGCGGCGGAGATAGGCGTAGCCCCGCAACCGCGCGGTGAGTAGCTGTCGGGTGGACGGTAGCCGCAAAGCCTGGAGGCGGTCGACCTGACACCGTTGCGGCTGCACTTGACCGCCGGCGATCGGACATACCCCGGTCGCGCAATGCGCTCCCATGACATCAGCCCGGCAGCGACAAGGCAGGTGAGGATTTCAGCGCAACAATCTGACATAGATGAGTTTTTGACGATTCTTCCGCCTAATTGGCGGTTGCGTCATTTGGCATCGTGAAAAACCAACGCTGCATGCTAAAAGGGCTTCAAGGCAGCATAGCAGGGAGGCCCGCATGGAAGGCGAAAACAAAAAAGCAGCCCGGTCGGACCTCGACGAAGCCGCGCTTTATTTCCACAAGCATCCGCGGCCTGGAAAGCTTGAAATCCAGGCAACAAAGCCGCTCGGCAACCAGCGCGACCTGGCGCTTGCCTATTCGCCCGGCGTCGCGGCGCCCTGTCTGGAAATCCGCGACAATCCGGCAACCGCCGCCGACTACACGGCGCGCGCCAATCTGGTTGGCGTCGTATCGAACGGTTCGGCGGTGCTCGGCTTGGGCAATATCGGTCCGCTCGCCTCCAAGCCGGTGATGGAAGGCAAGGCGGTGCTGTTCAAGAAATTCGCCGGCATCGACGTCTTCGATATCGAGATCGACGCGCCTGACATCGAGCGCATGGTCGAGACGATCTCGGCGCTGGAGCCGACCTTCGGCGGCATCAACCTCGAGGACATCAAGGCGCCCGAATGCTTCGAGGTCGAGGAACGGCTGAAGGCCCGCATGGCCATACCGGTCTTCCACGACGACCAGCACGGCACCGCGATCATCGTCGCCGCCGCCGTGCTCAACGGGCTGGAATTTGCCGGCAAGACCATCTCCGACATCAAGATCGTCACCTCCGGCGCAGGAGCTGCGGCCCTTGCCTGCCTCAACTTGCTGGTTTTGCTTGGCGCGCGCGTCGAAAACATCTGGGTCACCGACCGTTTCGGCGTCGCCTACAAGGGCCGCGTCGACGAGATGGACCGCTGGAAGGACCCCTATGTGAAGGACACCGAGGCGCGCACGCTGGCGGATGTGCTGCCCGGCGCCGACGTGTTCCTGGGTCTTTCGGCCGCCGGCGTGCTGAAACCGGAATTGCTCCAGCATATGGCGCCAAAACCGCTGATCCTGGCGCTGGCCAACCCCAACCCCGAGATCATGCCGGAAGCGGCACGGGCGGCGCGACCCGATGCAATGATCTGCACCGGCCGCTCCGATTTTCCCAATCAGGTCAACAATGTACTTTGTTTTCCTTACATTTTTCGTGGCGCATTGGACTGCGGCGCCAGCGCCATCAATGAAGAGATGAAGATGGCCGCGGTGCGGGCGATCGCGGCCCTTGCCCGCGAGGAACCGTCGGATGTCGCCGCCCGCGCCTATTCCGGCGAAACGCCGATCTTCGGGCCCGATTTCCTGATCCCCTCGCCCTTTGATCCCAGGCTGATCCTGCGCATCGCTCCGGCCGTCGCCAAGGCCGCCTGCGACACCGGTGTCGCGACACGGCCGATCACCGACATGACGGTCTATATCGACACGCTGAACCGCTTCGTCTTCCGCTCCGGCCTGGTCATGAAGCCGGTGTTCACGATGGCCAAGACGTCGAGCGCCAAGCGCGTCATCTATGCCGACGGCGAGGACGAGCGCGTGCTGCGTGCCGCCCAGGTGGTGCTGGAGGAAGGCATCGCCGAGCCGATCCTGATCGGTCGCCCGCATGTCATCGAAGTCAGGCTGAAACGCTACGGGCTGCGCATCAAGCCGGGCGTCGATTTCGGCCTGATCAATCCCGAGGACGACCCCCGTTATCGCCATTATGTCGATCTTTTGATCGAACTCGCCGGCCGGCGCGGTGTGACGACGGAGGCCGCGCGCACCATGGTGCGCACCGACAACACCGTGATCGCAGCACTTGCCCTTAAGCGTGGCGACGCCGACGCCATGGTCTGCGGACTGGAAGGACGTTTCGAGCGGCATTTGCGCAATGTCACCCTGATCATCGGCCCGCGCGCCGGTATCAAGGACCATGACCTGTCGACGCTTTCCATGCTGATCTCGCAGCGCGGCATCATTTTCCTCACCGACACGCATGTCACCGTCGATCCGACGGCCGAGGAGATCGCCGAGATGACGGTGCTGGCTGCCGAAGAAATCCAGCGCTTCGGCATCGAGCCCAAGGCCGCCCTGCTGTCGCATTCGGATTTCGGCTCACGCGACTCGCCAAGCGCGCTCAAGATGCGGCAGGCAGCGGCGATCCTGGCGCGCATTGCGCCAGACCTGCAATGCGACGGCGAGATGCATGCCGACTCGGCTCTGTCGGAGCAGCTGCGCCAGCGCGTCTATCCTCATTCGCGGCTGAAGGGCGAAGCCAATCTGCTGGTGTTCCCCAATCTCGATTCGGCGAACATCACGCTCACCGCGCTGCGCGCGATGATGGACGCCCTGCATGTCGGGCCGATCCTGCTCGGCACCGACAGGCCGGCGCATATATTGACGCCGTCGGTGACGTCGCGCGGCGTCGTCAACATGACGGCGCTCGCGGTGGTCGAAGCGGCCCATAAGGCGCAGGCGGTGGTAAATCTGGGCTAAAACGGGCTTTCGCGGTAAGCTAAGTAAATAATCGCAAATGCGGTAGCTTTCGCGACGGACGGATAAAAGGAGCTCAGGGCGAATGATGGGCCTAGGGTGGAAGCTGACGCGTGCCGCGGCGCTGCTCTGCGCCCTGGCGCTATCAGGCTTTGCCGTCACTCAGCCGCAGGCCGCCTCCGGTGTTTGCCGCCAGCTGGAAGCCGATCTCGCGGCCGCTTCGCGCGGTGGCGGCGGCAAGCCGGCCCTGCTCCGGAAATACGACGACGCGATCGTGCGGCAGCGCGAGCAGATTTCAAAGGCAAGCCGCCAGTCCGACAGCGCCGGCTGCGCCTTTTTGCTGCTCGGCCGCAATCGCAACGCTTGCGCCGCAGTCGAGGCCACGCTCGACCGCATGATCGCCAATCTCGATGCCCTGCAGATCAAGCGCGCGCAGCTCGCCGACGGCGGCTCGCGCCGCGATCGCGCGCGCATATTGGCTTCGCTCGACGCCAATGACTGTCGCGACAGCATAGTGCCTTCGAAACGTGCGCCTGTCCTGGAAGCGAACCGTGAGAACGGCAATGGAAATCTGCTCGATCGGCTTTTGGGCGACGCCAGAAATCAGCCCGATGCGCTGGACGAACCGAGCGATCCCGACGAAGAACGCGGTCTCCGCGGCATGATCAATCAGCCAGACGGCATGGACCTGCCAGGTCTTGGCGGCGAATTCCGCACGATGTGCGTGCGCACCTGCGACGGCTATTTCTTCCCGATGTCGAATGCCGCCTCGCTGGGCGATTTCGAGCGCGACCAGAAGAACTGCGATTCGAGTTGCCCCGGCACCGAGATGCAGGTGTTTTATACGCGCGGCATAGGCGACGATTCGGCTGACATGACGTCTTCTGTAACCGGCAGGCCCTACAGCGAACTGCCGACCGCCTATCTCTACAAGCAGCCCGAAACGTCTCGCCCGCCGGCCTGCGGCTGCAACGCTGCACAGAATTTCGAGATCATTGCCGGCAATCCGCCAAGCCCCGAACAGACCGAGGCAGATGTAGAGACCACGCCGCTCAATCCGATGCCTGTCGCCAAACCCGATCCAGGCGCCGACCCCGAGACTTTGGCCAATGTCGGAGGCGGGCTCGATCGCGAAGCCATCAACCGCCTCGCCGTCAAACCCTCGCCGACGACTTTGCCGCCGCCGGGACAGCGCAAGGTCAGGGTCGTCGGGCCAACGTTCCTTCCCGACCCAGCAGCGGCAACAGATCTGCAAGCTCCGGCCCCGAAGGCTGCCCCGTAAGCGCCAGCCTGAGCGGCATGAACAGCGCCTTGCCCTTGCGGCCGGTCGCTTCCCTGATCCTGCCCGTCCACTCCTTCCACACCGACCCGTTCCAGGGGTCTTCCGGCAAAAGGTCGAACGCCTGGCGAAGGAAATCGCGGTCGACGTCGGAAAAGTCCGGCTGCTCCTGCGGGCCGTCGCGAAGTGTGCGCCACCAGATTGCGGCGTCGGCCAGCCTGTCGAGATTGCCGCGCACCGCCAGCCAGAAGGGCTCGGCCTGTTCGCCGGAAATGCCGAGCACGATCAGCCGGTCGCGCGCCTCGGAAAACGGCATATGGTGCAGCAGCGTGCGGTTGAGCACGAAGAGCTCGTCCGGGTCGAACTTGGCGGCGGATTTCGACGTCGCTGCCGGATCGAAGCGCCGGGCAAGCTCGGTCATATCGGGCACCGCCACGACGTTTTCCGAGGTGCCGACAAGCACGGCCAGCGAGGCGACGGCCATCGGTTCGATGCCGCTCTCGCGCAAGCTCTCGATGGAGAGCGCGCCGCTCCGCTTCGACAGGCCCTCGCCCGATGCGGTGGTCAACAGATTGTGGTGGCCGAACACCGGCGGCTCGGCACCCAATGCCTGGAACAGGGCGATCTGCACACCGGTATTGGTGACGTGGTCGTCGCCACGGATAACGTGGCTGACGCCCATCTCGATGTCGTCGACCACCGAAGGCAGAGTATAGAGATAGGTCCCGTCCTCGCGCATTAGAACCGGGTCGGAAAGCGAGGCAAGGTCGACGGTTTCCTCGCCGCGCACCAGATCGTTCCAGTGGATTTCCGTGCGCTCCGGCTGCAACGGGTCGCTTGTGAAATTGGGCAGCAGAAAGCGCCAGTGCGGCCGGCGGCCATCGGACTGGTATTCGGCGATCTGCTCAGGCGTCAGCGTCAACGCTTCGCGGCCGTAGACCGGCGGCAGGCCGCGCGTGCGGCGCACCTTGCGCCTGAGATCGAGCTCTTCGGGTGTTTCGTAACAAGCATAGAGAAGGCGCGCCGCCTTCAATTTCTCCATCGCCGCATCATAGATCTCGAAGCGCCGTGACTGGTACTCCGTGGCGTCCGGAAAGATGCCCAGCCAATGCAGGTCGTAGAGGATGGCGTCGGAGAACTCCTGCGTCGAGCGGGCGACATCGGTGTCGTCGAAGCGCTGGATGAAGCGGCCCTTGTTGTTCATGGCGAACAGCCAGTTGAACAGCGCAGTGCGCGCATTGCCGATATGAATACGGCCGGTGGGTGATGGGGCGAAACGGACGGTAACTGTCATGAACGGGGCGTACCGGATGGTTTTGCTGTTGACAAGACACGCCCCCGCGCTTGGGCCGCAGACATAGAACATGACGAAGGCGATGAAAAGGCGGCAGCGCCGCGCGTCCTAGCGCATCGGCCCGAAATCGGAACCGATTTTCGGAAAGCACGATGCGCAGATTCAAAGTTAGAGCGTACTTTGTGCGTCCAAGTGGCCGCACGTCGCTCTAATGGATGCGCGGCGCTGTAAGTCGTCAGATCACCAGCCCCTTGGTCAATTCGAGCGCTTGGCGCTCGAACAGCCGGCGGTAGATGCCGCCTTGCAGCCGGATCAGTTGGTCATGCGAACCCTCCTCGACGATGCGGCCGCGATCGAACACCAGAAGCCTGTCCAGCGCCCGTACCGTCGAAAGCCGGTGCGCGATGACCAGCGTCGTGCGGCCGACCATCAACCGCTCCATCGCCTGCTGGATCAGCACCTCCGATTCTGAATCGAGGCTCGACGTCGCCTCGTCCCGAATGAGGATCCGCGCATCGGCGAGGAAGGCCCGCGCGATCGCCACCCGCTGGCGCTCGCCACCTGATAGTTTCACGCCGCGCTCGCCGACCAGCGTGCCATAGCCTTTCGGCAGATCGACGATGAAGTCGTGCGCGCTTGCCAGCCGTGCCGCGTGCTCGATTTCGGCTTGCGTGGCGCTCGGCCGGGCATAGGCGATGTTTTCGGCCAGCGACCGGTGGAACAGGATCGGCTCCTGCTGGACGATGGCGATCTGCCCACGCAGCGACGCCTGCGCCACCCCGGAAATATCCTGACCGTCGATCAGGATCGTTCCCGCGTTCACGTCGTAAAGGCGCTGGATCAGCTTGACGAAGGTCGTCTTGCCCGAGCCCGAATGGCCGACCAGCCCGACGCGCTCGCCCGGCGCGATGTCCACCGAAAAGTCGCGATAGAGCGGCAGTCGGTGGCTGCCATAATGGAAGGTGACGTCGTCGAAGCTGATGCGGCCGTCAGTGATGCGGATCGGCCTGGCGCCGGGCACATCCTCGATGCCGAGCGGCTCGGACTGGAAGTCGACCAGTTCCTCCATGTCGTTGATCGAGCGCTGCAAATTGCGGATATGCGTGCCGATATCGCGCAAATAGCCCTGCAGCACGAAGAACGAGGTCAGCACGAAGGTGACATCGCCGGCGCTCGCCTGCCCCCACGACCATAAAAGCAGGGAAAATCCGATCACCGCTGTTCTCAGAAGCAGCAGCATCGACCCTTGCGTGGTGCCGTTGACGGTGCCACGCACCCAGGTGCGGCGCGTGCGGGCGCGCCATCTGGCGACGACCTTGCCGAGGCGCGTTTCCTCGCGTTCCTCGGCGCCAAAACCCTTGACCACGGCGTTGCAGCTCACCGCATCGGCCAGCGAGCCGCCCAGGCGCGTGTCCCATGCGTTGGCAAGCCTTGCCGCGGGCGCGACATAGCCAAGCGACAGCAGCGCCGTCACCGCGATGAACAGCACCGAACCTGCGGCGACGACAGCACCCATCAGCGGCCAGAACCAGCCGAGCAGCAGCGTCGAACCGACGAGCATGACGACGGACGGCAGCAGCGCTATCAGGATCGTGTCGTTGAGCAGGTCGAGCGCCCACATGCCGCGGGTTATCTTGCGCACGGTCGATCCGGCGAAGCTGTTGGCGTGCCAGTCGGTGGAGAAGCGCTGGACGCGATGGAACGCGTCGGCGGCGATATCCGCCATCATCTTCAGGGTCAGTTCGACGATAGCCATGAAGGCGAGGTTGCGCAGCACGACGCCGGTGAGCGCCAGCGCCACCAGCATCGAAAACGCCGCCGTCGCCGCATTCCACGCGACATCGTCGGCTGCAGCACTGCTGGCAACGGCGTCGACCAGCCGGCCGGAATAGAACGGCGTCAGCACGTCGGCCAAGGTCGACAGCAGGAACGTGCCCATGATGAGCGAAAGCCGCCACGGCTGGCGCCGCCAATGGCTGAGCGTGAAGCCAAGGACGTTGCGAAAGGCGCCGGCGCGCAAATCTATCTGAAAACGAGCCATGATGTCATTCGGGCGCAAGCGAGCCCGGCCCCGGTAAGGTCGAAAATTGAAAAAACCGCGTTGGGCGAATTAGCGCCCGGGAATGCGGAGGTTCGGCATATTTGGCGGCTCGCCCGAATACGGGCAGCGACCGGCATCGACGAACGCCTGTTGTCAGATGGGCTTGGCCGTGAAGATGAAAACCTTCCGGCGCGCCCTCTGAGACCTAGGCTTCGCGGCCTCGCATAACGGTGTCAAATCCTGCCATTCGGTCCTCCCATTAGAGCGACGTGCGTCCATTTGGACGCACAAAGTACGCTCTAACATTTTGAACCTGCGCATCGTGCTTTCCGAAAATCGATTGCGATTTTCGGGCCGATGCGTAGGGGATCACGAAGACGCCCTTATAGAGACGCCTCAACGCCGCGCCAAGTCAGTGGAAGGCCGAAAGCGCATCTGGTCCAACCAGTGAGACCATTTTGCAACAATCGCGGGTTGTGCACTTCCTCGCGGCAGCCATTTTCACAAGAGCGAGAAACGGTGATCTACCCGCCATCCCTGAACCGGTTGGTGATGGGATAACGGCGGTCGCGGCCGAAATTCTTTTTGGTGATCTTCACGCCGGGCGCTGCCTGCCGGCGCTTGTATTCGGCGATGTAGAGCAGGTGCTCGACGCGCGTCACCGTCGCCCGGTCGTGGCCGCGGGCCACGATCTCGTCGACACCCATCTCGTTCTCGACCAGACACTCCAAGATGTCGTCCAGCACCGGATAGGGCGGCAGCGAATCCTGATCCGTCTGGTTCTCGCGCAGTTCCGCCGACGGCGCCTTGTCGATGATGTTATTCGGGATCACTTCGCCGGAAGGGCCCAGCGCGCCCGGCGGCACGTGCGTATTGCGCCAGCGCGCCAGCGCATAGACCTGCATCTTGTAGAGGTCCTTGATCGGGTTGAAGCCGCCATTCATGTCGCCGTAGAGCGTTGCGTAGCCAACCGACATCTCGCTCTTGTTGCCGGTGGTGACCACCATCGAGCCGAACTTGTTGGAGATCGCCATCAAAATGGTGCCGCGCGCGCGGCTCTGCAGGTTTTCCTCGGTGATGCCTTCCTTGGTACCCTCGAAAAGCTGCGTCAGCGTGTGCAGAAATCCCTCGACCGGCTCGAAGATCGGCACGATATCGTAACGGCAGCCGAGCGCACGGGCGCAATCCTCGGCGTCTTTGAGCGAGTCCTTCGAGGTGTAGCGATAAGGCATCATCACGGCGCGCAGCCGTTCCTCGCCGAGCGCATCGACGGCAAGCGCTGCACAGATCGCCGAATCGATGCCGCCGGAAAGGCCGAGCACGACATTCCTAAAGCCGTTCTTGTTGACGTAATCGCGCAGGCCCAGCATGCAGGCGCGGTAATCGGCCTCCTCCTTTTCCGGGATTTTCGACATCGGCCCTTCGGAGCAGACCCACCCCTCGGAATTATTTCCACTTTGCGCGCCTGCGGCGGCGCGGTTTCGCTTCCAGGTGGTGACGTTGACCGTCTCCTCGAACTGGCTCATCTGGAAGGCCAGCGTCTTGTCAGAACCTATGGCAAACGACGCGCCGTCGAAGATCAGCTCGTCCTGGCCGCCAAGCTGATTGGCGTAGATGATCGGCAATCCGCATTCGATGACCTGACGGATGACGATCTGGTGGCGAACGTCGACCTTGCCGCGATAGTAGGGCGAGCCGTTCGGCACCAGCAGGATTTCCGCGCCGCTTTCGGCCAGCGTCTCGCAGATGGCGACATCGCCCCAGATGTCTTCGCAGATCGGAATCCCCAAGCGCACGCCGCGGAAATTGACCGGTCCCTGCATTTCAGGGCCGGCCTGGAAGACGCGCTTCTCGTCGAATTCGCCGTAGTTCGGCAAATCGAGCTTGTAGCGCTCGGCAAGGATCTTGCCGCCATCGGCAAAGATGATCGAATTGTGCGTGCCGCTCTTGCGCTTCAGCGGCGTGCCGATGATGACGCCGGGCCCGCCATCGGCGGTATCGCCGGCGAAATCCTGCGCCGCCCGCTCGCAGGCCTTCAGGAACGCCGGCTTCAGCACTAGATCTTCGGGCGGATAACCGGCGAGGAAAAGCTCGGTGAACAGCACGAGGTCGGCGCCTTGTCGGGCGGCATCCGCCCTCGCCTCGCGCGCCTTGGCGAGATTGGCGGCGACGTCGCCAACCGTCGGATTGAGCTGGGCGACGGCGATGCGCAATGTGTCGGAAGCGGTGTTGTCGGTCATGCCTGCTGACTTAGCGCGGCAAAATTCGCCGGGCAATGGCGTTTGCTTGGACCACTGACCGATCGACGAATGTCGATCATGTCGGACCGATCGAAATGTCGATCGTGTCCTATTCGCCCATATATTCGCGCAGTGCCTCGGGCGAATGGTTCTCGCCGATCGACATCGCCAGAATGCGCGAAATATGCCGGCGCGGCAGGCCGGTTTTCGTTGCCCAGGTATTGATCTGGTTCTGGATCTTGTCGAGATCCCGCTTCGACGTCGGGCTTTCGGCGATGTCGAGGCCGGCGTCGCGAAGTGCGGCCGCCATGTCGGCCGAGACGATGAAGGCGTCCCACTCCAGCCACCTCAGAAAATACTGGCCGGTGTTGCCGCCGAGCCGGCTGCCATGCTTGGCGAGATAGGCCATCAGCCCGACTTGATCATCCGCCGGCCAATCGGCGAGGAACTTGCCGAAGCCGCCATGCTCCCTCGATACCCGCTCGACGAAGGCTGCGTTGTCGCGGACGGATTTGATCTTCTGCGGGTTGCGCACGATGCGCTCGTCGGCTGTCAGGTCGTGCCAGAAATCATCGGGCTGGAACAGCAGCCGCTTCGGCTCGAATCCGAGGAACGCTTCTTCGAAACCAGGCCATTTCTGCTCGATGACGCGCCAGACGAAACCAGCGGCGAAAACACGCTCGGCCATGGTCGACAGGATGCGGTCGTCGGTAATGTCAGCCACCGCAGCATTGTCGGGCATAGCCCCCAGCAGCGAGGCCAATGAGGCTTCACCACCTTTGCGTTCTGCTGCGCGGGCGCAAATTTTCTGAAAATCCAACATTGTTTCCTCACCTTATCGCGTCAATCTACCACTTCCCGTACGAACCAGTAGCCTCTACCTCTATCGCTGACGACGGAGGGCGACGATGAACAAGACGATCGAGGAACTGGCAAACCGTTGGCTGAAGCGAAAGCCGGATGGTCTCAGCGCGCTTGAAAACCGGGTGCTGCAATCAACGCTCGAGCGCACCACGATCTCCAAGGATACCAACAAGGCCGTCGCTTTTCATCAGACGTTTGGCGACCGCCTCGCCGACACCATCGCCCGGATCGGCGGTTCGTGGTCCTTCATCCTGGCTTTCATCGCCTTCCTGATCCTGTGGACGTCAGGCAATGTCTGGCTCCTGTCGCGCGATGCCTTTGATCCCTATCCCTTCATTTTCCTCAACCTCATCCTCTCCATGATCGCGGCGCTGCAGGCGCCGGTGATCATGATGGCGCAGAACCGCCAGGCGGAGCGCGACCGCATCGACGCCGCCCACGACTACGAGGTCAATCTCAAGGCCGAGATCGAGATCATGGCGCTACATGAGAAGCTGGACGAATTGCGCCACAGCCAGATCGTTGGCATGCGCGACGAGATCGCGCAGCTGGCCGAACAGGTGAAGCGGATCGACGAGATTCTGTCGAAGCAGCGGACGCCTTCATGACGGATGCCATCCACCATCTCATCGAGCAATATGGGCTGATTGTCGTCTTTCTGGGCTGTATAGCCGAGGGCGAAAGTGCCGCCATCCTTGGCGGGTTTTTCGCGCATCAGCATGTCTTCGTCCTTTGGCAGGCCTTTCTCGCAGCGGCCATCGGCGCCTTCGTCGGCGACACCTTTTTCTTTATCCTCGGACGAAGCTTCGCCGACCATCCGTTCGTGGTCAAACTGAAGGGCCGGCCGGGTTTCAGTCACGCCTATCGTCTTGTCTCCACCCATCCCGACATTTTCGTGCTGACGAACCGCTTTATCTACGGCCTGCGCCTTATCGGCGGCATCGCGGCCGGACTGTCCGGCATTGCCGTGACGCGCTTTGTCATTCTCAACGTCATTTCATCCATGGTCTGGGCCGGATTGTTCACCACCATCGGCTATGTGTTCGGGCTGGGCGCGGAGCGCATCGTCGGTCAGGCGTTGGCCCGTCACGAGCGATTGCTGATCGCCCTGACGATTGGGTTGGGCGTGGCCGTCCTTGCCTGGTTCATCGCTCACACCATCGCCAACACGGAGCGTAGCAAGGAGAGGTGAGGATCAGTCGATGCAGAGCGCACGGTCGCCACGATCGAGTATCAGCGGGATGATCAGGTCTTCCTCATCGGCAAGGTGGCGGGTCAGCATGGCGATCAGCCGGCTGTTCTCGTCGGCATAGGCATCGGCGGCAAAGCGCTGCTTGTCCTCGCTCTCCTCAAGCGTACGGATGAAGGCATTCGCCGCCTCGGCATTGCGCTCCAGCCCCTCATGGATCGTGTGATGATCGGCATCGAGAATCTCGAAGCCGCGTTTCAGCCGGGTCTCCGCCTTGGCGAAGACGGGGAAATAATGATTGTCCTCGACGTTATGGTGACCGTCGAGATGACCGAGAAAATGGTTGAGGCGCGGCGCGAACCAACGCGCGAACTCCGGCGCCGTCAGACTGCCCTCGCGATAGTCGCCGATGCCGTTGGTCAGCATGCCGCCGAGCTCGCGGAACATGTTGTGCCGCTGCAGCCACATAGTGGCTATGCCATGGATGTTGGTGTGGCCCTGCCACACCTCGCGCGGGTATTTTTCGGCCAGCCAGCGCAAATCGTCCGGCAGGCCTGCCCGCTCGAGCAGCAGCAAATCGGCGGCCTCGGTCATGTCGGTCTCCTCAGGCCATGATCCCGAAAAGCGCATACCGGTTTTCGGAATAGCTCATGGTCGGGATCAAGCCGCAGTGACCGGCATGTAGGGATTTGATGGCTAGATCGGTAGCCCCATGATTCGCTCGATGATGGCGATGCCCCAGACGCCGGCAACAATCACCACCGAAATCAGCACCGCCAGCGAACCACAGTCCTTGGCGAGCTGGATATCGACGTTGAACTCCCGGCTGAACGCATCGCATGCGGCCTCGATGCCGGTGTTCAGCACTTCGACCATGATCAGGAGCAGCACCGCGCCGATCAGCAGGGCATAGCCGCGCCACGACACCGAAACAAACCAGCCGAGCGGCAAGGCAAGCACGAGCAGCATCAACTCCTGCTGGAAGGCTTTCTCGCTGGAAGCCAATTTGCGAAATGCCCGCACTGAATTGAAGAAAGCATCGATCAGCCGCTGCATGCCAAACCTTTCCGAACCACCGGCAGGGGATAGCGCAATGGCCGGATCAAGGGAATAAGGCGACCTCTGCAAAATCATTCGTCGGCGACCTTGATCGATGGCGTCGACTTCTCGAACTGCGGCAGCCCATCGTCGATCGTGTAGTAGTCGCCCTTGTCGCCGACGAAGATGTGACATTGGCCCTGAAGTCCGGTGGGCTTGTCGAACAGTCCGGCCAAAACCGAGACATATTCATCATCCTGCGGCTTCCAGAACAGCAGCGAGCCGCATGTCTTACAGAAACCGCGCCTGGCAAACGAAGATGCTTCGTACCAGGTGATGCTTTCCGCGCCCGCTATTGTAATGTCTGCGTTGGGAACATTGGTTGCAGCGTAGAAGTGACCACTTTGCTTCCGGCACTGCGAGCAGTGACAATAGATCACGCCGCGCAACAGCCCGCGCGTCCTGAACCGCACAGCCCCGCACAGGCATGATCCGGTATGAGCGTCGTCCATCTTGCCTCCCAACTCAGTCGCCACCCTGAAATCGCCGTTTATGGCATCGGCGTGCTTGCCAGGATTCCAGTTTTGCAGCGGCTATGTCCCAGCAAATGCGACATTCGGCGGGCATGTCACGCATAGCACGGTTTGTACAAAGCGGCGGGCCGCGCGAGCAGCCTCTCGACGGTCCGCCAAATTGTTTAAAGCCAACATCTTTCCATATGAATTTTCATGGCATATATTTTCATCAGAAAGGAGAGACGCTTACAATGCAGCCCCATCTTGCCGCCAACCCGGCCGAAAATGCAGTCCTGACCAAGGCCACGCTGCGCGCCGCAGACCTGCTGGACATTACCGCCAGGATGCTTGCCTCCATCATCGGGGTCTCGGAAGCCACGGTTTCGCGCATGCGCAGGCAGGAATTCCTGCTGGAGCGTGGAACCAAGCCGTTCGAGCTTGCCGTGCTGTTCGTCCGGCTGTTCCGCTCGCTCGACGCCATAGTCGGCGGCGACAAGACCGTCGCCCGGGCATGGCTGAAGAACGCCAACACGGCCTTCGACGGCACCCCGCTCGAAAAAATCGTGACGATATCAGGGCTTATCGATGTCATCGCCTATCTGGACTCCCGACGTGCTCTCGTCTGAAGCCGCCAAACTCGATGGCAAGTCCAAGCTCGAGGGCAAGTACTGGCGCATGGTCGAGGCGCAGCACCGCGTCTCGACATTGAAAGTCGTTGACACGCTCGACGAGCAGGCCGTCCTCGAAGACCTGATCGAGGAAACCAAGCCGCAAATCCCCTTGGAATGCCGGCATCTGCATTATCTCCTGGCAACGCCCTTCCGCTACGGCTCGATCTACCCGCACGGTTCGCGCTTCCGCCGCGCCGGGAGGACCAAGGGCGTCTACTATGCGGCGGAAACCATGATGACCGCCGTTTCCGAGATGGCTTTTTACCGCTTGCTGTACTTCGCGGAATCGCCGGCTACGCCGTGGCCGCGCGACGCCGCCGAATACACCGCCTTCGCTGCCGCGATACGCAGCACAAAGGTGATCGACCTGACGCGGCCGCCGCTCGACCGCGACGCGGCGGCGTGGACGCACCCGACCGACTACGCGGCCTGCCAAAATATTGCCGATGTCGCGCGCGAAGCCGGGCTGGAGGCGATCCGCTATCGCTCCGTGCGCGACCCGAAAGGCGCCAATGTGGCGCTGCTGGCATGTAGCGCCTTTGCCAGGCTGAAGCCGCTGGAACCCCATACCTGGCGCATCCGGCTGGGCGCCTTCGGCGTGCAGGCGATCTGTGAGTTCCCGGAAAAGCGGATCGAGTTTTCCAGGACGGCCTTTGCCGCCGATCCCCGGCTAAACGGATTGCGCTGGGAACGCGGGGCGCTGAGCAGATCCTGGTGATGAAAATCACACGCTTGGTGCACGCCAAACTACCGCTTGGGGTAGAAAGCGGTCGACTGTTCAAGCTACTCTGCTTCAGATGAACATGTGTTGGGTCTGATTCATGCTTGACGGTCGCGAATGGTTTGGCGTGCCGGGGGCCTCCGCTGAAGCGCTCGCTGAACTGAAGCAAGTCTCGCCAGTTGAACTGCCGGATGCGTACTACCGTCTCTTGACGTTCACTAACGGCGGAGAAGGGCCGCTGCCTGTTAATCCTTATAACCTGTGCCTCGATACCGCCGCTGAGGTCATGGAAGGGATTCGTACGCGAAATTATGGCAGAGACCATCTGGTAGGATTTGTTATCTTTGGAGGTAACGGTGGCGGAGAATTCTTAGCCTTTGACATACGGAAGAATTCGCCCTGGCGGGTGGTCATGATCGACATGATTGCTGGACCCGAAACTGCTGAGCAAGTTGTTCCTGATTTCGATGCATTCATCGAACTGATCGGCCGTGAAGCGGACGATGCTTGACGTTCCTGCACAGGGTCGAAACCGGCCGATTGTCGGATTGTCACCACTCGCAAAACCACGTCGAGCCACGCCTCAACCGGCGGGTGCGTAGCGCAGCAGCGTCACGCCCTGGGTAAGGCTTTCCTTACCAAGCGGCCTCAAGGTCAGCGACACGCCGGACTGGAAGTACGGCTTGCCGCCGCCCAGCACGACCGGGTGCATGTAGAGCCTGTACTCGTCGATGAGTCCGGATCGTGCGAGCTGCGCGGCAAGATCGGCGCCAGCAACGGTGATCTGGCTATCCGCTTCCGACCTGAGAGATTTCACCACGTTCTCGACATCGCCGTTCGCCAGACGGGCATTAGGTCCGACTTCCCGAATCGTCGTCGAAAACACGATCTTCGGGGTTTCGCGCCAGGCGCGGGCAAAATCCCGCTCGATTTCGGCACCGGTCTCTCGGTCCGGACCGTCCCAGAAGCGCATCACCTCGTACATCCGGCGTCCACAGAGCGCGATCGAGGTCTGCCTCATCATGTCGCTAAAATGCCGGTGCAGCTCCCCTTCGGGTACCGGCAGGGCAATGTCTCCGTCCGGCCCGGCGATGTAGCCGTCCAAGGACATCAGCATGGCGTAGACGATCCTCGCCATTGGTGCCTCCGTTCTGTCCCCGCACGAAGGTGCATAACTGATTGCATTTCGCAATCAGTTTTATCGCAAGGTGCGTGGAACGCAATACGGAACTTCCCAGGGCGCCCTCTTATGGCGTTTGAGGACCCCACTTGCTTACGAAATCTGAAGGAGCCTCAAGTTTGAGGCATCGTCGTCCTCAACTCAGGCCTCATTGCCATTGACAAAGATTGCCAAGCTCTCATTTATCGGGCGAGCCCAGAGGCAGAGGAAGCGCATGGCAACGATGAACGTAAGCCTTCCAAGCGATATGGTCGAATTCGTGGAGCAGGAAGTATCCCAAGGCGGGTACGGTTCCTCGAGTGAAGTAGTCAGGGAAGCGCTGCGCCTGCTGCGACACGAAAAGGCCCAACAGGCGGAGAAACTTGCCATCCTTCGGCGCGAAATCAGTATTGGGGTGGAAGCCGCCGACGCAGGACGCTTCTCGAAGAAAAGCGTCAGTGACATTCTCGACGAGGTGATGCTCGAATCGCCCAGGAGATGAGACACGAGCTTACCGAACCCACCGAACGCGATATCAGGGACATCTTGCGAAATACGATGCGGATGTTCGGTCCGCAGCAGGTCCGGGCCTATGCCCGCATAATCGAACTTGGTATCCAGCTAGTCTCGGAAGCCCCGGATCGACCAGATTCCATCGAGCGCGGCGAACTCGCCGCGGGTGTTCGACTGCTGCACCTGGAGATCGCTGCGAGAAGGCGCGGAGGTGCTGCGCATTGCCTTTATCATATGAGGGGTCGCCTCTCGGACGATACGATCGGCGTCATTGTCGTTCGAGTTCTTCATGAGCGCATGGAGCCACGGCATAGAGTGATCAGAGCACTCAAGAAGAGCCAAGGTAGATAGCCCGGAGATACCCGGCGGTGATGAGTCGTCCAGTGGTCCGGGTTCCTCATTCGAAAGCAGTTGACGTTTCCATCGCCTAAAGTGGTCAGGCCAGGCGCACCAGTTGCCAACAAGCGAGGGTGTCTCCGACGCTTCTTGATCGATGGCGACTGAAATCAGCCGTTGACGGCCTGCTT
The DNA here is from genome assembly GCF_055811615.1 of Mesorhizobium sp. WSM4807. Taxonomy (NCBI): domain Bacteria; kingdom Pseudomonadati; phylum Pseudomonadota; class Alphaproteobacteria; order Hyphomicrobiales; family Phyllobacteriaceae; genus Mesorhizobium; species Mesorhizobium sp. WSM4807. The sequence goes on from NZ_JBVVQY010000006.1 coordinate 131,995, forward strand.
GTGCTGAACCGGGTGGCTCTTCTTGAGCAGGTCCGAGACCAGGAATGCCAGCTCGATCGCCTGGTCGGCGTTGAGGCGCGGGTCGCAATGGGTGTGGTAGCGGTCCTGCAGCTCCTCAGCGGTGATGGCGCGGGCGCCGCCGGTGCATTCGGTGACGTTCTTGCCGGTCATCTCGATATGGATGCCGCCCGGATGCGTGCCTTCGGCGCGATGCACCTCGAAGAAGCTCTGCACTTCCTTCAGGATGCGGTCGAATGGCCGCGTCTTGTAGCCGGCAGCCTCGATCGTGTTGCCATGCATCGGATCCGACGACCACACGACGCTGCGGCCTTCCTTCTGCACCGCGCGCACCAGCTTCGGCAGATGCTCGGCGACCTTGTCGGAACCGAAGCGCGCGATCAGCGTCAGCCGGCCGGGCTCATTCTCCGGATTGAGCAGGTCGATGAGTTGCAAGAGGCCATCCGGCGTCAGCGAAGGGCCGCATTTCAGGCCCAGCGGGTTCTTGATGCCACGGCAGTATTCGACATGGGCATGGTCGGGTTGGCGGGTGCGATCGCCGATCCAGATCATATGGCCGGAAGTTGCGTACCAGTCGCCTGAGGTCGAATCGACGCGGGTCAGCGCCTCCTCGTAACCGAGCAGCAGCGCCTCGTGACTGGTGTAGAAGTCGGTCTCGCGCAGCGCGTAATTGGTCTCCGATGTGATGCCGACGGCCTTCATGAAGTCCATCGTCTCGGTGATGCGGATGGCGAGCGACTCGTATTTCTCACCCTGCGGGCTGTCCGACACGAAACCGAGCATCCATTGATGCACGTTCTCCAGGTTGGCGTAGCCGCCCTGGGCGAAGGCGCGCAACAGGTTGAGCGTCGCCGCCGACTGGCGGTAGGCCATCTCCTGGCGTGCGGGGTCGGGAATGCGCGACTTGGCGTCGAACTCGATGCCGTTGATGATGTCGCCGCGATAGCTGGGCAGCGTCACGCCGCCCTTTGTCTCATTGTCGGACGAGCGCGGCTTGGCGAACTGGCCGGCGACACGGCCGACCTTCACCACCGGCTGCGCACCGGCGAAGGTCAGCACCACAGACATCTGCAGGAAGACGCGGAAGAAGTCGCGGATGTTGTCCGCGCCATGCTCGGCAAAACTCTCGGCGCAATCGCCGCCCTGGAGAAGGAATGCGTCACCGGCAGCGACGTTCGCAAGCTGCTTCTTCAGCTTGCGTGCCTCGCCTGCAAAAACCAGGGGCGGAAAGGTGGCGAGCTGGGCTTCCGTGTTCTTCACCGCGGCAAGATCCGGATAGGCAGGAACCTGCTGGATCGGCTTTGCTCTCCACGAATTCGGCGACCATTTCGTCATCGTTGCACCCAACGTTCTTTCCAGCAGGTGCTATCGCCCGCCATTTCGCCCCCCAAATGGGGATCGCGGCTCCATACACGAAGCCGATTTCCTATTCTAGACCGGATTTGGACGTGTGGCGAATGGCCGTGATGCGCCGGAACTGCCGGCGTAGTCGTTGGCCAAAGCAGCAGCAACGCCTTGCTAGGCAGCCTTCTCCACCAGCCGAGCCAATTGCGTAATGACGACGGCGGCCCCGGCCAGACGCTTTTCAGGGGTCGGCCAGTCGCGGCTGAACACGACGCTGTGGTCCGGCCGTATCTTGGCCAGCGAGCCCTGCTCGGCAATGAGCGTGACCAGTCCGACGGGGTTCGAGAACTCGCGCTTGCGGAAGTGGATGACGACGCCCTTTGGTCCGGCATCGAGCTTTTCGACATTGGCCTTGCGGCAGAGCGCCTTGATGAAGACGATCTTCAGCAGATGCTTCACTTCCTCCGGCAACGGTCCGAAGCGGTCGATCAGCTCGGCGCCGAAGGCGTCGATCTCCTCGGTGTTTTCGAGGTCACCGAGGCGGCGATAGAGCGCCAGCCGCAGCTGCAGGTCCGGAACATAGCTTTCCGGGATCATCACCGCCGTGCCGACGGCGATCTGCGGCGACCAGCCGCCATCCTGCACCTCGCCGGAATCCTTCACCTCGGCAACGGCTTCCTCCAGCATCTGCTGGTAAAGCTCGAAGCCGACCTCCTTGATGTGGCCGGACTGCTCTTCGCCGAGAAGGTTGCCGGCGCCGCGGATGTCGAGATCGTGGCTGGCGAGCTGGAAGCCGGCGCCCAGCGTATCGAGCGACTGCAGCACCTTCAGCCGCCGCTCGGCAGTGTCGGTCAGCTTGCGGTTGGCCGGCAGCGTGAACAGCGCATAGGCGCGCACCTTCGAGCGGCCGACGCGGCCGCGCAGCTGGTAAAGCTGCGACAGGCCGAACATGTCGGCGCGATGCACGATCAGCGTGTTGGCGGTCGGGATATCGAGGCCGGATTCGACAATGGTGGTCGACAGCAGCACATCGTACTGGCCGTCATAGAAGGCATTCATGATGTCGTCGAGTTCGCCGGGCGGCATCTGGCCGTGAGCGACAGCCACTTTCAGCTCGGGCACGGATTCGCGAAGGAAATCATGAATTTCCGCCAGATCACTGATGCGCGGCACGACATAGAAGGAATGGCCGCCACGGTAGCGTTCCCGGAGCAGGGTCTCGCGGATGACCAGCGGATCGAAGGGCGAGATGAAGGTGCGCACCGCCAGGCGGTCGACCGGCGGCGTGGCGATCAGCGACAGTTCGCGCACGCCGGTCAGCGCCAGCTGCAGCGTGCGCGGGATCGGCGTTGCCGATAGCGTCAGCACATGCACGTCGCTCTTCAGGTCCTTCAGCCGTTCCTTGTGCTTGACGCCAAAGTGCTGTTCCTCGTCGATGATCAACAGGCCGAGATTCTTGAACGAGATCGACGAGCCGAGCAGCGCATGAGTGCCGACGACGATGTCGACCGTGCCTTCGGCGATACCTTTCTTCGTCTCTGCCAGTTCCTTGGCGCCGACCAGCCGCGAAGCCTGGGCGACGCGGATCGGCAAGCCGGAGAAGCGCTGCGAGAAGGTCTTGAAGTGCTGGCGCGAGAGAAGCGTCGTCGGCACCACCACCGCGACCTGAAAGCCTTCCATCGCCGCGATGAAGGCGGCGCGAAGTGCAACTTCCGTCTTGCCGAAGCCGACATCGCCGCAGATCAGCCGGTCCATCGGCTTTCCGGCGCCCAGATCACCCATGACCGAATCGATCGCCGTCTGCTGGTCGTCGGTCTCCTCATAGGGAAACCGCGCGGCGAATTCGCCATAGAGACCGTCCCCCGGCACCAGCGAAGGAGCGGCGCGCATATGCCGCTCGGCGGCGATGCGGATCAACTGCCCGGCCATGTCGAGCAGCCGCCGCTTCAGCCGCGCCTTGCGCGACTGCCAGGCGCCGCCGCCAAGCTTGTCCAATGTCGCTTCGGCCGAATCTGAACCATAGCGCGACAGAAGTTCGATGTTCTCCACCGGCAGGAACAGCCGGTCGTCGCCGGCATAATGGATTTCGAGGCAATCATGCGGCGCACCGACCGCCTCGATGGTGCGCAGTCCGATGAACCGGCCAATGCCGTGATCGGTATGGACGACGATGTCGCCGGAGGACAATGCCGAGGCCTCGGCGATGAAGTCGGAAGGACGCTTCTTGCGCTTCGAGCGACGGATCAGCCGGTCGCCCAGAATGTCCTGCTCGGCGACGACGACCAGTTTCTCGGTCTCGAAGCCGGATTCGAGCGGCAGCACGGCAAGTCCCGCCTGCCCCGGTTCAAGCTTTTCCGCCTCGGCCAATGTGGCGACCGGCCTGAGATTGCCGAGGTGATGCTCGGCCAGGATCTGGCCGAGCCGGTCGAGCGAACCTTCGGTCCAGCCGGCGATAACGACGCGGCGGCGGGCGGCGCGCTCATCGGCAATGTGTTTTACGACGACGTCGAAGACGTTGATGTTGGGGTCGGCGCGCTCCTCGACGAAGCTGCGGGCATGCCGCGAGCCGGCATGGAAGATTTTCTTCGCGCCGGCATCGGGCGCGTCGAACGGCGTGAAGTCGATCGCTTCGCGCGGCCCAAGCGAGGCGATGAGGTTTTCGGGCGACAGATAAAGCAGGTCGGGCGGCACCGGCTTGTAGGGGACGGCGTCCTTCAACGCGCCGTCGGCCTGTTTCCTGCGCGCCTCGTAATGGTCGAGGATCAGCGCATGGCGCTCAGTCAGTGCCTCATGCGCCAGATGGTCGAACACGACAGGCGTGTCCGGCAGATAGTCGAACACCGTCTCCAGCCGCTGGTAGAAGAACGGCAGCCAGTGCTCCATGCCGGCAAAACGCCGCCCCTCGCTGACCGCCGCATACAGCCCATCGTCGCGCGAGGGTGCGCCAAAGGCATCGATGTAGCTGCGGCGGAAGCGGCTGATGGACTCCGGCGTCAGCGCCACTTCGCTCATCGCCTGCAGCGCCATCGACTTGCGCTGGCCGGTGGTGCGCTGCGTAGCGGCGTCGAAGACGCGGATCGATTCCAGCGTGTCGCCGAAGAAATCGAGCCGCAGCGCTTCGGTCCAGCCCGGCGCGAACAGGTCAAGAATGCCGCCGCGCACGGCAAACTCGCCGACGCCGCGCACGGTTGGCACCCGTTCGAAGCCTGATATCTCCAGCCGCGACGCCAGTGCGTTCATGTCGATCTGGTTGCCGGGTTTGGCGTGAAATGTCTGCGCCTCGACAAGGCCTGCCGGCGGAATGCGCTGCAGCAGCGCGTTGGCGGTGGTCAGGATGACGGCGCGGTGCGGTTTCTTCGCCAACGCGATCATTGCCGTGAGCGCATCGAGCCGCCGCGCGGCTGCATCCGAGCCGGGCGAAACGCGGTCATAGGGCAGACAATCCCAGGCCGGCAGTTCGAGCACCGGCAGGCCAGGCGCGGCAAATGAAAGCGCCTCGACGATCGAAGGCAGGCGCTGGCCGTCGCGTGCCACGAACAGCACCGGCTTGTCGGGCGCGATCTCGTGCGCGGCCTGCACCAGCGCAAAGGCTTCGTAACCGTCGGCGACGCCGTCGACGATGAACTGGCCGGCGCGGCCTTTCGGCAGGCCGATGGTGGGGATCAGGCTCATGGAATCACGTATTCAGAATGTCATCGCCTGGCGCGAAGCCAGGATTTTTTGCAGGACGGCACATTCGATATTTGCGGGAATCGGGCGCTTGCCCGTGATCACGGGCAGGAATTCGGTATCGGGAATGTCGAGGAGCCTCTCATATTGGTCGAGTTCGTCGCCGGTCAAGGCGCCGATCTCGGCATCCGCGAAACTGCCGAGAATGAGGTCCATTTCACGCATGCCGCGATGCCAGGACCGAAACAGAAGCTTGCGGCGGCGGGCGTCGAGCCCCTCGCTTGATCGTCTTGTTCCGGTCATTGTCCAGCATCCTTGCCTGAAGCGGCGCATATAGCGTGGATAGAGGGCGGTGTCAGCCTTGCGCTGCGGCTGTCTCGACATAAGCTGACATCATGCGCCCTTCCCTCCTCGATCCGCTGTTTGTCCCGATCACCTCGCTTGCCGGCGTCGGGCCGAAGGTCGGCGCACTGATCGAGAAGGTCGTGCCGGCCGATCTCGGCGACCGCGCGGCGCGTGCCGGCGATCTTCTGTTCGTGCTGCCCCACACGGTGATCGACCGCCGCAACCGGCCGGGTATCGCCGGTTCGGCCGAAGGCGCGATCGTCACCCTCGAAGTGCGCATCGACCGCCACCAGCCGCCGCCGCGCGGCAACAGATCGGTGCCGTACCGGGTTTACGCCCATGACGACACCGGCGAGATCGCGCTGACCTTTTTCCATGCGCACGCCGCCTATCTTGAAAAGGCGATGCCTGAGGGCGAGCATGTCGTGGTCTCCGGGCGCATGGAATGGTTCAACGGCCGCCCGACTATGGTTCATCCCGACCACATCGCGTTGGCCAGTGAGGCGGAAAACCTGCCGCTGGTCGAGCCGGTTTATCCGCTCACCGCCGGGCTCTCGGGAAAAGTGCTGCGCCGGGCAATCGGCCAGGCGCTCGCTCGCTTGCCGGTGCTGCCGGAATGGCAGGACGGCGAGTTTCTGCGCCGCCAGACCTTTCCTGCCTTCGGCGACGCGCTCGCCCGCATCCACAATCCCGCCGACCCGCTCGACGTCTCCGTCGACGGCGCGGCCTGGCGGCGTCTCGCCTATGACGAGTTTCTGGCAGGCCAGGTGTCGCTGGCGCTGGTGCGGGCAAAAGTCCGCCGCTTATCCGGAAGACCATTGGTCGGCGACGGACGCATCGTCGAAAAGCTGCGCGCCGCCCTTCCCTATTCGCTGACCAATTCGCAGGAAATGGCGCTTGCCGAAATCAACACCGATCTCGGTGACCCCGAACGCATGCTGCGCCTGCTGCAGGGAGATGTCGGCTCCGGCAAGACGGTTGTCGCGCTGCTCGCCATGGCACGCGCCGCCGAGGCCGGCGGCCAGGCGGCGTTGATGGCGCCGACCGAAATCCTGGCGCGCCAGCATCTTGCGACGATTGCACCTTTGGCGGAACAGGCGGGCCTGCGCGTTGCTATCCTCACCGGCCGCGAAAAGGGCCGCGAGCGCACCGACACGTTGGCCGGTCTGGCCGATGGCGAGATCGACATCGTCGTCGGCACCCACGCCCTGTTCCAGGAAACGGTGACGTTCCACGACCTCGTCCTCGCCGTCATCGACGAACAGCACCGTTTCGGCGTCCACCAGCGGCTTGCCATCACCGCCAAGGGCGATGCGCCCGACATGCTGGTGATGACGGCGACGCCGATCCCGCGCACGCTGGTGTTGACCGCCTTCGGCGACATGGACGTGTCGAAGCTCACCGAAAAGCCGGCTGGTCGTCAGCCGATCCGCACCGTCACCCTGCCGCTCGAGCGGCTCGACGAACTGGTCGGCCGCATGCGCGACGCCGTCGCCGACGGCCAGAAGATCTACTGGATCTGTCCACTGGTCGAGGAGTCCGAAGAGATCAAGCTGATGTCGGCGGAGGACCGTTTTGCCTCACTGTATCAGCTGTTCGGCGACCAAATCGGCCTGGTGCACGGACGCATGAAGGGCGCCGAAAAGGACGAGGCGATGCGCGCCTTCAAGGCCGGCGAGACACGCATCCTGATCGCCACCACGGTCATCGAGGTCGGTGTCGATGTGCCGGATGCGACGATCATGGTCATCGAGCATGCCGAGCGCTTCGGCCTCGCCCAGCTGCACCAGTTGCGCGGCCGGGTCGGGCGCGGCGAAAAACCGTCCTCCTGCGTGCTGCTCTACAAGGATCCGCTCGGCGAGACGGCAACGCGCCGGCTGTCGGTGATGCGCGAGACCGAGGACGGCTTCCGCATCGCCGAGGAGGATCTGAAGCTGCGCGGCGAAGGCGAGCTGCTGGGCACCCGCCAGTCCGGCACGCCGGGCTTCCAGGTGGCGCGCATCGAGGCGCATGCCGACCTGCTCGAAGCCGCCCGCGACGACGCACGGCTGATCCTGTCGCGCGATCCGGAGCTGCAATCCGAACGCGGCGCCGCCCTTCGCATGCTGCTTTATTTGTTCGGCCGCGACGAAGCGGTGCGGCTCTTGCGCGCCGGCTGAGGCCCGGCACCCACCGGCGGATTGGCGATCTGCACGCCGATCGGCTTGCCGTTCAACGTCACCATTTTCGTCTTGACCTCCGGTGCCACCAGCCCGGCCGAGACGATCAGCTTGGCCCCGTCCTCGATCGTCATGTCGAGCAGCACGACATCGGATTTCGGCACATACATCAGGAAGCCGGTGGTCGGGTTGGGCGTGCACGGCATGAACACCGCGATCAGCGGGTTGCCTTCCTGGTCGAGCTTCTGGTTGATCTCGGTTTCCTTCTCGCTGGCGACGAAGACCAGCGACCAGACGCCCTTGCGCGGGTATTCGACCAGCCCGACCTGGCGAAACATGTCTCCCTTGTTCGACAGCACGGTCTCGAAGATCTGCTTCAGCGAGCCGTAGATGCCGCGCACCAGCGGCATGCGGCCGAGCAGGCGCTCACCAAACAAGACGATGGCGCGGCCGACGATATTGGCGGTCAGGAAACCGATCAGGGTGATCAGGATCAAGGCGACGATCAGGCCAAAACCCGGAACCGGCGCCGGCAAATAGCTATCGGGGTTGTAGCGCGCCGGAATATAGGGTTTCACCCAGGAATCGACCCAGCCGATGAAGGACCATGCAATGTAGGCGGTGATCGCCAGCGGCGCGCAGACAACAAAACCTGTCAGGAAATAATTCCGCAGCCGGGTCATGCCTGAGGTCTTGGAAGCATCGGACATGGTTCACCGCAGCACTGATTGCGGCACAACATTAGTGAACCGCAATCGGCTTTGGAACTGCGAAATTTTTAAACCACGGCTATTCCACAGTCACCGATTTCGCCAGGTTGCGCGGCTGGTCGACGTCGGTGCCCATGAACACCGCGGTGAAATAGGCCAGCATCTGGATCGGCAGCGCGTAGATGATCGGCGAGATGATTTCCGGCACGTCCGGCAGCACGATCGTCTCCATCGTCTTCACCGTGGCGTGCGCGGCACCCTTGCTGTCGGTGATCAGGATGATCTTGCCGCCGCGCGCAGCCACTTCCTGCATGTTCGACACGGTCTTTTCAAAGATGCGGTCATGCGGGGCAATAACGATGACCGGCATGTTCTCGTCGATCAGCGCGATAGGCCCGTGCTTCAGTTCGCCGGCGGCATAGCCCTCGGCATGGATATAGGAGATTTCCTTGAGCTTCAGCGCACCTTCCATGGCCAGCGGGAAATTGGTGTCGCGGCCGAGATAGAGCACGTTCTTGTAGTGCGAGAGGTCGCGCGCAACCTTTTCGATCTGGCCGTCGAGCTTCAGGACCTGGTTGGCGTAGCGGGGCGCTTCCGACAGTTGGCGGACCAGCGTCGTTTCCTGCTCGCGCGAAATCGTTCCGCGCGCCACGCCGGCCCGCACGGCAATCGAGGCCAGCACCGACAATTGACAGGTGAAGGCCTTGGTCGAGGCGACACCGATCTCCGGCCCGGCCAGCGTCGGCAGGATGACGTCGGACTCGCGCGCCATCGTCGATTCGCGGACATTGACGACCGCGCCGATCTTCATCCCGGCCTGCCGGCAATAGCGCAGCGAGGCCAGCGTGTCGGCGGTCTCGCCCGATTGCGAGATGAAGAAGGCGGCGTCTGTCTTCGACAGCGGCATCTCGCGGTAGCGGAATTCCGAAGCGACATCGATGTCGACCGGCAGCCGCGCATAGCGCTCGAACCAGTATTTGCTGATCAGGCCGGCCAGATAGGCGGTGCCGCAGGCCGAAATCGCCAGCCGATTGATCTCAGCGAAATTGAACGGCAGCTCGAGCGGCTTCGAGACGCCGCCAACAAAATCCACATAATGCGCCAGCGTGTGCGAGATCACCTCGGGCTGTTCATGAATTTCCTTCTCCATGAAATGGCGCCGGTTGCCCTTGTCGACCATGAAGCTGGTGCTGAGCGACTGCTGGCGCTTGCGGTCGACCTTGTTGCCGTCCATGTCGAAGATGCCGACGTCGTCGCGGCGCACCACCGCCCAGTCGCCATCCTCCAGATAGGTGATCGAATTGGTGAAGGGGGCAAGCGCGATGGCGTCGGAGCCCAAAAACATCTCGCCATCGCCATGGCCGACGGCCAGCGGCGGGCCGTTACGCGCGCCGACGATGAGATCCTCGTCTCCCCTAAACATGATGGCCAGCGCAAAGGCGCCTTCCAGCCGCTTCAGCGCCTGGTGCGCGGCCTCGACCGGCTGCAGGCCCCTGGCCAGTTCGCGACCCACCAGGTGTGCGACGACCTCGGTGTCGGTCTGCGATGAAAATGTGTAGCCGTCGCGCATCAGCTCGTCGCGCAATTCGGCGAAATTCTCGATGATGCCGTTGTGGACGATGGCGACGCCGTCGGAAAAATGCGGATGCGCATTGGTCTCATTGGGCACGCCATGCGTTGCCCAGCGCGTGTGGCCGATGCCGATCATGCCGTCGAGCGGTTCGTCCTTCAGCCGGCGTTCGAGATTGATCAGCTTGCCCTCGGCGCGGCGACGCGCAAGCTTGCCGTGCTCGACGGTGGCGACGCCAGCCGAATCATAGCCGCGATATTCGAGCCTTTTCAGTGCATCGACGATCAGTGGCGCGACCGGCGAGTGACTGACAATTCCGACGATACCGCACATAGACGTTGCCCCCGATTCCGGCATAAAAGCCCGGCGCCATTTAGGGTTGGCCGGGCTGCCGCGAAAATCACATTGCGTTTCGTCCCGTATCAGCCGGAACGATCTTGCACAGATGCACCATGACAGGGCGCTCTTGCAATCCGGTTACAGCAATCGCTCAGTTTCTCCGAGCATGCATCCTATGTCGCCTCGGTGGTTCCTGAAATCCATCAAAGATATGATGCAGTTCGTTGCGGAGCTCCGTCAGGCTAGCCTTTTTTCCGGGCCGCCGCTGCCGAAGCAAAACGCTCGCGCAATTCCTTGCCCTTGCCGGGCAGCGTCCTCTGGCGGGCGCGGCCGAATGCCAACCCATCGTCCGGCACGCTTTCGGTGATCACGCTGCCCGAAGCGATGTAGCCGCCCTTGCCGATTGTGACAGGCGCCACCAGCGAGGAATTCGAGCCGACGAAGGCGCCCTCGCCGATATCGGTGAAGAATTTCGAGTAGCCGTCATAATTGCAGGTGATGGTTCCAGCGCCGATGTTGGCGCCGGCGCCGACGCGGGCATCACCGATATAGGTCAGGTGATTGACCTTGGCGCCCTCCTCGACCGTCGCCTGCTTGACCTCGCAGAAATTTCCGACCTTGGCTTTTTGCTTGAGATCGGCGCCCGGCCGCAGCCGTGCAAACGGACCGACATCGCAGTTCGAAGCGATCGTGGCGCCTTCAATATGGCTGAAGGCATGGATCTTGGCGCCCGTGGCGATCTTCACGCCCGGCCCGAACCAGACGTTGGGTTCGACGATCGTGTCGGCGCCGATCTCGGTGTCGTGCGAAAAGAACACGGTTTCCGGCGCGATCAGCATGACCCCGGAGAGCATGGCCTCGCGCCGCCGACGCGTCTGCCAGATGCCTTCCGCCGCAGCGAGTTCGGCACGGTTGTTGATGCCGAGCACATTCTCGAAGCCGGCTTCTGCAGCAACGACATCAAAACCCTGCCCGCCGGCGATCTCGACGATGTCAGTGAGGTAATACTCGCCCTTGGCGTTGTTGTTGCCGACTTGATCGAGTAGCTGCAGCGCATGCTTTCCCGCAATCGCCATCAGCCCGCCATTGCAGAAGGTGATTTTCTTCTCCTCGTCGGTGCAGTCCTTTTCCTCGCGGATGGCGATGAGCTTGCCGCCTTTTTCGATCAAGCGGCCATAGCCGGACGGATTTGACGTGCGGAAGCCGACCACAACGACGGCAGCGCCTTCAGCCAGCTTCAGGCGCGCAGCGGTCAGCACCGCCGGATCGATCAGCGGCGTATCGCCGAACATCACCAGGACGTCATCGTAACCCTTTGATATCGCGTCGCGAGCAGCCAGAACGGCATGCGCCGTGCCGAGCCGCTTGTCCTGGACGAAGGTCTCCGCCTTCGGCGCGAACTTTTGCGTGGCCTTGCGCATCTCGTCCGCGCCATGGCCGATCACCAGCGCCAGATCACCGCTGCCTGCGGCTTCCGCAGCCTTGACGACATGGGCGACCATCGGCAGGCCGGCGATCGGGTGCAGCACTTTTGGCACAGCGCTTTTCATGCGCGTGCCTTCGCCGGCGGCGAGGATAACGGACAGGCAGGTTCTCTGGCTCATGGAATGGCAACCATATGAAAAGGGTCGGGAATCAAGGCATGTCTAGCATTGGCGCCAATGCTGCGCCAATGCGGTTAAATTCCAGTGAGGTGGTTGTGCTGCGTCGCAAATTCGATTTCTAATCCGGCCAATGATCTATGCTGGCGCTGCCCCTCATCTGCCTGCCGGCATCTTCTCCCCGTATAGTGACGGGGAGAAGGAGGAGGCTGGCCGCAACCTCGGCACCCTTTCTGCAGCGCTGGAGATTGGCGAAATCCTTTGCGAAGGCGTCCTTCTCCCCGTCACTATACGGGGAGAAGTGCCCGGCAGGGCGATGAGGGGCGGCGCAAACCTGAAGCGATTACCGTGCCGGCAACGCCAGCTGCGATAGCTGTGAGTCGCATCAAGCTTTCGACTTGATCTAATCAACCCAGTTGCCCCAGCATCGGGAAATTCTCCAGCAGCCAGTAGGACGCGGCCTGCACGCCGCCGGTCAGGAAAAAGACGCCGGCGACGACCAGCAGTACGCCCATCGCCTTTTCGACACGGCCGAGATGGACGCGGAATTTCGAGAGAAGGCGCATGAAGGCGCCGGAAAACAGCGCCGCGATCAGGAACGGTATGCCGAGGCCGAGCGAATAGGCGGCAAGCAGCAGCGCGCCCTCGCCCACCGTCTCGCGGCCGCCGGCAAGCGTCAGGATCGGCCCCAGCACCGGTCCGATGCAGGGTGTCCAGCCGAAGGCGAAGGCCAGTCCCATGACGTATGCGGCAACGATACTGGCCGGCTTGCCCCGCGACTGGAAGCGCGCCTCACGCGACAGCAGCGGGATGCGCAATATGCCGAGGAAATTCAGCCCCATCAGGATGATCAGCACGCCGGCGGCCATGGCCAGCGGCTCCTGCCAGACGCGCAGCAGCCGGCCGATGGTCGAGGCGCCGGCGCCCAACGCCACGAAGACGGTCGAAAAGCCGAGAACAAAGGCGATCGAGGCATAGAGCAGCGCGCTGCGTGCGTCTGCCTTGGCCGCGACGCCGGCATTGCCTCGGAAATCATCGACCGATACGCCCGCCATGTAGCAGAGATAGGGCGGCACCAGCGGCAGCACGCAGGGCGACAGGAACGAGATCGCCCCCGCCCCGACCGCGCTGACATAGCCGATATCCAATGCCATTCCCGAAACTCCAACTGTATCGGCGCCGATATAGCGGCGCACGTCCTTGTCCGCCAATCACCAATGCGTGGCAAGTTGCCGCCTCGCATCGAGGAAGAAACGACCCACCAAGCGCGTTGATGCAACGAGGCCGCGGCTTTTCCGCGCGCTTCTCGATCATATCAGGGAGAGCGTCATGAAATCGATCACAGTTGGGCTGGCGGTGCTTTTGCTCGGCACCGCCACCTCATATGCCGCCGAAGCGTGGAAAGAAGCCGATATCGGCGGCACCAAGATATACACCGATGCCAACGGCATGACCCTTTACACCTACGACAAGGACGAGATGGGCAAGTCGAACTGCTACGACAAATGCGCCGCCAGTTGGCCGCCGCTGAAGGCTGAGGCCGACGCCAAGCCCGAAGGCGAATGGACAATCGTCGACCGCACCGACGGCACCAAGATGTGGGCCTATGAAGGCAAGCCGCTCTACACATTCATCAAGGACAAGAAGGCCGGCGATGTGACCGGCGACGGAGTCGGCGGCGTCTGGCACATCGCCAAGGCCGACTAAGCCCCGAACCTCAATCCCCGCCCTTGACCGGCGGGAAATCCCTGGCTGCCGCGTATCCCTGCAGGCCTCCCGGCGGCCAGCTTCTTGTGCCGTCCCGCTGGACACACGAGCCCCACTCGCCACGCCAGTCTCGCCCGCCAGCGTCGTCTCATCATGCCGGGCGTCCCTCAGCTGGGGCTGGCGCGTGATCGATGTTTCTCTTATATCCGCAGAAGATTTTGTCCCGTTTTCCCGGATTCATGCCGGCTTGTCCAACGATAGGGCAGCTGGTCACCTTATCTGGGATTGCGGATATCACATGATGCGCCCTTGGGTTGCGCGCTCAATGCAGGCCTGCATTTTGGGCGCTTCCCCTTGACCGAATGCAAAAGCGCGGCCATGTGAGCGACAATTGTACGAGATTTCGTCGCGCGCAGCGGAATTCTTCTGCCGCACCACAGCTGATATGAGACCTCATGGACGTCGTCGTCGTCGAATCGCCGGCCAAAGCGAAGACAATCAACAAGTACCTCGGAAAGAACTACAAGGTCCTGGCCTCGTTCGGTCACGTCCGCGATCTGCCGGCCAAGGATGGCTCGGTGCGTCCGGACGAGGATTTTGCCATGTCCTGGGCTGTCGACACTGCCTCGAGCAAACGTCTTGCCGACATCGCCAAGGCGGTCAAGGACGCCGACGGCCTGATCCTCGCCACCGATCCGGATCGCGAAGGCGAAGCCATTTCCTGGCATGTCCTGGAAGTGCTGAAGCAGAAGCGAGCGCTGAAGGACAAGCCGGTCAGCCGCGTCGTCTTCAACGCCATCACCAAATCGTCGGTGCTGGAAGCGATGGCCAATCCGCGTCAGATCGATGCGCCGCTGGTCGATGCCTATCTCGCTCGCCGCGCGCTCGACTATCTCGTCGGCTTCACGCTGTCGCCCGTCCTGTGGCGCAAGCTGCCCGGCGCCCGTTCCGCCGGCCGCGTCCAGTCGGTGGCATTGCGCCTCGTCTGCGACCGCGAGTTGGAGATCGAGCGCTTCATCCGCGAGGAATACTGGCAAGTCGCCGCCATTCTCGGCACGCCGCGCAAGGAAAATTTCGAAGCGCGGCTGACCGCCTTCGACCGCAAGAAGCTGCAAAAGCTCGACATTTCGAACAAGGCGCAGGCCGACGACATCAAGGCGATGCTGGAAGGTGCGACCTTCAAGGCGCTGTCGGTCGAAGCCAAGCCGACCAAGCGCAATCCAGGTCCGCCCTTCACCACCTCGACGCTGCAGCAGGCCGCCTCCTCGCGCCTCGGTTTTTCGGCAAGCCGCACCATGCAGGTGGCGCAGCGGCTCTATGAAGGCATGGACATCGGCGGCGAGACCACCGGCCTGATCACCTATATGCGAACCGACGGCGTGCAGATGGCGCCCGAGGCGATATCAGCCGCGCGCGACGCGATCGCAAAAGAGTTCGGCCCAAAATACCTGCCTGAAAAGCCGCGCTACTACACGACCAAGGCCAAGAACGCCCAGGAAGCGCACGAAGCGATTCGCCCGACCGATTTCATGCGCACGCCCGCTTCGGTCAGGCAATATCTCGATGCCGACCAGGCACGGCTCTACGAGATAGTGTGGAAACGCGCCATCGCCAGCCAGATGCAGCCGGCCGAGATCGAGCGTACCACTGCCGAGATCGAGGCGGTCAACGGCGCCCGCACCGCGGAGCTTCGCGCCGTCGGTTCGGTCATTCGCTTCGACGGCTTCATTGCCGCCTATACCGACCAGAAGGATGAGGATTCGGAAGACGAGGAAGACCGCCGTCTGCCCGAGATCCGCGCCGGCGAACAGCTCGACCGCGAGGCGATCAACGCCACCCAGCACACCACCGAACCGCCGCCGCGCTATTCGGAAGCCTCGCTGATCAAGAAGCTGGAAGAGCTCGGCATCGGCCGGCCGTCGACCTACACGGCGATCCTGAAGACGCTGGAGGATCGCGACTACGTCAGCATGGACAAGCGCAAGCTGTTGCCGCAGGCGAAGGGCCGGCTGTTGTCGGCCTTCCTCGAAAGCTTCTTCGAGCGCTATGTCGAATATGATTTTACCGCCTCGCTCGAGGAAAAACTCGATGAAATCTCCGACGGCAAGCTCGCCTGGAAGGATGTGCTGCGCGATTTCTGGAAGGATTTCTCGGGCGCCGTCGCCGACATCAAGGAATTGCGTGTCACCGACGTGCTCGACGCGCTCAACGAGGAACTGGCGCCGCTGGTGTTTCCCGCGCGCGAGGACGGCTCAAATCCGCGCATCTGCCCGAAATGCGGCACCGGCAACCTGTCGCTGAAGCTCGGCAAGTTCGGCGCCTTCGTCGGCTGCTCGAACTATCCCGAATGCTCCTTCACCCGCCAGCTCGGCGACGCCGCCAACCCCAATGGCGAAAACGGCAATGGCGAGGACGGCACCAAGGTGCTGGGCAAAGACCCCTACACGGCGGAGGAAATCACGCTGCGCAGCGGTCGTTTTGGCCCCTATATCCAGCGCGGCGACGGCAAGGAAGCCAAGCGTTCCAGCCTGCCCAAGGGCTGGACAGTCGATTCGATCGACCACGAAAAGGCCCTCGCCCTGCTGTCGCTGCCGCGCGACGTCGGCAAGCATCCGGAATCCGGCAAGATGATCTCGGCCGGTCTGGGGCGCTACGGCCCGTTCGTTCTGCATGACGGCACCTACGCCAATCTCGACAGCATCGAGGACGTGTTCTCGATCGGTCTCAACCGGGCCGTGTCGGTCATCGCCGAGAAGCAGTTGAAGGGCCCGGGCGGCCGCAATGGCGGCACGCCCGCCGCCTTGAAGGAGCTTGGCGAGCATC
Source organism: Mesorhizobium sp. WSM4807 (assembly GCF_055811615.1). Classification (NCBI taxonomy): domain Bacteria; kingdom Pseudomonadati; phylum Pseudomonadota; class Alphaproteobacteria; order Hyphomicrobiales; family Phyllobacteriaceae; genus Mesorhizobium; species Mesorhizobium sp. WSM4807. Next base: position 148,280 of record NZ_JBVVQY010000006.1, read on the forward strand.
CCGCAGGCGGCGGCAAGATCGTCGTGCGTGACGGCAAATACGGGCCTTATGTTAATTTCGGCAAGGTCAATGCGACGCTGCCGAAGGGCAAGGACCCGCAGTCGGTGACAATCGAGGACGCGGTGGCGCTGATTGCCGAGAAGGAAGCCAAGGGTGGCAACGGCGGCAGAAAGCCCTTCCGCAAAGCGGCCGCACCTGCCAAAAAGCCTGCGGCGGCCAAAAAACCGGCGGCCCAAAAACCGGCGGCCAAGAAAGTGGCCAACTAAAAGGGATAGTGCATCGTGGCGCGCAGGGTATCCGGAAGAAGTCATGGCGATCTGCGCACCGCCGACACCAGGGCCAAGGTCAAAGACAACTACCGCCCGTCCCGCGACGAAATCCTGCGCTACATCGCCGAAAACCCCGATCGCTCCGGCAAACGCGACATCGCCAAGGCGTTTGCGCTGCGCGGCGAGGACCGTATCTGGCTGAAGGACATTTTGCGCGACCTGCAGGACGAAGGCCTGCTGACCAAGGAGCGCAAACGGCTCGCCCGTGTCGGCGCCCTCGCCCATGTCGCCGTGCTCGACATCTTTGGCCGCGACGCCGACGGCGTGCTGCTGGCGCACCCAACCGAAGCCGTGGGCAACGGCGAGCCGCCTGTCATAGCGATCCGCGTGTCGCGCGGCGGCGGCCCGACACCGGGCGTCGGCGACCGTGTGCTGGCCAAGACCTTTCCAACCGATGACGCGACGGGCCCCGCCTATACCGGGCGGGTGATGAAGATCTTCGAGAAGCGCACCGAGGCCGTTCTCGGCGTCTTCCGCGTGCTGCAGGACGGCACCTTCCGCATCGAGCCTGTCGAAAGACGCCAGCCGGAGCTGATCGTCGACAAGGAATTCCAGAACGGCGCCAAGAATGGCGATCTGGTCGAGGTCGAGCCGGCGCGGGCCTCCCGCTATGGACTGCCCAGAGCCAAGGTGCTGGCGGTGCTCGGTTCGCTGACCAGCGAAAAAGCGGTCTCGATGATCGCCATCCACGCGCATGACATTCCGCATATTTTCCCGGCAGACGTCATTGCCGAGGCGGAGGCGGTCAAACCGGCGACGCTGGCCGGCCGCGAGGACTGGCGCGAGCTGCCGCTGGTCACCATCGATCCGGCCGACGCCAAGGACCATGACGACGCGGTGTTCGCCATATCGGATCCGGACGAGAAGAACCCCGGCGGCGTGGTGGTTACCGTGGCGATTGCCGATGTCGCCGCTTATGTGCGCTATGGCACCGCGCTCGACCGCGAGGCGCTGAAGCGTGGCAACTCGGTCTATTTCCCGGATCGCGTCGTGCCGATGCTGCCGGAGCGCATCTCCAACGACCTTTGTTCGCTGCGCGAAGGCCAGGACCGCCCGGCGCTGGCGGTCCGCATGACTTTCTCGGCCGATGGCCGCAAGCTCAGGCATTCGTTCCACCGCATCATGATGAAGTCGGCGGCGAAACTCGCCTATCGCCAAGCGCAGGCCGCGATCGACGGCACGCCGGACGACAAGACCGGCCAGATCCTCGACACGGTGCTGAAGCCGCTGTGGGACGCCTACGCCGTGGTGAAGCGCGGCCGTGAGACGCGCCAGCCGCTCGAGCTTGAATTGCCGGAGCGGAAAATCCTGCTCAAGGAGGACGGCACTGTCGACCGGGTCGTCGTGCCGGAGCGGCTCGACGCGCACAAGCTGATCGAAGAGTTCATGATCCAGGCCAATGTCGCGGCGGCCGAGACGCTGGAGGCGAAACGGCAGGCATTGGTCTACCGCATCCACGACGCACCTTCGCTCGCCAAGCAGGAATCGCTGCGCGAATTCCTGCAGACGCTTGGCCTGTCGCTGGCACGCGGCGCGCAGATGCGACCGAACCAGTTCAACGGGATTCTGGATCGCGTCCGCGGCGCCGACCATGAGGGACTGGTCAACGAGGTGGTGCTGCGCACGCAGATGCAGGCCGAATATTCGCCCAGCAACATCGGCCATTTCGGCCTCAATCTGAAGCGCTACGCGCATTTCACCTCGCCGATCCGCAGATATGCCGACCTGATCGTGCATCGCGGGCTGATTGCCGCGCTCGGCTTCGGTGCGGGTGGACTGACGCAGGATGAGGCGGAGCGGCTGGAAGAAGTTTCTGCGCTGATCTCAGCCACCGAGCGCCGCGCCATGGCTGCCGAGCGCGACACGGTCGACCGGCTGATCGCCGCCTATCTCGCCGAGCGTGTCGACGATCGTTTCGATGCACGCATTTCGGGCGTCACCAAATCGGGACTATTTGTCCAATTGCCGCAGTATGGCGCAGATGGTTTCATCCCGGTGTCAAGTCTGGAGGGCGATTACTACATATACGACGAAACTGCCCGATCGCTTTTCGGAGAACGCACCGGCAAGGGCTACCAGCTTGCCGACCGCGTCGAGGTTCGCCTGATCGAGGTGGCGCCTATGGCCGGCGCGATGCGTTTCGAGATGCTGACCGACCCGAAGCCGCTGCCCGGCTCCAAACGGTCGTTTCACAAGGCCAAAGGCCGCGCCCGTGCGTCGCAATCGCGTCCAGGCTCGCGCGGCAGGAGACGGTAATGCCAAGCGATTTGAAAATGAATCAACAGGTTTTCGGCGGCGAACATCACTCGGGCCGGATCGCCCGCCCGCTGTGGACGGCGATCAAGCGTGGCGCGCTTGGCCGCTGCCCGCATTGCGGCGAGGGAAAGCTGTTTCGCGCCTTCGTCAAGACCGTCGATAAATGCGATCATTGCGGCGAGGAGCTTCACCACCACCGCGCCGACGATCTGCCGGCCTATCTGGTGGTGGTCATCGTCGGTCACATCGTGCTCGGCGCCTTCATGGGCGTCGAAGCGACCTCCACCCTGTCCACCTGGCAGCACATCGCCATCTGGGTGCCGCTGACCATCCTCCTGGCGGTCGTCTTGCTGCAGCCGGTCAAGGGCGCCGTCATCGGCCTGCAATGGGCGTTCTATATGCATGGCTTCGGCGGGGAAGAAGACCTGATCGAGTCGCATCCCGAGGCTTGAAACCGAGGCTGACGCAAATCGGCATGGCTGGACGCCACTTTCGCATCGGAGAAGATTCCGCTAGGTCGTGCGCATGGACGTTATGACCAAGGCGGAAGTCGACAAGGTTGAGCGGATCGCGCTCGACGCCAAGCCTATACGCCCGCGCGACGCCGCGACGCTGATCCTGCTCGACCGCAAGGGCGACGAGTTCCTGGTGCTGATGGGCCGGCGCCACACCCGTCACGCCTTCATGCCGGGGAAATTCGTCTTTCCCGGCGGCCGCACCGATCCGGCCGACAGCCGAATTCCCGTCGCCACCGCGTTGCACCCTGAGGAACAGGCGAGGCTGACCGCCGGCGTCGGCCGCACCAGCCCGGCCCGCGCCCGCGCCATCGCCTTGTCGGCGATCCGCGAGACCTATGAAGAAGCCGGCCTGCTGATCGGCCAAAAGGGCGCCTTCGCGACGACGACGCGCGATTGGCAGGGTTTTGTCGAGCACGACGTAAGACCCTCGCTGGAAGCGCTGCGCTTCATCGCGCGCGCCATCACGCCGCCAAACCGGGTGCGGCGCTTCGACACGCGCTTCTTCAGCGCCTGGCGCGAAGATGTCGCCGTGGAGCTGCCGGACGGCGGTCCGACCAACGAGTTGGAGGAACTGGTCTGGCTGCCGCTCGCCAAGGCCAGAGAAGCTGATATTCCCGACATCACCAGGGCTATCCTCGAAGAGCTGGAAAAGCGGCTCGTCGATGATCCGCTGCTGCGCCCCGGTGGTTCCGTGCCGTTCTACCGGCTTGTCGGCAATCGCTTCGTTCGCGAAATTCTGTAGAGCATAGAGCATTCACATCCCATGACAGTCGATACCCAGCAAGAGGTCGAAGAACGCGTACATTGGCTGCCAATGATCGCGGCGATCTCGTCGATCAGCGTCGTCGGCATCGCCATCGGCCTCGGCATGCCGCTGCTCAGCGTCATCCTCGAAACGCGCGGCCATTCGGCGTCGATGATCGGCTTCAACACCGCTGTCGCCGGCCTCGCCTCGATCGTCGGCGCACCGCTCGCCACCCCGCTCGCCATGCGGTTCGGCGTCGCCTGGACGATGCTGGCCATGATCGCCACGGGAGTGCTGGCCTTTGTCGGCTTCCACTTCGCGCCGGACTTCTGGATGTGGTTTCCGCTGCGCGTCCTGCTGCACATCGCGCTGACGGTGCTGTTCATCCTGTCGGAATTCTGGATCAGCACATCGGCGCCGCCGCACCGGCGCGGCCTTGTCCTCGGCATCTACGCCACCGTGCTGTCGCTCGGCTTTGCCGCCGGGCCGTGGCTGTTCGCCCATCTCGGCAGCACCGGCTTCCTGCCCTTCGGCGTCATCATGGCGCTGGTGACGCTGGCCGCCATTCCAGTTCTGGCGGCACGCAACGAGAGCCCGACGATCGTCTCCAATGGCGAAACCAGCAACTTCCTGCGCTACATCTGGTTGGTGCCGACGGCGACCGCCGCGGTGCTGGTGTTCGGTGCGGTCGAGACCGGCGGCTTTGCGCTGTTCCCGGTTTATGGCAATCGCATCGGCTACTCCGAGGCCAACGCCGCCCTGCTGCTCACCATGATCGGCCTCGGCAACGTGCTGTTGCAGATCCCGCTCGGCATGATCAGCGACCGTGTCAGCGATCGCCGCTATCTGCTTCTGGCTTGTGCAATCATCGGCCTTGCCGGCACCATCTTCATGCCGCACTTCGCGCAGAATTGGCACCTGATGGCGGCGCTTCTGTTCGTCTGGGGCGGCGTGGTCGCGGCCATGTACACGATCGGGCTGGCCCATCTCGGCTCGCAGCTTTCCGGGCACGACCTGGCCTCGGCCAACGCTGCCTTCGTGCTCTGCTACGGTGTCGGCATGGTGCTCGGCCCGCAGGCGATCGGCATCGGCATGGACCTTTTCGGACCCTCGGGCTTCGGCTGGGCGCTCGGCATGTTCTTCGCCTTCTATATCGCGCTGGTCGGCGCCAGGCTGGTCCGAAAAATCCTGTAGAAAGACCGATCGATGCCTCATGTGGCGCGAGGCTGCTGACATAACCGTGTCAGCAGCACTTGGATAGATTGTCAGCAACACGCCACGAATTTGAGGATGCCACCATGATCGACTCCGGGTTCGAAACAAAATCGGTGCGGATGGAATTGCTGCTGCTCGTGACCTTTCAAGCACCGGTCGGCGATGTTGACCGCATCATGGAAGCGGTGGTCGCGATCGCGCCGCTGACCATGGACAAATACGACAGCAATGCCTATCAGTCGGCGCATGGCATCGAGCGCTACCGGCCGCTCGAAGGCGCTGCCGCCGGCGCCGAGACGGAATTGCGCCGACGGCCGGGTACGGTGGAAGTGTCGTTCGAGCTGCCCGACGACCAGGCGCTGGCGGCCCGCATCATCGAAACGATCTTCCAGGCCCACAGCTATCAGGAGCCGGTGATCCGCATCCAGCCGATCCTCGCCAGCCGCTCCAAGGGGTTGGACGACCGCTCCAACCCGAACCGCTGGTGGAACACCACGGGAGACTGGAAGAAGGCCGCTCCAATTAAGGAAGATGCATAGAATCGGAAAGCAGCCTTCCCTTCTCCCCGTGTGGGAGAAGGTGGCCGAGCCCACGGGTCTTGCCTCCGGCAAGCCCGAGGACAGGCTCCGCTCGGTCGGATGAGGGGTGCTCCAGCTTGGCACTGACGGCACTCCGTCCAGCACCCCTCAACCGTCTTGGCGCTGCGCGCCAATCCACCTTCTCCCACAAGGGGAGAAGGACGAGGCAGCCTCACGGGGTTGACTTTCCGGGCGCGTTCTTTATGTGTCGCGCCAAGTTTCCCGCGTCCGGGTGTTTCCCCGTGCTCCAGCGGCCAAAACCCCACGAACATAACGGACTGATACAATGGCCAAAGCCGCAAACATCAAGATCAAGCTTCTGTCGACCGCCGACACCGGTTTCTTCTACGTGACCAGCAAGAACAGCCGCACCAAGACGGACAAGCTGTCGTTCCGCAAATACGATCCGGTCGCCAAGAAGCACGTCGAGTTCAAGGAAACCAAAATCAAGTAAATCTGGTTTCCTGCTTTAAAGCCAAAACGCCGCCCTGTGGGCGGCGTTTTTGTTTTCAAGGCTTCGAAAAGTCCAAAATTCCAATGCTTGGCGCAGAGTCTTGATGTCATTTTGAGAGGGGGCCGGTCGGCGTTTGGCAGCGGTACGAGGAGGCCACTATGTGCCAGCGCCGGCCGGCCGACCCCACGGACCCAGGAGATGCGGCGGACCTGAATCATGGGGTATTCTTCGGATCGACCCGGCGATCTACCCTCGCGCCGGTTCCGTCATTGGTCTGCACATTTGCGCAACAGCCTGTGAAAATCAACAATTTCTTAACCAAGCCCGGCGAATCGCTTGCGTTAAGGTAAATTCGTAACCCTGTCGCACTGACTGGATAATCAGGCGTCGGCGCCTGCCTCTGAACTGAGGTCTGTTGAGATTCAGGTGAGGCTGAGTCGAAAATGGCTCCCGAAAACCGGGACGGAGCGTGCGTTCGGGTAAGTCAGTACCGGAAGCGCAGGACACTGCCATTTGCAGGTCAGCTGAATATCAACGGACTTTAGGCCGCGTTGGCGACGACGCGGTTGCGGCCGGCGCTCTTGGCTTCGTAGAGCGCGAGGTCGGCGCGCTTCATCAGCCCGGCAACCGTATCCACGCCCTTCAGCACCGACGACACGCCGACGCTGACGGTAACCTCGATCGTGTTGCCGTCATGACCAACGGCAAACGGCATATGGGCGATTTCGGCGCGAATGCGCTCTGCGACCTTTTCGGCGACCGCGCCGTCCGTGTCCGGCATCACCACGACGAACTCCTCGCCACCGAAGCGGCAGGCGAGATCGATGCCGCGCACATTCTTGCGCAGCCGCCGCGCGAATTCGCGCAGCACCTCGTCGCCGCCGTCATGGCCATGTGCGTCGTTGATGGTCTTGAAGCGGTCGAGATCGGTGATCATCATCGACAGCGGCCGTCGCCGGGCCACGGCACGGTCGAACAGCGTCTGCAGATGGCTGTCGAGGTAACGGCGGTTGTGCAATCCCGTCAGGGCGTCGGTCACCGCCATCTCGATGGTCTGGGTGACGCTGGCGCGAAGCTGGTCGTTGTAGCGCTTGCGGCGCACCTGCGTGCGCAGCCGAGCGGTCAGCTCCTGCTGGTCGATCGGCCGCATCAGATAGTCGTTGATGCCGAGTTCGAGGCCGCGGACGATGCGCCCCTCCTCACCCTGCTGCGCCAGAAGGATGATCGGCACGAAACGGGTGCGATCGAGCGAACGCAGTTGCGAGCAGAGCCTGAGCGGATCGAAATCAGCAAAGGCCGTCGAGATCATCACGCATTCGTAGGGCGTCTCGGCGGCCTGGAAGAAGCCGGCATGCGGATCGGTGGCAATGTCGAGGTCGGCGCTGCCGCGCAGCATCTTCTGGACGCGCTCGACGGAAGATTTGCGCTCGTCGATCAGCAGAACCTTCGGCGCGGTGTCTGCGGATGCGAAGTTGCGGCTCAACAGCTCCTCGATGCCGATATTGCGCGTGGTCGAGGCGCGCAGGCGCAGCTCGTCCGTCAACGTCTTCAGCCTGACCAGGCTTTTGACGCGCGTCATCAATTGCAGATCATTGACCGGCTTGGTCAGAAAATCGTCGGCACCGGCCTCGAGGCCGCGCACCCGGTCCGAAACCTGGTCGAGCGCGGTGATCATGACGACCGGGATGTGCGACGTCGCCGGATCGCTCTTCAGCCGCCGGCAGACCTCGAACCCGTCCATATCAGGCATCATCACGTCGAGCAGCACGACGTCGACCTTGCCGTTTTCGCAGGTCTCGATCGCGTCCAGCCCGTTGGTGGCTGTCAGCACCTCGAAATATTCGGCAAGCAGCCGGACCTCGAGCAGCCTTACATTGGCAGGGATGTCGTCGACGACGAGGATCCGTGCGGTCATCTTATAAAGCTCCGGCTCGGCTGGAAGGGCGCATCAGGCGTCGCCCAGGTAGGATTTGATGGTTTCGATGAAACGCGGCACCGAGATCGGCTTGGAAATATAGGCTTCGCAGCCACCCTGGCGGATGCGCTCCTCGTCGCCCTTCATCGCGAATGCGGTGACGGCAATGACCGGTATGACATGGAGGTCGTCGTCCTCCTTCAGCCATTTGGTCACTTCCAGCCCCGATACTTCGGGCAGTTGGATGTCCATCAAGATGAGGTCCGGCTTGTGCAGTCGCGCCAGATCCAGCGCTTCCAGGCCGTTGCGTGTGCGTACCGTCTCGTAGCCGCTCGCTTCGATGAGGTCGCGAAAGAGCTTCATGTTGAGCTCATTGTCCTCGACAATCATGACCTTCTTAGGCATCAAATTCCCGTCCCGGCCTGCCTTCCGCTCGAAGGTTGCCGTCATGCGCCCTCGCCGGTACGCACCAAACCCTGCTCGACTCTACGGCAATATAATTGACGAAACGGAAACCGGCTGCCGGAAAAGCTTCGGATTTCACGTCGAACACCGCATTGCAGAGCTAGGTGGCTTGCCGCAGCCGACGCTTGCAATTACTGCCAAAAAGAGACTCATTCCACCGCGCAAGAAGGTAGTGATGGCAAACGCAGCGTCAATGCGCGAGGAAGCGGAAATCATTGCCGTGAAGGCATTGGGCTTCGTTGCCGCCGATCCGGAACTTCTGCCCCGTTTCCTGGCGATCACTGGCATCGAGGCGCATTCCATCCGCCTTGCCGCCGGCGAGCCGGGGTTCCTGGCCGGCGTGCTGCAGTTCATCCTCGCCCACGAGCCGACGCTCATGCGGTTCGCGGAGGAAACCGGCACGCGGCCGGCTTCCGTCGGCAAGGCGCTGCGGGCGCTGCCGCTTGGCGACGACGACCATGAACATTCGATATGAGCGACGATCGGATCGCGAAAACGCCTACGGCGTCGTTTCTTCTTCGCTGTCGTCGCCTTCATCATTCGAAACCGGATCGGCCGGCTTCACCATGACACCATTGACCGTGACCGAACCGTCCGGCTTGCCGTTGACGACCCATTCGATGCGGCCGTCCGGCAGCGTCTTGCCGAATCCCTTGATCGCAAGCGCCACCGGCACATATTGCGCGGCTTCCGGCTCCGACTTCGCCGCCGCCTGCAGGCTTTCCACAATTCTGTCGTAGCCTGCAATATCGATCGTCACATTTGCCTCGGGCTTCATGCCGGGGAACGTCATCTCGCCCTCCATCGCGATTTCCATGTCGCCGTTCCTCACCGTGCTGTGGCCGATGACAAATTTCGGCGTCTTGGCCATGAAATCAGCTTTGATCTGATCGCCAAAGTCAGCCGGCAGCGGCGGATTCTTGTTTAGATCAAAGGCTTCGATCGCCTTTTTCGCCATGCTGTAGAGATCGAAGTTGGCGCCGCCGAAATTCAGATTGATGTCGGTGGGCAGCAGCGCCGTACCCCAGGCGGGCACAAGATTCGGAGGGATCGTCAATCCTGCGGCCTTGATCGTATAGTTGATTGCTCCGTTCTGGGCGATGCCGTCGGACCCGAAGCTGGTGCCCAGCTCCGCCGCACCGAAATGTCCAACCGGGCTTTCGACAGTAACGTCCTTCAATCCGTAGCTGCCGTCGATCCGCTCCCACAGCGGCAGCGCGGCGAGCAAAAGTGATTTGAGCTGCGCCTGGTTGGCCTTCAGCTTGGTCTCGTCTTCATTGGCGACGGCAAATGCCAGCAGATCGAGAAACGGCTTTGTCCGCACGCCTTTGCCGGTCGCATTCACCGACAGCTCCGGTGATTTGATCGTAAGCGGGAATTTCAACCCGCTTTTGGGGTCGTCAAAATCAAGTGCTTCGGCGAAATCGGCGACCGTCTGCGTCGCGGTGAAATCCACGCCGCCATTAGCAGCTTTGGTTGCGTTCATGGTGGCAGTACCGGCGCCGGTACTCACCTTGGCGCGCTGCATGGTGTCCCGGGAATTCATCGTCATTCCGGCCATCGAGTGTGTGGCGCTGGTGAAAGCTGCCAGTTCGGGATCGTAGACGCCGGAAAACTTGCCGTCTGTAATCGAGAACTGCATGCTCTGCGGGCCCTCTGGCCCCTTGAACTCGAAGGAACCGCTTTGCGACACATCCGCCGAGACGCTCCATGTCCCGTTGCTGCCCGGCTTGACGAGCAATGCGTAGGGGCTGAAGTCGAACTTGAAGGAATGCTGCGCCGCCAGCAGGTCCACGACAGGTTTGACGTCGACAGCGAGTTTGTAAGCGTCGCCTTCCACGGAAACCTTCAGGAGACTGCTCGCCTTACTGCCGATATAGCGGGACAGATTTTCGGAGAGCTGCTTCGCACCCTCGTTGTCAACGGTCTGGCCGAAGACGGGTGCGCTGAGCGCGAGGACAAAGACGGCCGGAAGAACACGGTTCACGCAGAATCTCCGTTGCTATTCTTGTGACAAAAACGCCAACCGCAACCGTAAGCGGAAACGGACGAGGTGCAATCCCTCCTTGGCGCTAGAAGCCGATTTGTAGTGATCCTTCGCGCCCCCGGCTGTCCCTTCGGCATCAACAGTGAAGCTTCACGTCGCCTTCCTCGGCGTGACGACGCAAGCCCCGCGGGCATTGAGCAGGCCCCAGCCGAAGACGGCGTCCTTTCCCGGCGCGCCGAGATCTTCCGCCGACTTGCCGAGCGCGTCATGAATGTCGGCTGCGGTGGCGTTGCTGTTTGCCGATTTCATCAACGCCGCTGCGGCGGCAACAAATGGCGCCGCGAAGGAGGTGCCGGTCTTCGGCCGTCAGGCGAACTCAGCCCGGTCGCCACGATCTGGTCCGGCGCCTGCAACGGCAAAGGGACGGCGGGCTGCGCATCGACTGCCGGCAATTTGCGGAACCAGTCCGGCAAGACCGTCTTGGCCGCCACTGGCGGCGCGATGACGCCATGATCTTCCGGCCGACAGACAAACCGGATCGGGCGAGTGGTCTGGGAAAAATGAAACATCGATAGCCTCCATGGAAAAATCCGAGGAGGAACGGGCCGCAGGCGGATTTATTCCTGCTGGACGTCAACTGTCTGACTATGCAGGCCGGCCGCGACGGTTTGGCCGCCGCCGAGCGACCGCCGCGGCAGCGGCGCGCACAGCGGCACTGGCTCAAAGCACCAGTCGCATCAGCGGCCGGCCTGCCTTGCGCTCGACCAGCCTCTCGAAGCCGGCTTTCTCGAAGACCCGCGACGAGCCGACGAACAGCCCGATCGAACGCGAATCTTTCGACAGGTCGATCGGACACGCCTCGACCAGCCGCGCGCCATTCTGGCGAGCAAACTCGATGCCGCCTTCGACCAGCCGGTGCGTCACGCCCCTGCCGCGCGCCTTAACGCGGATGAAGAAGCATGAGATCGCCCAGACGCCCGGATCCGTGGCGTCGGCGGGATCGACCGGCGCCGACCCCCTGCCCTTATTGTTCCATTCGGGCACGTCGGCGCGCGGGCCGATCTGCATCCATCCGACCGCCTTGCCATCCTCGAACGCCAGCAGGCCTGGTGGCGGCCCGGCCTCGATCCGCGCCTTGATGTGGTCCTTGTTGCGCTCCCGGTTGCTGGCGCGGCGCACTGCCGGCGACAGCCGGAAATGTGTGCACCAACAGCCGTAGCAGGCGCCTTGCTTACCGAACAGATCTTCGAAATCCGCCCAAAGCTCGGGCACCAGCGGCGCTATGGTCGTATTCACGAACTCTCTCCCGGCCCACCGCCTTGTCGTGGCGTCCGTCCTGACGTACCATTGCCTTTGTTCTCTTTATGTTCGCAGCGATGGCGGCTCCTGTCAACAATCCCGATCACGGTTTTTGCCGCGACTGCCTGACCTTTCAGCGCAGCGAGGCACGGCGCTGCGAACGCTGCGGCAGTCCACGGCTTGCCCGTCATCCGGAGCTCTACCGGCTGCATCTCGCCCATATCGATTGCGACGCGTTTTATGCGGCGGTCGAAAAGCGCGACAACCCGGCGCTGAAGGACCGGCCGTTGATCATCGGCGGCGGCAAGCGCGGCGTCGTCTCCACCGCTTGCTACATCGCCCGCATCCATGGGGTGCGCTCGGCGATGCCGATGTTCAAGGCGCTCGAAGCCTGTCCGGAAGCGGTCGTCATCCCGCCGGACATGGAAAAATATGGTCGCGTCGGCCGCGAGGTGCGCGCCATGATGCAGGCGCTGACGCCGCTGGTCGAGCCGATCTCCATCGACGAAGCGTTTCTGGACCTTGCCGGCACCGAGCGCCTGCATGGCTTGCCACCGGCGGTTGTGCTGGCGCGCTTCGCGCTCGGCGTGGAGAAAGAGATCGGCATCACCGTTTCATCAGGCCTTTCCTACTGCAAGTTCCTGGCCAAGGTGGCGTCGGACTTTCGCAAGCCGCGCGGCTTTTCGGTGATCGGTGAGGCCGAGGCGACCGGATTCCTGGCCGGGCAGCCGGTGACGCTGATCTGGGGCGTGGGAAAAGCTTTCGCCGCCACGCTTGAACGGGACGGCATCCGCACCATCGGCCAATTGCAGCGCTTGGAGCGCAATGACCTGATGCGCCGCTACGGCGTGATGGGCGACCGGCTCTACCATCTTTCACGCGGCGAGGACGAGCGCCGCGTCCATCCCGACCAGGATGCGAAAAGCGTCTCGGCGGAGACCACCTTCGACACCGACATTGCGTCCCTGGATGAATTGGTTTCGGTGCTGAGAGCGCTGTCCGAAAAAGTCTCGGGGCGGCTGAAGAAATCCGGCATCGCCGGGCGCACCGTCGTGCTGAAGCTGAAGACCCAGGATTTCAAGACCCGCACGCGCAACCGCCAGCTCGGCGACCCGACACGGCTGGCCGACCGCATTTTTTCGACCGGGCTCGAGCTGCTGCGCAAGGAAGCGGATGGCACGAAATACCGGCTGCTTGGCATCGGCGTCAGCGACCTCTCGGACGACGAAAAGGCCGATCCGCCCGACCTCGTCGACATCCAGTCGCGCAAGCGGGCCATGGCCGAAGGCGCCATCGACACGCTGCGCGACAAGTTCGGCCGCAAGGCGGTGGAGACCGGCTATACTTTCGGCAAGGGCCGCGGCGCCTACCCGCCCGAACCGATCGAGGACTGAGCCTTCGGTTCGGAAAAGATCGTGCCAGACAAGAAGATCAGCTGCGTCGCAGATCGATCCGGCTGGTCACCACCTTCTCGCCGGTCTTCGGATCGAGGTCGGTGACCGTCAGCCGCATGCCGTTCCCGCTGGTTTTCTCGACCGTCATTTGCGCCTTGCGATCACCGTTGACATTCTTCGCCCAGCGGATGCCGAGATTGATCGCATTGCCCGAGCGCCTGCCGCTGAGCTGTGCCGGCCCGGTGCGGGATCCGACATAAACGCCGGTGTACTTCGTCCCGCTGGACTTCAGATCCGCGCTGATGGCACGCGTCACCACGATAAGACCGCGGCAGCTGCCGTCCAGGGACAATGACGTCGAGGTTGCATCGGAATTGAAGTTACACGAGACATTCACCGTCGGTGCATCGGTGTCTACCTGGACGGTACCCTTGCCGGTGAATTTCCCCTGGAACGAGCTGAGGAAATTTGCCTCGTCGGCATGAGCCGCGCCGGCCGCAGCTAGCAGCCCGCCGGCAAATAGAAATCGCACGAATGATTTCATCGAATCTCTCCTCCTTGAGATCGGAGACACTTCCTGCCAAGGTCGGGCAAATACTGAGGATCAACGCCTTCCGTCACGGCAGGTTCCGTCTTCAACATGACCTTTTCGCATCGCGCCGCCTTTGGCCTAGCCGAATGCGCCGACTAGCGGTTGCGATCAAAGTCGCGGCTTGCGACATACGCGCATGGCACCCTCACCCTCGCTCCCCAAGGCCGCATTCTGGATGGCGCTGTCGATTGCTTCGTTTCTGACGATGTCGGTCGCCGGCCGCGCCACGACAGCCGAGCTCAATGTCTTCCAGGTGTTGGAGTTGCGCTCGGTGATCGGCTTTTTCATCCTCCTGCCGCTGGTGATGATGTCGGGCGGTTTTGCAGCGATGCACACCAAACGCCCCTTGGCCCATATCGCCCGCAACGTCGTCCATTATGTCGGCCAGGCGGCATGGCTCTACGCCTTGACGCTGATCCCGCTGGCCGTGCTGATCTCCATCGAATTCACGACGCCGATCTGGACGGCCATTCTGGCGGTCGGCTTTCTTGGTGAAAGACTAAGCCGGCCCAGACTTGCGGCCATCGTGCTCGGGCTGATCGGCGTGGTGATCATCGTCCGTCCGGGCGTCGGTGCCGTCGATCCGGGACATGTTGTCGTGCTGGGTGCCGCGGTCTGCTTCGGTATATCTGTGGTCCTGGTCAAATCGCTGACGCGGACGGACAGCGTCGTGTCCATCATCTTCTGGATGCTGGTCATCCAGTCGATGCTCGGCCTTGTCCCGGCGCTCTACGAATGGCGCAACCCGCCGCTCGAACTGTGGCCGTGGCTCCTGCTGATCGCCTTCACCGGCATGTCGTCGCATTTCTGCATGGCCCGCGCGCTCGCCTATGCCGACGCAACCGTCATCTCGCCGATGGACTTTTTGCGCGTGCCGCTGTCGGCGCTGATCGGCTGGCTGCTGTATCAGGAGCAGATCGACGCTTTCACCGCCGGCGGAGCCTTGCTGATCCTGCTCGGCAATCTGCTCAATCTGCAGAAGAAAGCGACCAAACCAGCGGAAGTGGCAGCGTCGTAGCATTTTGCAGCCAAACGTCTTCGTTTGGCGTCCGACAAAATGCGTTAAAGCAAAGAGCTAGAGCGGGGGTTTTTTTTGCCCCAAAACCCCCGGGATTGTAGGCGTTTAGTGGGCCGGGGGGGGGTGTTTTTGACCCCGGAAAACCTGAAGCCCGGTGCCCCGC